>SYJG01000204.1 GCA_005798445.1 Planctomyces sp.
ACGAACGCGGCGTGACACTCACCAAGACCGCCCTCCAAAAATACGCTCCTCACATCCAACGCTCCGACACCTTGCCCAAATGGAGCCTGACAATCCGCCCGCAATAACCGGTAGAACATTTCAGACCGGCTGCCTAAGTGAGTACTTTGGAATTTGCAAAGTTGAAAATGTCACGAATTCAGGTTCCCTTCAGATTGGACGAGCTTTTCTTGCATTGACCGCATCCGGAATGGCCAATCGAAATGATCATTGACGGTGCCCAATCTGCATGACGGTCTTTCCTGCAATTGGACTCACCTGACGTCACCACGCGTAACGCTCGACCAGACGCATTGCCCAGGCGACATTGATGCCTCATCCATCACACAATGACATTCGGACATGGTCAATTCGCCTGTCCGTTGCCGTGTCCTTCGTGGCCATGACGATTTTCGGAGTTTGGGCCGTCCCTCAGTTCTCGAAAAGTTGGAAGATCAGCCGTTCGGCCAAATTGTTAAGGGACCATCGGCACGAGGATGCCAAAGAACTCCTACAGTCGTTGCGGTCGAAGTTCCCGCGAGATCCGGTCGTTCTACTGCGCCTGGCCCGTGTTTATCGCCGGCTTGGCGAATTTGAAAACATGACGACGATCCTGCGAGAAGCATCCAAGTGCGGTGCGCCGTCGCGGGCAATCGAGCTCGAATCGACTCTGGCGAACGCGCAGGTCGGCCACTTGAGTGAAGTAGGACGACGGTTCACGGAATTGCTCATGAATCCTGGCGATGACGGCCCGGATATTTGCGAAGCCTATGTGAATGGCTATTTCCTGCTCCACAACGTCGATTTTGCGTTTCGCATCATCGAGGCCTGGAAGGCGGATTATCCGCAGGATCCGCAGCCATTTTTTTTTGCGGGAGTCTTCTTTGATCAACTGGGGATCTCTTCAAAATCGGTTCCCGAACTCAAGCGCGCGCTCGAACTGGCTCCGCATCGCAACGACATTCGGATTCGTCTCGCCAAGCAGTTGTTCGACATCCAGGAAAATGAGCAGGCGGCCATCGAGGCACGCATTGTCTTGAAAACAGAGACCGCGAATCCAAACGCGAAAGTGATCTTGGCCAAATGCCTCAACGTGAACGGCAAGCCCGAAGAAGCCATTCGATCTCTCGAACAGGCCATCTCCGCGAGTCCAAAGAGCGTAGAGGCATTCTCGACTCTCGGTCAGCTTCAACTTGAGACGCATCAATATGGACCGGCTGTTCGCTCGCTGGAACGCGCGGTCGAATTGAAGCCCTTCGATTCTGGTCTGCGATACTCATTGGCCAATGCACTCGTTGCAACCGGCCAGCACGAGCAAGCGAAACCGCATTTTCAAGCGGTCTCAGCAGCCAAGTTGCAACTCGCAACCATCAATCAATTGAAAGATGCCGTCGCCAAAACTCCGGATTCCGCTGATCTCCGATATGAAATCGGGTGGAGGCTCCTCAAGTTCGATGATCCAGTCCAGGGAGAAATGTGGCTACGTGGCGCACTCGAGATCGAACCCAATCACGAGAAGTCGAGAAACGCGCTCATCGAACATTACCAACTCACCGGAAAACCCGGTCTGGCCCGACTCTATTCCGCCGACAAATAGATCGAACAAATTGCGAATTCGCGAAACCGTTCGTGATAAATCGTTGCGGCATGCGACCGCTGATGGATTTCATTGGGCCGCGTGACTATTTCGGCACGGCGATCATGTCGAGAGTGAGTGACCGGCCTTCAACTCCGACACCGAAGACCTGTGCTTTGGAGGCCGCAGGCGGACGAGCGGGATCGTAAAACTTCGGACGCAGTTCATTGAGCTTCGCACTCGCGTCGTTGTCGCTGACGTAGTACGTCGCCTTGGCCAGATGCCGCAGGTCGCTGCCGCTGGCCTTGAGGATCTCCTGCAACTGGGCGAACACGTCTTTGACCTGAGCCGCTCCGTCTCTCGCGTCGCGCGAGTACAAACCGGAAACGAAGATCGTGCGCGGATCGTTGACTCGGACGACTCGGCAGAAGACCGGCGACGCGGTCGTGCCGGGCGGCGTAATGAATTCGAGCGGTTCGCGAGGCGTTTGCTTGTCGCCGACTCGTTCGCGTTCGAGAACCTCCTGCGGAACCGTGACAATCAATTCAATTTCGATGGGCAGCGTCGATTGCCATTCCACAAACACGCACGGCGGCGCATACGCTGGCTTCACAATGCTCGTCACGGGCGCGAAGAACTCCACGATTTCACGCTGCACGTCGGCGACTTGATCCATCGGAGTCAGAAAGCACTTCACCTGAACCACGTCGTCGAGGTTGAGATTCAAATGCGTCAGCGTCTTTCGCAATCCTTCGAGCGTCAGCCGAGTCGCTTCCGCCAGCGTGGCTCCCTTTTCCGCCTGACCAGAGATGTAAACGCGGGGGCCAGCCTTCAGGATGCTTGCATGAGCGATGCGTGACTCGATGAGGCTGGTCTTGGACCAGCTCTTGAAGCGTTCTCGTGCCGACCTCACATCAACGCCCCCAATCGCATCGACGGCCACCAACGCTCCGAGTAGCGGCAGACGAGTTTGCACAAAGCTGACGGCCGGCTGCGTCTCATATTTCAGATTCTTGCCGAGGTACTCTTGAACGACGGCCATCACATCCGGATTGGCCACATAAAAGTTCAACTTCACGCAACTCGCCGGATGGAATCCATTCTTCCGGTTCAACAGCGATTCAATCTGCGCTGCGGCACCCGGGGCCACCAACTTTCCATCCGAGTCGATCGGCAACAGTTGACCGGTATGCCCCAAAGCCTGATTGACGACGAGAACCGCTTGAGCCGTCCCCGTTCGCGGGTCTTTGCCAAACCGACGCTGATCGTCTTTCAGTTCCGCCTCTTGAGCATGACCAATTGACGCGAACGCCACGAAGATGATGAACCACGCACAGTGAACCATGTTCAATGGAGAAAGCCGTCTTTCGATTGTCGTCATGAGTCACCTCTTGGAATTACGAATTGCTGTTCGATGAGTTGCCGCAGTGCCGTCACGTCCGCCTCCAAGGCTTGCACTCGCCGCAAGATGTCCTGCGGCTGCGGAGTCGCGGTCACCGGAGCGGCTTCGGTGCGCGGCGGAGCCACCAGCGGCTCGATGATGACCGGCGGACCGGACGTCATGGAATCCATGCGCGGACAGACTCGGCAGTTCGAGAGCAGCAGACGGAGTTGATGCCGACGCTGTTCCGAAACTTCGGTGCCGTGCAGACTGAGGTACTCCAACTCCTTGAGTCCCACGAGATGCCTCATGCCGGCGTCCGTCACGCGCGTCGCACCCAGCAGCAGCCGTTGCAGCCGCGAGAACAACGCGACCGTGGCCAAGTCGTCGTCCGCGACCTCCGTGCCGACAAAATTCAATTGCCGCACGTCGCCATCCGCGAACAGTTCAACGTCGGCTTTCAGTGCTCGAATTTTTTCGATGGCTTCTCGATGGAGTTCGTTGCTGACGTGATTCATGGTGACTTTCAAAAGTGGAGTGGGCCGTAGGATGGCCGCCCTCGACCGTCCGTGTTCGGCATTTGAAATTTGACAAATCGCAGAGACGGCCGAGGGCGGCCAAGGTTGATCGCGCCAGCTCCTTCGACCGCCTCAAAGACGCTGGCATAACGGCCCCTGTCGTCGGCGAACGCGAAGAGGATGTTGGGCCGCTTCGGTTCGACGGCGGAGACTGGACGAGTGACGTACAAGAGCAAAGTGATTGTCGCGAGGATGGAAATGCACTTGTTCATGCGGCAGCCTCTTGAATTTCGGTGAGCCGGCGGGCGTCAGCCCCCGGACTCAGATTCTCAAACAGTCCGGGGGCTGAC
>SYJG01000205.1 GCA_005798445.1 Planctomyces sp.
CGGACCGAACGTCATACGGAGGAGTCCGGGGGCTGACGCACCCCGGCTCGCCAGAAACATCTCATTCGTGAAATCCGGCAAATGATAGCGGAGATTCACAGGGCGGCTGTAGCTCAGCGCACGAACAAAAACTCGTTGGCGTTCAGCAACGCTCGGCACAAAGCCGCCAGGCCGTGAACTTGCAGTAGTTCTTCCGCCGGGGCGATCTCTTCCGGACGTGCCTTGCGTCCGAAGGCCAAATGAATTGCGGTCGCCGCTTGCGAGGCCGCATCGCTGTGAGCCTCGGATCGCACTCGCGCCGCGAACAATTCCGCTTGCTGGACCAAGAAGCGGCTGTTGAGCAGGTTGAGCGCCTGCAACGGCGTGTTCGATGAGTTCCGCTTCGGCGCGACCTGTCCTCCATCCGGACAATCGAACGTGCCGAATGTGTCGTCGAGCTGCATTCGATGCTTGTGCGAGTACACCATGCGTCGGAAGTCCGTCTCCGGAACAAACTCTTGCTTCGAGTTGAACACGCGGACGTAATTCGCATTCGTCTCGAACAGGTCAAAGCCAACTCCGTTCATGCGGCGATCAAGCTGCCCACTCGTTGTCAGGATCGCGTCACGCAGCACTTCGGCTTCCAACCGTCTCGGTGGGAAGCGCCACAACAATCGCGACCCCGCGTCCACCGCGAGTCCGTCGTCGTGCGGCGTGCCTGCTTGGCGAAACGTTGCGGAAGTGACGATCAGGCGGTGCAGACGCTTGAGACTACTGAGCGTGACGGTCCGGCCCCCTCTCCCTTGGGGCGAGGGCTGGGGTGAGGGTGTCGCTGCGATTGAAGATTCAGTCAGTTTCGATTGGACGTCGTTCGGCCCATCGGCCCTCACCCGGCCTTCGGCCACCCTCTCCCGAAGGGAGAGGGGATTGGAATCGGCGTCTGCCAACAATTCGGTCGCCAGCCAATCGAGCAATTCGGGGTGCGTCGGCTTGCCGCCGTTGAGGCCGAAGTCACTCGGCGTGTCCACGAGGCCGGCGCCGAAGTGGTAGTGCCACAGGCGATTGACGATGACTCGCGCGGTCAGCGGGTTCTCAGGATCAACGATCCATTTCGCGAGCCGCACGCGACGCTCGGCTTCGGCGGCATTGCGGTCCAATCGCCACGCTGAGCCGAATGAGGCGAGACCCGTCGGTCCGACCGGCTCGCGCTTTTGCATCGGGTCACCACGATGCAGGCGAAACGTCTCCTCAGGAGGCATCAGTTTGCCAGAGTAGACCATTGGGGCTGCGGTCAACTCAGCCAGTGTTTTCTGCAAAGCACCTCGCTCGGCAGAGAGCTTCTCGATGCGAGCTTTCGTTTCCGGCGGCAAACCATCCGGTTTGCTCGCGGACGGCAGACGATCGGGCGACCCCGCGACGGCACGCCACTTCTCGCGATCGGAGGACACTTCGAAGAGGTACTCTTTCGCCGTGCGATCTTTGAACTGCACCGGATCACGATCACGGCTCCAGAGAATGCGGTCGATCTCGAATTCGTTCGGGAGTTCCAGTTCGAGCCAGCCTTTGCCCGGTTCATTCGAGATCCAACTGAAACTGTTGCCGTAGCGGCCGTCGTTGACGTGTTCCAGTTTGTGAATCGCGAAGCCCGGCAAGCTGCTCGACGCGCGAGCCTTCGTGCCGCGCGACGCGAGTGCCACGTTCTCCGGCTTCGCTCCGGCCGTGAAGACTTCGAGTTCGTCGATGCACGGTTCCGACGAATTCGTCGCGAAGATCGTCATCCGCACGAACCGAGCCTTCGTCGGAGCAAACGTCTCGACAAACAGCACACCGTTCCGCTTGGCCTGCGGGTCGATCTTCTGCAACTCGGCTTCGATCGCAGCCAACTGTTCGCGAATCGCCGCCGGCTGTACGTCAGGCTTTCCAGGCTGACTACGATTCGGATCGCCAATTCGTAGTGGTCGCTCACCGTGCTGCACTCCCGCGAAGCACGCCTTCATCCCGTAGTAATCGAGCTGTGAAATCGGATCGAACTTGTGGTTGTGGCACCGAGCACACCCGACCGTCAGGCCAAGGAACACGCTGCCGGTCGTGCTGACCATGTCATGCAGTTCGTCGGCACGTTGCTGCAATGTCAGGCCAAGGTCCGGACTTTTGACTTGATCCCACGGGCCACCGACCAGAAAGCCAGTCGCCTCGTCCGTACCAACTGTGTCGCCGGCAAGCTGCTCGAAGACGAATTGGTCGTACGGCTTGTCTTCGTTGAAACTGCGAATGACGTAGTCCCGATACGGCCACGCATTCGGCCGCGGCTGATTCATCTCAAAGCCATGACTCTCCGCGAACCGCACGACATCAAGCCAATGCCGCGCCCACCGCTCGCCGAAGTGTGGCGACGCGAGATAGCGATCGACGAGCCGCTCGTAAGTGTCTTCTCTTGAATCGGTGACGAACTCTTCCACTTCCTCCGGCGACGGCGGCAGGCCGAGCAGGTCAAACTTCAACCGCCGGATGAGCGTCGTTCGATCGGCTTCAGGATTCGCCTGAAGTCCTGCCTCTTCCAGCCTGGCGAGAACGAACGAGTCGATGGGATTTTGCGATCTTGACCTGAGCGGAATGGCGCTCGCCACCGGTCGCTGTACCGATCGACCGGCGGCTAGCGCCTTGCCGCTCAATGGCAGCCGAACCAGTGGTCGAAACGCCCAATGCGATTTGAAAACGTCTTCCTTCTCACTCCCGTCATCCGGCCACTCGGCCCCGCTGTCGATCCAGCGTTTGAGCAACTCGATCTCCGCAGCCGTCAGCTTCTCCCCCTCGGCCGGCATTTCGAGTCCTGCTTCCAACCCGGCCACGACGCGAAACAGCGAACTCTCGCGACTCTTTCCCGGCACAATTGCCGGCCCCAAGTCATCGCCCCCTTTGAGCACCGCCAACTTCCGATCCAACCGCAACCCCGCCTTCTGCTTCTCCGGCCCGTGACACGAAACACACCTCTTGGCCAACAACGGTTGGATGTGCTTGACGAAATCAACTTGCTTGTCAGCAGCAAATACGTCTTGCACGCTGCTCAACAAAACCAACGCTGCTGCTATTTGCCAAATCTGTCCGGGAATATGTACCACCACGTCGGTCTCCTGAGTGACATGGTCACACTTTACCGACTGACCGCGGATTTTGTCGTCGTCGTTCACTTCGCCTTTGTGACGTTTGTGGTGCTCGGGCTGCTGCTGGCACTGGTGGGAGGCGTGCGGCGGTGGGAGTGGGTGCGGGGCGTGCGATTTCGAGCGATCCATCTGATGGCCATCGGTTTGTCGTGGCCGAGAGTCTGTGTGGCGTTACCTGCCCGCTGACGGTTTGGGAACAGCGGTTGCGAGACCCCTCGCGGGGCAGGTGAGCGATCGCGGCGACTTCATCGCCACCTGGGTTCACGATTTGATGTTTTTCGACGCCGAGCCGTGGGTTTTCACGGTCTGCTACTGCTCGTTCGGAGCGGCCGTCGTGCTGTCGTGGCTGATGGTGCCGCCGAGGAGGCGAGGTGTTGGCAAGCCCGGTCAATGACTACGATGCCGCCCTCAATGGTGACTCGGAGTGGTGTGTATGTTGCCGGACGCTCTGCAGGCTCATGCTCGAACCGTCACGCATCTGGCGGTGTATTTTGAAGAATTGAAGCAATCGGCGTTGCGGCTGCGTGATCAGTTCAATGTTCGTGAGCGCGGTTTCTTTTCGCCCAGCGAAGATGAGGCGGCTCGGCAATTGTTGATTTCGTACTGGATGGCTCGATCGGCGTTGTTCGAGGTCGTCATCACTTATCGCGACACGGAGGACGTGCCGCCGTCACTGCGGCCGACTCGCTTCCTGATCGGCTACGCGGCCGCGCTGCTGCTGGTCGATGCGGCTCGGTTTCTGCGAGAAAACTACCACAACCAGCCGGCGATCCGAGCAAAGCTCAACGAGCCGGAGCCGCATTTCGGCATCCCGCCCGAATCATACGACACCGTGCAGCGATCGCTGACCAGCCCGGTGCATGTCTGGCATCTCTACCACGCGGTGCGTTACCACGAAGAGCACGCCGACGAATTGTGGTCTCTCGCGTCCGATCCGTTGTTGACACCGCTGGTCGAAGTTTTGGATCGATTGGGACCGCGCTTGCAAGTTTCGGTTTACGAAGTTGCGAAGGCTCGAATTCGGGCACGCACTCGGCAGCTCTCGAATGCGGTGCGACGCAACTTGATCGACCGCGCATTGTATGGCCTACAAAAGGTCGCCTGCCTGATGGTCACCGATCGGTTCACTCGGTTGGGGCATCAGCCGGCACTGCCGGCGTCTGTTGTCGAGGAACTGCGCACGCTGTTGCAACCGGGCGACGTCATCGTCAATCGGAAGGAATTCGCACTGACGAACTATTTCCTGCCCGGCTACTGGCCACACGCGGCGTTGTATCTCGGCGACTCCCGCGAGTTGGAACGCATGGGTCTGCGAGAGCATCATGAGCTGAAGCCCCGTTGGCGGCGACTGCTGGAGCTCGATCCGCACGAACCGCGCCGAGTTCTGGAGGCGATGCGTGACGGCGTGTGGCTGCGGTCGCTCGGCAGTCCATTCCGAGCGGATGCCATCGCTGTGGTGCGGCCGATGCTCGCCCCAGACGACATTGCGCAGGCGATTGGCCGAGGCATGTTGCACGAAGGCAAGGCTTACGATTTCGACTTCGATTTCACTCGCTCCGACCGGCTGGTCTGTTCCGAAGTCGTCTATCGCTCGTATCAAGGAATTGGCGGAATGGAATTCCCGCTGACTCGCCGCGCCGGTCGTTTGACTCTGGCCGCCGAAGATTTGCTGCGATTGTCGCTGGCTCGATCGGGATTCGAACCATTGGCCGTGTACATTCCCAGCCGCGCGGATCAAGTTCTGCGAGGACATGATGCCGAATCCGTTTTGGCCGGGAGTCTGGCAGCGACAACTTAGCCATTTTCCGGTCGCGACAGCACCGCCTCGCTGAGCGAGACGGCTACGTTTACGGCAGTCAGTTGTTCCGGCGAGCGGCAGGGCGTCAGCCCTCCGAGTGATTCCATCTGTTTTGACTC
>SYJG01000206.1 GCA_005798445.1 Planctomyces sp.
CGGGCCTTGGATGACGTTCAGCGGACGGCCATATTTTTGCCGAGCCTCTTCGGTGTCTTCGTCGATGTGGTCGGTGACTCCCTTGAGCAACGCGTGCTTGAGTCGCTCTTCGACGGTACCGTTCCGCCACTCTTCGACGGCGGCGGACGCCTCCCCTTTGCCGACGGATTTGAACTTCTCGGCGAACGTGATGAGCCTTTCGGTCGCATCGGGACGGCGGTTGAGGACGACGTCTTCGACGTGCTCCAACAGTTCCTTGTCGATCTCCTCGTACACCTCAAGCTGCCCGGCGTTGACGATGCCCATGTCGAGGCCAGCTTTGATGGCGTGATACAGAAACACGGCGTTGACCGCTTCGCGCACGACGTCGTTGCCTCGGAACGAGAAGCTAACGTTGCTCACGCCGCCGGAGGTCTTCGCTCCGGGGCAGACCTGCTTGATGCGACGCACGGCCTCGAAGAACTCGACCGCGTAGTTCGCGTGCTCTTCCATGCCGGTGCCGATGGTCAGAATGTTCGGATCGAAGATGATGTCTTCGGGGGGGAAGCCGACCTTCTCGGTCAGCAGTTTGAACGCTCGCTGACAGATCGAAACTTTGTGGTCGGCGGTCACGGCTTGACCGGTTTCGTCGAAGGCCATGACGATCACAGCGGCTCCGTATTGCCGGACGACGCGAGCTTGTTCGAGGAACTTTTCTTCCCCTTCCTTCAAGCTGATCGAGTTGACGACCCCCTTCCCTTGCAGGCACTTCAACCCCGCTTCGATGACCGACCACTTCGAGCTATCGACCATGACCGGCACGGAACCGACTTCCGTGTTCGCGTTGACCAAGTCCAGAAAACGAGTCATCTCGGCTTCGCTGTCGAGCAGACCTTCGTCCATGTTGACGTCGATCATGTTCGCGCCGCTCTCGACTTGCTGCCGAGCCACCGCGATCGCTTCATCCAGCTTGGATTCCTTGATGAGCCTCGCGAACTTCCGCGAACCGGTGACGTTGGTTCGCTCACCGACCATGAAAAACGTGCTCTCGGGCCGAATGGATTGCGGCGTCAGGCCAGAGAAGGTCGTGTAGTGCGGGACGTTCGGGACGCGCCGCGGCTTCATCGACTTCACCGCATCCGCGATCGCAGCGATGTGAGTCGGCGTACTGCCACAACAACCACCGATGATGTTGACCCAACCGTTCTCGGCGAACTCGCCCACCAGCCGCCCCATCGTGTCGGGAGTCATGTCGAATTCGCCGAGCGCATTCGGCAGACCGGCGTTCGGATAGCACGACACATATTTCGGCGCGAGCGCGGAGAGTTCCTGAATCCAGGGCCGCATCTTTTCGGGACCGACGGCGCAGTTGAACCCAATGCTCAGCATCGGGAAGTGCGACACCGCCTGCCAGAACGCTTCGATGGACTGACCAAACAAGGTCGTGCCGCCATTCGCTTCAAAGACCGTTGCCGAAACCATCACGGGCAATCGTTTGCCGGTTTGCTCAAAGTGGCGAGAAATCGCCAGCAGGCACGCCTTCATGTTGATCGTGTCGAACGACGTTTCCGGGAGCAGCAAGTCCACTCCGCCATCGACGAGTCCTCGAATCTGATCGGTGTAGGCGGCGACGACTTCATCGAAGGTCACTTCTGGCTTGTCCGTGTCGCGATCGTTCCAACGGTTTGACAGCGAACGATTCATTGGACCAATCGAGCCGGCCACAAACCTCGGCTTCGACGGGTCTCGTTCTTGGACTTCATCCGCCACTGATCGAGCCAACCGCGCCGCAGCCGCATTCAATTCATAAGCGAGGCTTTCGAGGCCATAGTCGGCCATCGACACGGCTTGAGCGTTGAACGTGTCGGTCTCGACGATGTCCGCCCCAGCCTCGAAGTACTGCCGATGAATCGACTCGATCACCTCCGGCTTCGTCAGCACGAGGATGTCGTTGAAACCTTTGAGGTCTTGCGTGTGTCCGCGAAACCGCTCGCCGCGAAAGTCCGCCTCTTGCAGCTTGAAACGCTGCACCATCGTCCCCATCGCGCCATCGAGGATCAGGATGCGGTCTTCCAGAAGATTGGCGATTTGCGACGAATTGTCTGAGAAACTCAAAGCCATGAGCGTGGCGGTCTTTCCTACTCGAAGTGCTCGAGCAACAGTTCAAAGGGGCGATTCTTGCCCCAACGATAAACGGCAAAGTCTTGGTCGAGCGTCAGGATTCGACCAGTCTGAAAATCATGGGCCATGTCCACCAGACAGGCATCCGCAAAATCCATCGGCAAGTCGGCGTACTTGTGTATCAGCCGTTTGACGTTGGAAGCATTACCGGTCAGCCGATATGGAACGACGAAGACTCCCCGATCGACATTTTCCAGAATCGCCTCTGACGCTTGATGGACGTTGCGCAGAAGATAGCAATTCTCGGCAATGACGGCTTCGCAAGTCAGGAGCGGCGCGTCGAGGCGTGAAGCCACTTTGACGCAGTGCGAATGAAAATGTTCCGACCGATCGAGTAATGCCACGATGTTTCGGTTTCTTCGTCGATGCGAGCTTGAATGATTCGCGGCATCACTTTCTCCCACAATTGTCTGACATCTGTGGAAGAGTATGACACGATCTCATTGCCTGACAATGTCATGACTCAAGATCGGAGCGGCGACCCCCTCACCAATTACATCCTCGCCCGCCCCGGTTCGCTTGATGACCGCCGTACCACCGCCGCTCAACTGCAGGCCGATAGCTGACCAGGAATGAAAAGGAATTGCTGTTATGCACCCCGGAAGAGGTCTTGACCCATTCCGATGTGCATCCGTAGAAGCCCCGCCCACTTCACGGATGCCTTCGCCCTCAGTTCTCGAATCCCACATCGCCAGGAGCTTCGCATGAATCGCGCCGTCGGTTGGAGTTTGGCGCTCTGTCTGTGTTTTTTTGCCGAGCAAGCCACTGCTCAAGGCTTGTTGGGAAAATCGTCGGTCACTGTGCAATACTTAGGCCTCCATGTCGGCGATGAGTTCGATGACTTCGATGTCGATCTGGGGAACGGCGGACGTCTACAAGCCAACTTTCCGCTGGGGATTCCCAATGATGAAACGCCTTGGACAATCGGAATCGATGCCTTCGGAATCTTTTCGGGAGTCGGTTTTGACTTCGATCCGAATACGCCGGGCCTCGAAATGAGCGCGACTTTTCTCGGTGGCGACATCGGAGCGATTTTCTACACCCGCGCGACGGAAAACATTCGACCGTTTGTGCAATTGGGATTGAATTGGACGAACGCTAACGTCGAAGCCAGCGCACCCGGATTTTCGATCAACGACAACGTGGACAGTGGTGCCAACCTGATTCTCCACGGCGGTGTCGAAATCGATGTCTTCCCTGCCATGTCCGTGCGAGGTTCGTTTGGCCGAGGCACCGATGGATTGGGTATCGGAACGATCGGGTTTCTCGGCGAAGTCATTGTTCGGCCTGGTGACAATTGGTTCTGTCGTTTTTCGTCGAGTGTTGACGACGAAAGCAACGTGCTTGGTGCCATTGGGTTTGGCTATGCCTGGTAGTGCTCACGATGGAGCCCTGAATAACCCAACGGCGACGTGACCGCCGAAGCCCAACGACAGCTTGAGCACGTTGTGCAGCCACAGCGGACGCGCCTCGTTGGCGACGTAATCAAGATCGCATTTCGGATCGGCCGTTCGCAGGTTGATCGTCGGCGGCACAACTTGATCGCGCAGTGCAAGCACGGCGAACGCCGATTCAACGCTGCCCGCAGCACCAAGCAGATGCCCGATCGCTCCCTTTTGACTGGAGCAGGCGACGCGATCCGCCGCTGACCCGAACGCGGCACGCATGGCGCGTGTCTCGGCGATGTCGTTGGCTCGCGTCGCCGTGCCGTGCAGATTGATCGCGTCGATCTCCTCCGGCGAGACATTCGCACGCCGCAGCACGTCGCGAATCAGCCACGCCAGTGAGGTTCCATCGGGATCGACTTGAGTCATCCCGCTGGGATCGCTCGCCATTCCGGCGGCGACGAATTCCGCCAGGATGTTGGCTCCGCGAGCGACGGCATGTTCGCGATCCTCCAGCACCAGCACGGCGGCTCCCTCACCGACCACGAATCCGGAGCGATCCGCATCAAACGGCCGGCAGGCGGTTGATGGTTCCTCGAATCCGCGAGCCATCACGCCCAGCCGCTGAAACGAGCCGAGCACGATCGGCACCAGCGACGCGTCCGAGCTGCCGGCCAACACCACGTCGCACTCACCCGATCGGATCAAGTCCGCTCCGCGAATCAAACTGACCAACCCCGTTGCGCACGCAGCCACCGGACACAGCGCCGGGCCTCGCAGATTCCACTCGCTCGCCACCGCGAGTGCCGCCGAGTTCGGCCAGTACTCGTGGGGCACGTTTTTAACGTGCCCGTCTCGGTTTTGTTGGATCGTCGCTTGCTGGCCGGGCACGTTGGAAACGTGCCCCACGGCACGAGCGAAACTCCGCAGGCCGAGCTTGCTCGTGCCGATGACACAGCCACTGCGTTCGGAGATGTCCGCCAAACCCGCGTGAGTCACGGCCTCGCGCGCGGCAACCACAGCCATCGCGACGACCGGCTCGGACGACACGAGAAGCTCCGCCGGAGCGGATGCTCCGGCCCATCGAAGTCTTCGAGAGCGCGAGTTGCTGCGATCTTCTGGCTCAAACCAATCGAATGCGCTGCGTCCAGCGCGAATGGCGGACCAGGAGATTTCTCGCCCCACCCCGAACGGAGTCACCAAACCGATGCCAGTCACAACAACCTGTCGGCCACCGTCCGGCTCGGCCTGGCTGCTTGCGGAATCGCTCATCGTCACACGTTACGGCGGCTGGAGCGGCAGACCGCGAACAACGCCGCTCCGAAGATCACGATCACCATGAAGTACTCCAGAAAATAATTCGAGGTACTGGAGGAGGTGACGACTCCCGACTTTGGGGTGGCATCTTGAGCCGACACGATCGCCGGCGCGAGCCAACCGCACAGTATCAGTTGTCGAAGAGCTCGTTTCATGGTTGTCACTGCGTTCGCCTCACTGTGAACGTAGCCGCCTCGCTCCCGCGAGGCGGAGCTACCGCCAGAAATCTCCAAGATCGCGACGACCACTGTCATCAGCTCCGCCTCGCGGGAGCGAGGCGGCTACGTTGGCGCGATCGAATCTGCTAGGTGATGTGGGCACCTTTCGTCTCGACGTAGACCGCGTACAGCGACGTGCTGCCGGTCATGAAGAGGCGACTCCGCTTCGAACCGCCGAAGCAGACGTTGCTGCAAATCTCTGGCAACAAGATTTGGCCGATGCGGACACCTTCGGTTGGCTCGAAGACATGCACTCCGTCGTAGCCCGCACCGACCCAACCGGCACTCGCCCAGATGTTGCCGTCAACGTCGCAACGAATGCCGTCGGCGAAACCGGCTTCGATGACTGGTTTTCCCCCTGGAGCAAAGGGAGACGTGGCCAAATTCATCGACGCAAACTCTTTGCCGTTCTTCAGAGTCTTCTCGTCAACGACGTCCCAAACTTTGATGTTCTTCGGGGCCTCGTCGTAGTGCGACGCGCCGGTGTCGGCGACATAC
>SYJG01000207.1 GCA_005798445.1 Planctomyces sp.
CGTCAGCCCTCCGAGTATTTCCTGCGGTTTTGACTCGGAGGGCTGACGCCCTGCCGCTCGCCGAATCTCTGATGACACTCCCCACAAGGCATAATCAGCCTACTCTGATCACGCTGCCGAGCGGCGAGTCATCCAGCACGCCCATCCCAAGGGACCTGGGACTCCGCCGCGATCCTCAAAGTGGAACTCTCGAATCCACTCGATCTCAAAGAGGTGTCCCCAGTCCGAGCGAATTTCCGCCTCGGTCACTTTCGGCGGTCCTTGCTGAGCCGGCTCGTTCGCGTTGCCGCACAACAGCAGCAGTCGAGCATTCGGAGCGGCGAGCCATTCCACCGTTTCCAGGAACCCTGCCAGGTTCACGCGCCGAGCACAGTGGTAGCAACCCCGATCAAACAAGAACGAGCACTGTCGTTCGATGTTCGCAGAGACTTCGCCGAGAGATTCACGGAGGTTCGCCACTTGGCACAAATCCGCGACGGCCAGATGCACCGCAACACCAGCTTCGCCGGCGAGTGCGCGGGCACGTTCAATTGCGATCGCCGAACAATCCATCCCCAAAACCTCGAAGCCTTGCTGAGCCAGATGCACCGCGTTCGTCCCGGCACCACAGCCGAGTTCCACAGCTCGGCACGGCGCGACATGCTCCTCGCTCAAGACACGGACCAGTTCACGCGAGACAAGTCCCGAATTCCACGGTGCATCGCCGCTGAGATAGCGCTGGTCCCAATGCGCGGAGCTGTGTGATTGGCCGGTCATCATTCCACCTCATCCGGGTTCCAACAAAAACTGCGCTCATTCGGGAGGGCGAGGCTCCTGCCGAGCCGGGTCGGAGAGCACGCGTGATTCACGCACCGGCTCGGCGGGAGCCTCGCCCTCCCGAACAAAGGCGCGGTTTTCAATTGGAATCCGGATCAGATTGAATCACTCGCAGTTCACACGATCAGGCCAAGAATGCCAAGCTCCCCAGTGTGAGTGCGATGGCCGTTCCCGTGATCACGGCTCGGCGACGTCCGTTCCAAGCGGCGTCCAGACGTAGCGCGAAGGCGGCCAGAGCTGCGGCGGCCGTGCCCCATACGCTCCAACCGGTGAGCGTTCGCAAGCGAGCCTCGATCGCCGCTTGCCGCCACGGCTCCGCCAATCGCTCACCGAGTTCGGGAGTTAGCTCCACCTGCAACCAAAGCTGGTGCATCGGAGCTTTGAACTTGCCGAAGTCATGCTGAGCGACTTCCAGGAACCGCTGCTTGATCGCGGTCTCTTTGACGACATCCGCGTGTTGCGGCTGCACGGCACCGACGCCGCGAGGATCGAGCGACGAATACTCCTTCACAGTGGTGGCCGCCGCTTGCTGGAAGCCGTGGAGCGTCGCTTCCTCTTCGCTCGCGAATCGTCCGCTGCTCACCACGATCAGCTTTCGGCTGCCATCGACTCGCACCGGCTGCCGAGTCCATTCGGGAAGCGGCTTCTCGGACTGCGATGACTCCGACTCCGCAACGGCTTGCCCCAACACAGTTGCCGATGTCGTCGATTCAACGATTCGAGCCGAAGCAGCATTGATGGATCTCTGATTCGGCAGCCCGACATGCCGAGTGGGGACACCCCAGGAGAATCTGAGAACCACCACCACCACCACTCCCACCAGGAAACTTTGGACAAGGACTTGCGCGATCCGTGCCCGGCGCTGCGGCTGAGAGAACGCAAACATCACCACGGCCAAGAAGCCAGCCACCACCAGCGCGATCAGCAACACAACCCACGACAGCGTCGTTGTCACTTCTGTGGAATTCATCGTGACGCCCTCTGTAATCTAAACCCTCAAGTCCGAGTTGGAACCACTCTTACCGACGCTGCTCGCGCGGTGTCCACACCGCTGCGAGTTGCACGACGCACGACAGGCTCGCAGCCCAGACGGTGCCCCACAAAACCGGGAAGCCCCACGCGCGAGCCGCCAGTGCTCCGACAATCGCCGTCAGACAGACCGAGAGGACTCGGAAACGATGCGGACGGAATGAATCGGTGTGCCACCACCAACGACGGAAGAAGAACAGGGTCGCGAAGAACGCAACGTAACTTTCCGCCAAGATGTGCTGCGGATTGTCCGACATCGACGAGCTGGTCATCGCCAGCAAACTTTGTTTCTGCGACCAACCGTCGGCGGGCAAGTCGATCATCAACCAACCATTGAGTTCAAACAGCGTGACTCCGACCAACACGCCGACTCCGGCCAGCAACATCCGGTCGATGTAGCGTTCGCGAGGCAGGCCTTCTCGCAATTTGCTGACGATCAACAAGCCCCACGAACCAATCAACGTCCCGACCGCAAACTGTCCGATGAGCGCGGTCGATCCGAAGAACTGCGTGACGTAAGCCAACACGGCTGTCACGAGCGCGGTGGCTAAACCAGCGGTCGCCAGCGAGCCGCTCAGTTCGGTGAATCGTCGTCGCCACGAAATCTCACGCACGCTGTTGGGATTCACCACCCGGTAGGCCGCCCGCTCAACCTGTCCGCCGAGCGCCCATCCGGAATTCCTCGTCGAGGAGTTGTCGGAGCCACTCGCATTCAATTTCACACCGCGTTGACCACGAGTCGTCGTCGCATCCGGGGCGAAGAGCCAATCGACGCCGCGCGAGACGAGTCGAAAGACCTCGAAGGCCGCGATGCCGCCAAACACCAGCCAGACAAGCCTCCCGCCGCTGATCCTCGCGAAGTTCCCTCCGGGCAGCCGCGGCAGAATCCACAAGGCGAACGCCCCGAAGATCAACCAGACCAACAAGGGATGCGTGCGAGCGAGCGTTCGTCCGTCACGCACTCGTTCTCCGCAGGATCGGGTGAAGGCCTCCCAACCGGTTTTCGGCGGTGTTGAGTTCGGGAACAGACTCGGTCGCGGAGTTGCTGGCTTCTCGTTCGGCTGAGCGTCGGCATAATCGAGAACTGGCAATTGAGGTTTCGCCAACTTGTGAAACTTGTCAGCCACAGCGGCCAGGGACGAATAGGTCCCCTCGGCCGAGTAATCCCAAAGCCGCTCGTCACGGTTGAACGCCGTGGCCCGAATGTCGCGAGCTTGTCGCACCAGTTCGTCGATCCGTGGTTGTTTCTGGCTCCAAACGCGTTCTCGATCCGCAGTCGTCTCCAGCTCGCGAGCTTGATCCAGCAGGTCTCGCAACTGCGAACAGATCCTGAGCCGCTCGGTGTGAATCTCGTGGAAGCCGGAACGGCTCGCCACATCGCCAGCCTTCAAGGCTTCGCCGGTGACCAGGTGAGTTGCCGCCGCGCGGAACTGGCGAGCCAACTCCAGCACATCGCTCGTGCGTCGCTGCGGGTCTTTCTCCAGAGCCGCCTCGAACACCGGACGCAGGTTGGGCGAGATCGGAGCCAGATTTGGCCGCTCGGTGAGGTGCTTCATCAGAATTTCGGCGGTCGTCTCGCCATCGAACGGCACCTTGCCAGTCACGAGCTCGTACAGGATCACCGCCAGTGAGTAGACATCGACCTCGCGGCCGTAGCGTCCCTTCGCGACTTCAGGAGCCATGTAGTAGACCGTGCCGACGCTTTGCGTGTGCGCCGATCGGCGGCTGGGGGCGATGAACTTCGAGAGTCCGACGTCACCGACCTTCACGACTCCGTTCTCGCGAAAGATGTTCGCAGGTTTCAGATCGCGATGGACGATGCCTCGGTCGTGCAGAAAGCCGATGCCCGCCGCGATGCCGTCCAGCCACGCCAGCACTTCGCCTTGCGGCAGACCGTTCGGGTGTTCGTGGATGACTCGGTCGAGCGTCTTGCCGCCGACGAACTCCATCACGATCCAGTGGTCCCCTTCGCCGTCCTGTTTGATGTCGAAGAGCGTGACGAGATTCGGGTGCTTCAAGTTCAAGCATTGCGTCACGCCGCGTAGCTCGACTTCGAGATTGTCTTGCAACAACTTGATCGCGACCTCTTTGCCGGAGTCGGTCAGCGCGTAGTAAACCTCGCCGAAACCACCGCGCGCGATGGCCCGCTTGATCGTGTATCCGTCCAGCGGCCGCGATTCGGGAGCGAACGTGAACTTCATGGCTCGAATTTCCTCGCTGTAGCCCGACCCCTCGTGGGTCGGTCAATTCTCCGTGTGGGCGAATCATCCAGGCCACAAGGGCCTGGGCTACAGGAATTTTGGAGTCGCCGTGATGAACCTTGCTGCGAGATTCGCCGCAGCGGCGGAAATCTTAGTCGCCGTTCGTGTGCGAACCGTCTCCGGAGCATCCAAACCGAAGACGGCCAGCCAGTTCGGACGCTTGCTGCCTGATCGTCTTGACAACGATTTTCCACTCTCCGCCATTCCTATTGAAAAAATAATTGGCAGAAGAGGACTCACGCAAAGTCGCGAAGACGCAAAGACGCAAAGTGTTGAAATCTTGGGACTCTTCCTCTTTGCGCCTTTGTGTGAGTCATCCGACAAAACAACACAACTGGCGGAGATACCCATTTTCCAGCGAGCCGAGCTGGCTCGATCAATTGGGGATTTCAATTCGGAATCGCGATTCCTCGCCCGACACGACGTCGCCGGATTGCAGACGCCGGCCGCTGCCGAGCCGATGGCCGTTGACGGTCAACGCCTGTCGCGAACGGCACCACAACTCAAGCCCCTGCCTCACGAGCAAAACCTGACCGAGCCAGTCGTGACAGACGATGTGATTCTCTTCGCCCGATCCGAGCAAACAGGTGTCCGCCAGCAGCACCACCCCATCGACCGATTGCGTCGGCCGGTGATCGCTGACGAAGTCGAGCCGCGCGGAAAGACTCAGGGCGGATGGCTGTCGAAACTTCAGCCGAACACTTCGCCCCAACTCGATGATCGCACCGTCGCTGAGGGCGGTTCGATCGAGCACCTCGCGTCCGGAAACTCGCGCCGGGCCGTGCGATTCGAGCAAATAGCCCTCGCCAGTTCGCACGATCGTCGCGTGACGCTGCTTCAAATCGGAGAGGATCGCCAAGTCCGCCGTCTCTCGCGCGTCGTCCGGCTTTGCGGAGGGTGTCCCCGGTCCGCCGATCGTCACGCGGTCCTTCTGGCTCAACCAAAAACAGCCAACTCCGTCGATCCAGATCGCGGACATCGCCCCTTGCGTCACAGGGCGACTGACAGATGGTGGATGACGGAGAAAGCTGAGCATGATGATTGCACACGAACCCGAAGCGTCAGCGAGGGCGAACGCTCCAGGTGACTGCGAACTGAAGGCGTTTTTGAGCGTTCGCCCTCGCTGACGCTTCGGGTTATTTGCACTGCGAATCACTCAACTACGGCTTCAGCGTTTCGAGATTCACGATCTTCATCTCGGCTTTCGCGTCGGACGTTTGGGCTTTCGGCGTGAAATACGCCTCAATCTGGGATTCCAAGTCTTTCGGAGCGGTGTGCTTCGCTTCGACCGGGATCAAATCGGTGAGTTTTCCGTCGCTGGCCATGACTTTTTCGCGAACATCGATCTGCTTGTTGAGTTCGCGGATCAGCTTCTTGGCTCGCGTCAGTTCGCTGTCGTCGATGCTGACCGTGCTGACGGTTTCGGCCGCTTGGACCGCCTTCAGCCGGGCTTCGAGTTGTTCGAGTTGCAGCTCCAAATCGGTCTTCGCGGCCAGCAGATTGTCGAGCTTCTCGCGATTGGCGGTGAGCGCCTTCTGCCGAGCGTCCAAGACTTGCTGCTCTCGCTTGAGCGTTTCCTCGGCCATCTTGAACCGATCAAACCGCTTGGCCAGATCGTTGCGAACCTGCTCGGCCGAGTACGTCTGGCTGACGTAGACGAAGCTGGTCTGCCCTGATTTCAGGTCCGCCGTGCGGGCATGAATCGCGTCTTTTTGCGAGGCCAGTTCCGTCCGCTTGCGAGCCAATTCGGCGGTGAATTGTTCGACATCGACTTCCTGCTCGGCGATGACGTGCATGACGTTGCGGATGTCCGGGACGATGTTTTCGACCAGCTCGCGAGCGCGAGTGACCTCGAATTCCACCGGAACTTCCTTTTTGACCGTCTGCCGAACCGAGTTGCCCCAGGTCCGAGCGTAACTCCAGACATCCCGTCCAAACACAAACGACGCCAAAGCTCCGAGCGCCGCCACACCGTAAACCGCTTGCTTGATCATCGCCATGTCTCCGATTCACCGGGGTCCAAGAGTTTTCGCAGGCCCAAATGGCCTCAACGGTCGTGATTCGACGGTCGAGCGAAAACTTTGAGGCGAATGTTCAAAAAACTTTGTCGGGACGCTGCATTGAGGTGAGCTGTCACGAAAAGTAGACCGGTCACTCCGTGACCGGAAAATTCGAGTCACGGAGTGACTCGTCTACTTTTTTTCAGCCCCGGTACGTTGCGAAGGCATTCGGCGTTTCCCAAAGCGAGACCTCGACGACGGGAAAGCCCTGTGAATGCGTAAACTCGAAGATCGTCTTGGCGATGTTCTCGGCGGTCGGATTCACCGGCAGGATGAACAGCGGCTCGCCGAGCTGTTGCAGGGACGGCAGTGCCGGGTCGTTCTCGTGCAGGATCATGCGGTGATCGAGCTGCTCGTCGATCCACGTCCGCACGACTTTTTTGATGTCCGAAAAGTCCATCAGCATCCCGCGCGAATCCAGGTGATCGCTGGCAAGAACGATCACCGCTCGGCCGTTGTGGCCGTGGAGATTGCGACACTTGCCGGCGTAATTCAGCAGCCGGTGTCCGTAGCAGAAGTCGATGTGTTGTGAGACTTGAAACATGCTTGTGTCGCCTTTCAGACCGCGGTCTGTCGGAATCGGTCGTGGAGAGGGTCGCTGAGCCGGATCAGCCAACCAAGAAGCCAACGGCGGCGGAACTTTAACGGACGCACAGATTCTCCGCTCGCGGCCAAGGTGCATTGGCGTCAACCAAGCCACTCATTCGTCCAACGGCAATTCGTCAATGGGGACAATCTTCACTCGGTTGTCTGGACGAGGCGTTCGATAGTACTCGAACAGCGTGGAGTACGGTGTCCCTTCCGGATCGTGCAGGAAAACGCCCTCAATGCCCCATTTGCTCTCGATGATCACCGTGCCGTCGTTGAGCACTCCACGCACCAAACCAGTATGAACGATGTCGCGATTCTCGGATCGATACGCGATGACATCTCCAGCTTTCGGTTCGGCAACGACCTCATAGCCGTTGTCGTCCAAGATCTGTTTGACCGCCTCGCCCGAAATCAAAAATTGTGAATCCAAGAATACCCAGCCGTGGCAGTTGGCCATGCGATCGGCGGGGCCACGTTGAATCGTCGATTCCATGAATTCCACGTTGAAGCCGTTTTCCTCGTCGAGAGGTTCCGATCCAACTTCTGCCATCCGATACACACGAATGGGGCGATTTCGATCCGTCATCGCCACAAATTCGTGGACCACTTGCTTATCCCCCGGAGTGCTCAAGAGCAATGTTGGTTTTTTCGTGGGTGGATCCAGCCGCTCCTGAAAACGCTGATACGACCAGCCTGCGAGACTCACGGACGAAAGTAGGATCAACCAGCCAGAGAAACGACTCCGAAAAAGAGACCGTGGCAACTTCCAGTGGCTGAGATGCAGCCAGGTCAACCCGGTAGTCGCTGCGATGACAGCAACCGTTCCGAACATGCGAAAGTTCGCGCCAAGTTGCCGCTGTGTGAAGTTGAGACCGTCCACCGTCGTTAAACACAGGGCGATCGCGGCGGAAAGTGCCGTGACTCGCTGCCAGCGCCCGGAACCGTCAGGTGTGCCAAAGGCGAACCTCCAGAAATATCCCGCGACCGCGTACGAACTGATTGCAAACACGATCAGCCAGTATGTGGAGGAGACTTCAAAAAGTTCGTTTCGTGGGGTCATCACATCGTTTCTTTGTCGTAACGACGATGGAGTTCGAATCCGCAGAGACCCAATTCGCAACTCAATCAAGCCACGCAACCAATCCGAGTTCAGATTGGCTTTGGCTCGTCGACGGGCGTGACCCCAAGCACGACGTCGAATCGCGCCGCAAGTTCTCCGATTCGCGATCCCTGGATGGGGATGAAGTCCACGAGCACCGACTCACGAGCTTTCTCGTCGCGGAGACTGCGAAGAATGCCGTCCTTCTCGTTGCCCGGATGGCCCTTCACGTAACACTGCGTGACAAATTTCTCTTGGCCAGGGACTTTGACTGCAACGTGAATATGCGGCGTGCGACCGGGATAAGGCACGGGCTTGATCGTGCGAAAGCCATACTCACCCGTGCGTCCCGTGAGGAAACGGCCGAAGCCTTGGAAATGCTGGTTGCGTTTGTCGGCGTTACCAGTCTTAGGCAGCCAGTTGAAATTGATCTACCGGCAGTTTGGCTTGCTGAGTTATAGACCGCGAAAGGGTTTGGGAGAAACATCCAGGTCTCAGGGACGAGACGATGAATGCAGAACTGACAGAGGCTGTGATTGCAACGGC
>SYJG01000208.1 GCA_005798445.1 Planctomyces sp.
AAACTTAATCTGCGCACACATCGCTGGGACTCCATTCCCAAAGGGCCTTTCCAAAACACACCCAATGAGAACGTCCCAGCGATCTTTTCCTCTACTTCTGCTTTGTTCAGAACCGTTGCGTTTGAGATGAGCGAGCGCCCGTTTCGAGCGGCCTCGCGAATACTGTACAAGAAAAATCTCCAAAATATTTTCGGCCTCGTTTTGCGATCGGCGAGACCATTTTGACACCGCATTTCCCGATGCTTCCGGGATTACTGGCCGTCGGTTTATCAATAGTCCTATTGATGAACGACTACTGGCAGATCACGCAGAGCGCCTTGCAGTCGCATGTCTTCTGACTAACTTGCCACCGTCGAACGGCGATCCATGTCGTCCCTCGCGAATTCTCGCGATCGGCTTCTCGAACAGACGACTTGGGATTTGTCGCCTGACGATTTTCAGTCTCTTTCCCCTTGGACTCAACAGGAGATTTCACCATGTTGTTCGCGGCTTGGCTGAGTGGTCTTTGTCAGAGTTTGCTCTCGCCCCGTGCTGGTAAATTGGGGGGGCAGGAAGTCTCGGCGAGCGGCCGTGCGATTGCCGAGTGTGTGGGTTGAGATTGTCGAAACGCGGTTGATGTTGAGCGTGACGGGGGGCATGGACGCGGCCGTGACGCAATCGAATGCCGTGGTGCAGCAGTATTCAGCGGTGGCGGAGCAGCAATACTTGGCTCCGGTGCAATCCGAACTAGAAACGGCTCTCAATTCCTTCATCGCCGAGACTGCGGCTTCCACCAGTATCGTCGGCGTCGATCAAACGTCTGCCGACACGTCGTTGGGAGTTTTGGCCGGCGCGTTCGGAACCACGTCAGCAATTGTGACGACCGAGTCTCAGCAGGTTCTCGGTGACGCTCAGAGTTCCACGACTCAGACATCCAGCACCGTCGATTTGGCGGTCGGCTCTGGGTCCAGCGCTTCGACATCGACATCGACGTCGCTTTTCGACCAAGGGACCGACCTACAATCCGTCGCGGACAGTCTCGGCACGTCAGCATTCGGAACCTTTGGTGCGAGCAGTGGCACGACGGCGGGTACAGGGTCTCAAACGGTCGGCACAACACCCTCCAGCGGTGCCGGCGATTCGACCTCGACCAGTAGCGGTGACTCGACGTCGACCAGCGGTAGCGACTCCGACACTTCTGGGGATTCCGATTCGTCGTCCAGCAACGACGATTCCAGTGATTCCAGTTCCGGTGGCGGCTGGCAACCGTTCGTACTTCCGGACGGGATTGTTTTTGAAGACGTGCATCTTCCGGCCGAGGAGTTCGCGGAGAACCTGTCGCTGCTGCAACCCACCGGGACAGATTCGTTCTCCAACACCACAATCGCCGAAGACTCATTGGAGGGAACGACCACCAGTCTTTCCGTCACGTTGTCGCAATCGTATCTCGGTGCCGAGCGTTGGATCGTGACGCAATCGTGGACCAAGGAGTACACGATTCATGAGTCATCGGGAGAGGGATCCGGATCCTGGAGCGTAAGCACTCGGCATGGTGCGACCACGTTGACCATCACCGTCAGTCTGGGCTACGGAGTTCCCGATCGGCCGGACATCGGCAAGAAGACGCAGCCCGCGACGAGCAACGAGGACGGCGGAAGCACCGGCAGTTCGTCGATCTGGTCCGCGAGCGGCACTTCGGAGACCGACGGCAGCCTGTCGCCAGCTTCTCCGACGATCGTGCCGGTGGGAGTGGTCACCACGATCTCGTTCTCGACCAGCGACTCGCTGACGACAAGTGTCGGTGGCTCGCACGACGGCTCTGACGAGGCCACCGGAAAGGTGGACAGCGGGAGTTTCTCCGGTTCGTCGAGCGCGTCCGCCTCGAAGACTCTCGTGTTGACCAGTTTTGACGTGCTGCGGCCCGACGGCACATTGGGACACACCATTCAACTGTCGGCCGCCGATGAACGCTCGGCGGGAATGAGCTTCAAGGGGGGGAACACGCTCTTCGAGGCCGAAGGGGATGTGAAGGATGGGGACGGCAACACAACGAACAACGGGACGAATCCGTGGGGCTCGCCGTTCAATTCGCCCGGTTCCAAGCCGCCGACAGACGGCGATGACTTCTTCGACGACACGGAACCGCCACCGCCGATGGGCGGCAACGGTTCGCGCGTCGATGCCAGTGCGGGGATCGCCGTCAGTTCGAGCTTCTCGACCGGTTCGTATTTTCTCGCTGAGGCGACCACTGCCGTCGGAGCCGAACTCGAAGAGGCTGACATCAGCGGCTCCGCCGGAATGCACACCGATTACGACGGCACCATCGCTGTCAACGACTCGCTGAGCTTGGACGTGCAGTCCTCCGACGCGACATCCGGAAGTTACGACTATCTGTCGCTGGGCTGGAAGCAAGCCGCCAATGCTAAACGCGGATTGCATTTCAGCTACGACTTGTCGCTGAGCGATGCCGACCTGCCCGACGAGTCAGAGTCCGACAGCAGCAACCCGATTCTTCCAACATCGACCACGAACGGCAGCACATCCTCACTCACTTCATCCGGCACCGCGACTTCCGGCACCACGTCCGATTCCAGCACGTCCGGCACGTCCGGATCATCGGGAACATCCGGTGCGACGAGCGGCGGCGCAAACAATGGCAACGGCTCTTCGACGGGAAGCCAGCCGGCTATCGAACTGGAAAGCCACAGCTCCAACGGCGGCAACAGTAAAGTCTGGGTGCAGGCACGATCCAACACCACCAGCGAGACGCCCAGCCCGATACCGGGAGCTCCACCGAGCAAGACCACCGAAAAATCGGTGACCAGCGTGCGCATCGGCGGCAGCTCGGACATTTCTGCCTCGACGACACTGGTCAATTGGATGCCAGCCGTCACCGCGACCGCCAAAGGGGAGATGAACATCACCCTTCTGAACTCCAGCATCAGACTTGTGGAACACAGCTTCGATACCGCGCCGCCACCCGGCTCCACACTGGCGATCAGCGAAAAGCGGGATGTCTTCAAGAACCTAAATTCCGCATCCGCGATGGTCGCCTTCGACGTGGCGGCGACGCTCTCGTTGAATGCCCAGCCCGCGCTGACCGGCACAGTCACTTTCGACGTCATCGTCAAGGAGCAGCTCTACGTCAAACAAGTCGCCCACGAGAAGATCGTCAGTCTCAGCAACCCGGCGATGTTCTACGAAACGTGGTTTCTGTATCAGGTGGTCCAAGAATACATCACCAGCCTCCACGGCGGAGTCGGCGGTGCGTCCAACAGTCTGACGGCGACAAAAACTGGGCTGGCCTACACCTATCTTGAAACCGCCGCCGCCGGCACACCACCCGCACCACCCGCGCCCGCGACCAGCACCTTGACCACCGCGCTGGACTACCTCCAAACCGGCCTGGATGTCGCCGGACTCGTCCCGGTCCTCGGCGAAGCCGCCGACGCAACCAACGCCGGCATCCATGTGTGCCGCGGCAATTACGGCGAGGCCGCAACGTCAATGGCCGCGATGATACCAGTCGGTGGCCAGGCTGTGACGGTCGGTAAGTTCGCGAACAAGGCGGTCAAAGCGGTTGCCAACAACGCTGACAAACTCGATGAACTCGCGGATGGTACCAAGGCGGTTGTCCAACAAGTCATAAAACGTAATCCGCAACAAGATGGTGCGGCCATTCGGAAGATCAATAATGCAATTCGAGATCACCTGAAACCACATGACATTCCGGGAGCATTGAAGGATTGTCTCGGAACCCCCGTGGTGAAATCGACCGGCAACGCATACGACCATTTTCATGAATTAACGACTACACTCAATGGATTGAGAAATAACGCTGCGAAGCTTAATGGTGCGACCGACGCGGCTGCGATCGCTGCTCGACAAAGCGCGCTCGACCAGATCCGACAAATCGAATCTGCTTTACAGGGGCTAGGAATATGAAAACCGAATTCGAGTCAATTACCTTTCGAGAATTAGATCGTAACGCAGGCCATGAAGTTGATGAGCAGACGTGGGAATCACTCGTGAACCAGGGATCGTTGCCCGCATGGCATCGCGAGGTTTACGACACACCGTTTGGACAATTCACGGATTTTGATCTCTGTCGATCACTGCGGCAGACGTTGTATCTCAATGAGGTTATTCCCGTGGCCATCACTCGATGTCTCGAAGACCCGGCGGCAGGCGATCATGTGGATGCCGATCTGGCGGTGCATATCATCGAACACGGCAGTGAGTTCTTACAATCTCACCCCGACGAATTGAAGCGGTTCCTGAGTGTGATCCCTGAAGCCATATCCGCTAGTTATGTTCCCGAGGACCAAGACTTCTTGCGTTCTTTTCTGGAACGGCACAAATAGACTTCCAACGGCGGGTGCCGTAGTCCTGTCCGCGACGAAACGCCTTCTGGTCCACACCGATCCGCCCTCCGAGCGAGCCTTCTATCCATTCAGCCACCCACCCCGAAGTCCGATGGACCAAAACAATCAACACCCAATCTCTGCCGCGAATACGCCCTCAAACCCAACCTCTTGTTGAACAGACTACGCATCTTCAAAAACGAGCTTGCCCTGGCCAGGAGTCGCAATCGCTTGGAGGGCTCGATTTGTCACTGTACTCTGCCGATGAGAATTCCGGCCCATACCCTCATTTGAAAAGGCGTTCGACATGCTGGTTTCCCGAACGAAATGCCTTCTGGCAGGACTCTTCGCGGCACTGATCTTGGTCGTTGTTTGGTTGCCGGCTGCCGAACCAAAGTCAGAGGCGTCGTCAGAGCGTGTTGCCAACAAGCCGAAGACTCCGGGGCAGTTTGTGCTGCATCAACGGAATCGGACGGAGACAGCCAAGGGAGGCGGCGCGTGGAAAGAGGGGGGCAAGGAGGTTGTGTGGAATGCCTCAGAGACGGCGATCATCGTCTGCGACATGTGGGACGGACACTATTGCGTTTCGGCCGCGGAGCGAGTGGCCGACATGACCCCGCGCATGAATGCCGTCCTGACAGCAGCGAGGAATCACGGGGCCACGGTCATTCATGCTCCCAGCGGCGTGACGTACCACTACGCCGACATGCCGCAACGCAAACGGATGCAGCAGGCGACGAAGTTCAAGCCGGAGATCCCGCTTGAAGCATGGTGCTACGTCGATCCGAAGCGCGAACCGGAACTGCCGGTCGATGTCTCGAAGCAGGCGTGCGACGATCCGGTGGTCGGAGCCGTCGTCCAAAAATTCAGTCGTCAGCATCCAGGACTGACGATCTCCGGCTGGGACGGAGTCAGCGACAACGGCGAAGAAATCCTGAGCTACCTCAAGCAAGAGGGACTGAAAAACGTCGTGCTGATGGGCGTGCATACCAACATGTGTGTGCTCGGCCGGCCGTTCGGGATCCGGCAGATGGTCAAGCAAGGATTCAACGTCGTACTGGCTCGCGACTTGACCGACGCGATGTACGATCCGCGTGAGAAACCGTATGTCAGCCACACGCGCGGAACCGAACTAATCGTCGAGCACATCGAGAAATACTGGTGCCCATCGATTCTCGGCGACGATTTGACGCGAGTCGCACGCGGGTCTGCCGATCCGAAGTAAGGAACGAGGACGTAATAACTTTCCGACGTCCTGTTAGCACGACGCGCAAGCGAGTGGTTCCGACCACGACCACTCGCTTGCGCGTCGTGCTAACGTCCCGTTGGGTTCGGGAAGTTATTGTGCTCCCGTTCCTAACCAACGTTGACCAGTCACTCAGTGACTGGACAATTCGAGTCACGGAGTGACTCGTCTACGGAGACGCGATCCGCGCCGCCGTAATCGACGCTCACCATGTACAGCCCGTGGGCAGGTGCCGTCTCGCCAGCGAGCGTGCGGTCCTGATCGTTGATGATCCGGCGAATGTCGCTTGGCTGCCAGTAACCTCGACCGACGCGAATCAGCGTTCCGGCAATTGATCGGACCATGTTGTACAGGAATCCGTCGGCAGCGATGTCGATCCACAAGAACTCGTGACCGGGAGCGACGGCAGGAGTGACTGGCATCTTGGCCGAGCGGTACGGTTTCGAATCGCTCGGCTCAGGGTACCCAAAAATCGGCCAGCCAGACTGGCGAGTGACCGAACAGCGGAGCACCGTTCGCACGCTGGTTGCCTTGTTCGGCCAGCGGCTCTCGAAGCAGCGGAAGTCGTGCGTCCCAAGCAACTCTTGAGCAGCCGCCTGCATCACATCGGCATTGAGTGTGACGTGGTAGTGGTAGGCGTATCGCTTCGCGAATGGATTCGGCAACTGCGAATTCCAAATCACATAGCGGTAGTGCTTCGACTTCGCCGAGTACGTCGCGTGAAAGTCGAGTGGCACCTCCTCGACCTCGCGCACGAGGATGTCTTCCGGCAAGATGTCTTGCAGAGCGGCACGAAAGCCGCGGCAGGGGATCGAGGTGTTCGTCAGCAGGCTGCACGCTTGTCCGAGCGCATGCACGCCGGAGTCGGTGCGACCGGCCACCACCAGTTTGCTCGATTCACCGGTCAGCTTCGAGATCGCCCGTTCGAGCACTTCCTGAATCGCTCGGCCGTTGGTTTGCATCTGCCAGCCAACGTAGTCCGTGCCGTCGTAGGCCAGCGTGAGTTTCAGATTTCGCAAATGTGACTCCGGTAGGTCAGCCTTTCCAGGCTGACCCGAATTGGCCGACCACGTCGAACGCCGTTCGGGTCGGCCTGGAAAGGCTGACCTACTTTTCGACCCAATGATGCCTCGAATCGACCGGCCGCACCAGCCAGTTGGCGACGAAAGCAATCGCCAGCAATCCGGCCATCGCCAGCATCGTGCTGCTGTACAGCGTGCTCGACGGATCGACGGTCCCCGGTGGAGCGAGTGCCATCAACTTCGGCAGCGTCACCGATTTGTTGGCAATCAGCGCCGGCAGTTCGGCCAGAGATGCTCCGAATGTTTTTTCAAACAACGCGGGATCGATCTTGGACGTGAGATCCGACAGCGCCGCTTGCAACGAGCGGTCTCGCAAGTAGGTGATCGCGACCGGGCCGAGCACTCCGGCGGTGCTCCAGGCGGTGAGCAGCCGGCCGTGAATCGCTCCGACGAACTTCGTGCCGAACAGGTCCGACAAATACGCCGGGATCGCCGCGAACCCGCCGCCGTACATCGTGAAGATGATCATCGAGACCGCATAAAACGCAATCAGCCATTGCACCGCCGGATGTTGCCCTTGCTCGTGAGCGATGAACGGAATCGAGGCGTACAACACGGTGCCCAGCGCGAAAAAGATCGTGTACGTTCGCTGTCGGCCCAAGTAATCCGACGCCGTTGACCAACCGAATCGGCCGATCAAATTGCAGACGCTCATCATCAGCACGAAAGTGTCGGTGAAGCCGCTTGTGACGATTTGCGGGAGCGTGGTCCCGAAGATTTCGCCCATCATCGTCTTGGCCACACCGAGCACTCCAATACCAGCAGTCACGTTAAAACAGAGCACGATCCACAACAAATAGAATTGCGGCGTCTTAATCGCTACGTCCGGCGAGACGTTGTGCGATGTGATCATCGTCCCCGCCTGGCCCTCGACCGGCGGAGTCCAGCCGGCTGGCTTCCAATCCGCTGCCGGAAGCCGATACGAAAACGCTGCGATCAGGATCACAATAAAGTACGCCAGCCCGAGCGTGAAAAATGTCTCGGCGATTCCGGTTCGGCCAGTGCCGATGACGTACACCCCCTCGTTCTCCTTCACCAACATCTGCGGGATTTCATTTTTACCGACGACCACGACTTCGCGCGATTGGCCATCGACGTTGGCAAATCTCCGGCCAGATTCAGTTTTCAGTTCAACAGTCTCGACTGTGCCGAGGTATCGCGGAGGCTGATAGAACGCCTCCATCAATTCATTCTTCAACGGAGCACCGATGATCGCTCCGCCGCCAAACCCCATGATCGCCAAGCCGGTCGCCATCCCTCTCCGATCGGGGAACCATTTGATGAGCGTGCTCACCGGCGAAACGTAGCCCAGACCCAAGCCAATCCCACCGATCACGCCATAGCCGAGATACAGCAGCCACAACTGGTGCGTTAGGATGCCTACGCCGCCAATCAGAAACCCGCCGCCCCAGCAGCACGCTGAGACGGAACCGACGAGCCTCGGCCCAACTTGTTCGAGCCACTTCCCGGCGACGGCCGCAGAGAGGCCGAGAAACACAATCGCGACCGTGAAGACCCATGTCACTTCCGACAGAGTCCAGTCGTCCGCCGCGCTGGCGACTACTCCGTGCAACTTCATCAGCGGCGGATTGAAAATGCTCCAAGCATAGACCGACCCGATGCAGAGATGGATCGCGACCGACGCGGGAGGAACGCGCCACCGGTTGAACCCCTGCGGCGCGATGATCCGGTCTTTGGCGAAGAGGTTCGGCATGAGATGAATCGGGAGGGCGAGGCTCCCGCCGAGCCGGTGCGTGAATCACGCGTGCTCTCCGACCCGGCTCGGCGGGAGCCTCGCCCTCCCAGTGTCCGGCTACCGCTTCTGCAGCAACACGTTCGTCCCTTTCTTGTTGCTCAACACGATGTCGAGCAGTTTGTCGCCGTTGAAGTCGCCGACGAAGAACTGCGTGCCGATACCTGTGTCGGTGCCGGCTTCGATCTTGTGCTTGGTGAACTTCGGCGGCTGGCCGGTGGTCTTCTTGATCTCGTACCAGACCATGACGACTTCTCCCTTTGCGTCAGGATCGCCGCCGGAGCCGTGCGCGTAGAATCGCTTGCCGGTGATCAGGTCTTTGACGCCGTCGCCGTTGACGTCCTGGTAGTGCAGCGCGTGCGTCTGCGAGAATGTGTCGTCGATGACGTGTTGCTTGAACTTCGGATCGGGTGAGCCGCCGACGTTCTCGAACCACCAGACGCCGATGTGGTGCGCGGCGCTCATCAGGATGTCGTTGTCGCCATCGCCGTCGAGATCATCGACGTAAATGTCGGCGGCGGTTTCCGGGTTCCCCTCGCCGTTCCCCTTGAGCACATGCTTGTGAAACGTCCAAGGTCCGTCTTTCAACTTCGCCGGTTGTTCCCACCAGCCGTGCGGGATGACGATGTCCTGCCGGCCGTCCTTGTTCACGTCGCCGATGCCTAGACCGTGATAGTAACGATGCGCCAGTCCGCCAAGCTTCTCGCTGCTGACCTGTGTGTAGTCCCACTTGCCTTTCTTGGCGTCAGCCGGTGACGGGATTTCGAGGTAGCCCATCATCTGCTCCGGCTCGGAGGTGAAGATCAACTCCGGCTTGCCGTCTCCAGTGATGTCTTGAAACTGCGGAGACTCGCCAGCCGCGCTATGCCAGATTTCGTACTGCTTCCACGGTTCCGGTTTCCCCTGCGGATTCTCAAACCAGTGGCAGGGAACGCCAGGAAAGCCGATGACAATGACGTCCTGCCAGCCGTCTCCACTGACGTCGTAGGTCCAGAGCGCGAAGTTGTTGCTGTAGGCTCCGTCGGCGATGTAGCGGCGTATTCCCTCGGGCCGCAACGGGTGCATCGTCCAGTTGCCGGTAGCGAGGAGCTTCGCGTCCGCCGGTTGTTCGTACCACGCCTCACCGTTGACGATGTCCATGCGACCGTCCTTGTTGATGTCGGCGACGGCGACCCCTTCGGCGCGGAAGATTTCTTCGAGCTTGATTCGCTCCCACTTGACCGGCGTGTCATCGGCCGCCGACGGCACCGTCAGAATCAGTCCGAAGCAACACGTTGCGATACCAGCAACCAGTCGACTCATAATCTTCTCCCTCTCGAAGCGATGAACGAACCGCAAATGGAGAGAGCAGTGTATCGGTCAACCAGACAACGTCCACAAAGCGGCTCGGTTGTGAATGCCGACAATGATCGAGTGGGCCGGCGCTACGTCGGTTCTACCCTACTCGCGATTCCGGCGTTGAGACCGCGGCGGCGAGCGGCGTGTGGGGGACGCGAAATCATGACGCAGTCGTTGAGTCGAGTGATCCGGCGTGTCGAGCGGCGCATCAGAATGTTCGCTCGCGCGGGAGACGCGGGTTTGTTGCAGTGACTGGATCGGACCTTCGGAATGAAATGCATCATTGGGAAAGAGTGCGAGGATCGACCGCAGAATTGGCAATGTGGGATCATTGGCCGAAGTGGGTCCGGGAGGACTCGGAAACGCGGATCGCAGTCCGGCGAGCAAGAAACTCCAAGCGGGCCGTGCTGTGGAACCAAATCGAGCCAGCAACTGTTCCTCACCGAAGTCACGAGCACGACGCGGATCAAAGGCAAAATCGGCCAGTTCGTTTCCGTAATGAGCCACCAACGGGCCGAGCAGCACATCGGTCCAACGCTCGACACGACGCCGCAAGCGGTCCAATTCCGCCATCTGATCCGCCGGCAAGCAGGTCGAATGCAGCAGCAATCGGAGCACGCTGGCTCGGCACTGCTGATGGACCGTCAGCACATTGCGAGCGATCGGTTCGCCTCGAGGTAGTCGGCGGCGTCGGTCACAAGCGGTCAGGACCGCTCCCGCCACACGTGTCAGCAATTCACCAATCAACAGGTCGCTGGCGATCGTGATGACTTGCCGAATTTGGTCCGCAGATTCGTTGCCGACCATTCCCGAACACAACTCGTCCAATTCGCGCCGGCGACGTGGCCAGAGCGTTTTGCTGTGCTGCCAATAGACGCACAATGGCCCCTCCACAAGAGGACTGGCCCCCTCGATGATGAGGGGAGCTTGTGCCGCAACCAACGCTGTGAATTCCGCCACCATCCGATGATTCACTATTGCCGCTCCGATGCGCAATCGCTCTGAGAACTTTGTGAAAGGAACAACGGCGACAAAAGCAAAGCGGATGCCACGGCGGTCCAACTGCGGTTCCGAAGAAAAAAACCGCAAACTCGATGTTGTTGGTCGAGCCAGATGTTGTCGTTCGGCAACATGTCGCCAAAAAACGACAGGCGTTCGCTCACATAAACGACGCGACGATCGCATTCGACAGTCGCTGGAACGACACCTGACTTTCGCCGAGCGGCTGCGTTGTCAGCACCAACGCGAACGAGTTGCTCTCCGGGTCGATCCACAGCATCGTGCCGGTGGAACCCCAATGGCCGAACGTCGCTGGGCTGACGAGGTCGCCAAAGGAGTTTGAGTGATTCGTCCACTGCAATCGCCAGCCGAGACCCCACGGCCGAAAGCGGCGATCCTCGTCCGGGACATCCTTCATCGGTGCGAGCTGGTTGCGAGTCGCCTCGATCACAGTCGCCGGTGCCAGGATTTGCTTCTCGCCGATTCGTCCACCGGTCAGCATCAGTTGCGCGAACTGGCCCAAGTCCCAGGGCGTCGTCAGCAGTCCGCCCCAAGGAGCTCCGAACTGACGCCAGTAGCGGCTATTCCAATTCCAATCGGTCACGTCCGCTTGATCGGCCGCGACCCGAAGCTCGGCGATGCGATCTACCGTCGGATTCGTCCCAGCGAACCATTCATCCGGCGCACCGAGCTGTGTGTCTTTCATGCCCAGCGGCTCGAAGAACTCGCGCCGCAGAAATTGATTGCAACTTAGGCCCGACAACTTTTCGATGATCGCGCCGAGCACCGCGATACCCATGCTCTGGTACTGCACCGAGCGGCCGGGCGGAAAATCTGGCGTCAGCTCGCAGGTACCGCTGACAAACGCCGAGCGCGCTGAGTGCTGCTTTCGCAACTCGGTGTTGTTCGGCAGCATGTCCGGCAATCCAGACGTGTGCGTCAGCAGATGTCGGATCGTTGTCCCATGCTTGCCACCTTTGCCGAACTCTGGCAGGAACTCAGTCACACGGTCGTTGAGCGTCAATTTCCCACGCTCGATCAGCAACAGCACCCCCATCGCGACGATCGGCTTGGTGATCGACGCGATCAGAAAAATCGCATCCTGCCGCAACTTTGCCGAATTCGCCGCCACTCGCTGCCGGCCGAACAATTGCGGTCCCGGCGAGTGCCCGTTCCGAGCCACGAGCAGCCCCACCGCCGGTGCGACGTCTCGCTCGGCCCACTCACGGGCCATTGTGAGTACGGCGTCCCAACGAGCCGGCTCCAAGCCACATTGCTCCGCAGGAGCTTTCGTCAATATCACGGCGAGACCTCAAGCACTTCAAAAATTTGATTCAGCTTGGTGATTTCAAGCACTTCGCGCACGTCTTCCGAAGGATTGAGGATTTGAATTTTGGTGACAATGTCCCGCAGCGACACCAACAATCCCAACATCCCGCTGGGTATGAAGCGCACACCGGTCATCTCGAATGAGAGAGTCTTGGTTTGATTCTGCTTCACGATCTCGGTGATTTGCTCGCGACAAGCGGCAACGTTGACTTGATCCAGAATTTCGCAGCCACCGAAACTCACGATTGTTGACTCGCCGTTTTGAACCAGCGTGAGGGTGGCAAATTCCTTGGCCATGTTCTTGATCTCGCGTTGAGCAATCAGCAATGGATAATCGCCATGCGCCGGGCAGATGATAACCAGTCGGACGGTTGACTGTCGCTGTCGACGAATCGGCCTCGTCACTTCTTCGCCGCGATGCGGTAGAGGGCTTTGCTGGTCCGCACGAACAAGTCCGCATCGACGGCGGCAGGAGTCGCCATGATTTCGCCATCGAGCAAATTCGTGGCCAGCAGCTTGTAGGTTTTTCCCGGAGCAATTACGAACGTCTGCCCCTCGCGGTTGCCGATCAGAATTCGCCCGTCAGCAAACATCGGTGACGAACAGAAGTTGCCCCCCAGCCGCTCAGTCCAGTTGGCTTCACCGGTCTTCGCGTCCAGACACGTCGCGACCCCCTTGTCGGCCACGATGTAAAGCTCGTCTCCCACCAGCAACGGTGACGGCAAATTCGGCGCTTGCTTGCCGAAGCGCCACGCGATCTTCGGCTTGTCGTCCAGCGTGACGGCCAGGATTTCCGGCTTCATGAAACTCGTGCCGAAGAAAATCATCCCGTGCCCGATGACCGGCCGAGGCACGATCGAAAATCCTTGTGCTCCGTAACTGAGCTTCCACAGTTCGCGGCCCGTTTCCGGCTCGTAGGCATACAGCCAGTCGGCAGCCGGTGAGAGCACCGCCTCGCGCCCGGCAACATTTGTAATCAACGGCGTCCCGTAGGCTTTTTTGAGCTGAGGCTCAGAATTCATCTCGCCGCTGCGATTCGTCCGCCAGGCGACTTTCCCATCGAGTTTGCTGAGCGCCGCAATGGACTGCGTGTCGCTGCCATCACAATGGACGATCAGCAAGTCGCCCCACAACACCGGCGTGCTGCCTGGACCGTTCTCGTGCTTGAGCTTCAACTCGCGATTCGTCCACACGACATTCCGCGTCGTCGTATCCAGACATGCCGTCCCGTTTGTGCCGAAGTGCGCATACAACCGGCCGTCTTCCAGAATCGGCGACGGCGACGCGAACGAATTCAACTGATGCACCGGATCAGGCGACTCGGCCACCAGCAATTCGACGTCGTGCAACAGCTTCCCGGACGAGCGATCGACGCAGACGGCTCGCAGGCTGACTTTGCCTACGATGCTCAACGGTTGACCCGCGAAGTTGTCCTTCAGCTTCTTCAATTTCTCGACCGTCGGCGCTTCCGATTCGACGGCAGTTGTCAACCAGATGTGCGTCCCATCGATCACCGGCGAGGACCACGCACGACCCGGAATTGCCGTCCGCCAAGCAATGTTCTCGGTTTCACTCCACGTGAGCGGCAGTCCTTTTGCAATCGAATGCCCTTGCCCTCCCGGACCACGCCATTGCGGCCAGTCCGCCGCAGGTAACGCAGAGGCAACACCAAGCAGTACGACCGACACCAAACTACTGACAACAAGCTTCACATCAATCTCCTTGCCACGAGGGCGTAGTTGTAAGAGTGTAGCCAGCCCGTGCGATGTCATCCGCCGAGACGTTACTTCGCATCGCTCGCACGCTTCTCAAATTTCAGGGCGGCCGAGTTCATGCAGTACCTCAGGCCGGTCGGTTGCGGGCCGTCGTCAAAGACGTGGCCGAGGTGCGCGTCGCAGCGGCTACAAACGACTTCGGTGCGAGTTGCGAACCAAGTGCGATCGGTGACCTCGCCGACATTGCCGGAGGAAATCGGCTGGAAGAAGCTCGGCCAACCAGTACCGGAATCGAATTTCGTGTCGGCATCAAACAGCTTTTGGCCACAGCAGACGCAGCGATACACGCCTGGCTCGTGGTTGTCCCAGTAGGCTCCCGTGAAGGCTCGCTCGGTTCCCTTTTTTCGAGCAACCTTGAATTGCTCCGGCGTCAACCGCTGCTGCCATTCGGCGTCGTCTTTCGCAATCGGCAGCAGATCCGGATCAGACTCGTTCGAGGCGTTCATGGCAGGAGCCTTTCGAAGCGGCGGCATGGACTCGTCACGCGACGGACGGACGGAGAAGGCTTTCACAACCAACACCGCACCGACGACAACTGCCGCGAATACGACAAAACGCTTGAGCATGGCCCCATCCTCCGGGTGTCTCGGGAATCCACGAATGCTCGATCGGATGGCAGCGCGGTGATTCGATTACACCAAGCTGTCCAAATCAATGCCTGCGTCGCGGCGCTTACGACCTTCGCCGGGACCGCCGTCGCCTGCGATCGCCACTTGCCCGGAGGAATCCAGAAAGATTTTGTCGCCGAGGATCTCAGCGACAACGATCTCCAGCGGGTTTTTGGTATTCAGTTCGACCAGCGGACGAGCTCCGCGGTTCAGCGCGACCAGCCGCTTTTGGATCAGCGACGACAGTTTGAAGCGGCCACCGACTTTGTTCACGATCGCTTCGTCTTTGAAAACATCAAGCATTCGAGTTCCCCTCCACGCCTTTCAGGATTTGAACGATCTCGGCCGTCGCCCGATCCAGGTCGTCGTTAATGACCTGATAACGGTAACGGTCCGCCATTTCCAGTTCACGCCGAGCGGTCTGCAACCGCCGTTGAATCACTTCTTCCGATTCCGTGCCTCGTGCCCGCAATCGCTGCTCGAACTCCACCTCGGACGCAGTGCGAATGAAAATCGTTACCGCCTCAGGATACAGAGCGAGCACCTGCATCGCTCCTTGAACGTCAATTTCCAGCATGGCCCAGCCGCCAGAGTCGTGTGCTCGCTGCACTTCCGACTTCAAAGTCCCGTACCACTTGTCGGAGCCATGCACTTCAAAACACTCGACGAATTCGTGGGCGTCACGTCGCCGCAGGAATTCTTCTTTGGACAAAAAGTAGTAGTCCTCACCGTGCCGCTCTTGGTTGCGAGGTGCTCGCGTCGTCGCGGAGATCGCCTTGATGAGTTTGACTTCGTTCTGAGCCGCCAGCCGATTCACGATCGTCGATTTGCCCGTGCCGCTCGGCCCTGACAGCACCACAATCCGCAGCCCCTTCGCTCCGACCGAATGACCGGACGATGATGGACTGCTCGTTGCGGACGAACTCAATTTGGACACCGGAAACTACTCCACGTTCTGCAAGACTTCACGGATGCGTTCGACCGCCGACTTCATCTCCACGACGTGCCGCGCGAGCGATACGTTGTTGGCCTTCGAGCCGATCGTGTTGACCTCACGAAACATCTCTTGAATCAGGAAATCGAGCTTGCGCCCCTGCGACACCTTGTCGCTGAGGAACGCTTCAAATTGTTCAAGGTGACAGCGCAGCCGCGTGATCTCTTCGTTGATGTCGCAACGGTCGGCAAACAGACTGACCTCGCGAATCAAATCCGGCTCGGTGATGACGACATTCGTTCCTTTGAGCAACTCGCCGATGCGGTCCAGCAGTTTGTCTCGGTACTGCTTGACGACTTCGGAGGCCGTCTTCGCGATCTCGTCGAGACTGCTGACGATGACTCGGCCGTTGAGCCGCAAGTCTTCGCCCATCGAGTGCCCTTCGCGAACACGGAACTCTTTGAACTTGCCGAGAGCCTCTTCCAATTGCGACTTCAAGAACGGCCAGTCACGCTCGGCATCGAGTTCACCTCGGCCGCTGTCCGTGACGACTCCGGGAAGTGTCAGGAAGCTCGACATGTCCGCCGGCGAACCGACCTTGAGCTGACGCGACAAGTCCTTCACTTGATTCCAATAGGCCGTGAGCACTTCGGTATTGATCTGCGACGCGGACATCCCCGCGACCGGCCGGACATCAAACGCGACCGTGACCGTGCCGCGCGCGACGTGCTCACGCACGACCCGTTCGATTTCCCCTTCGAGAGCCGCGTAGGCGTCGGGAAATCGCGAATTCACTTTGAGATACCGGTTGTTGACGGCTCGGACCTCGACGGCAACATTCAGTTGCTCATTTTGCCCCTTTGAGGCTCCGAATCCAGTCATGCTCAGTAACACAACGCGCCCTCTCCGACTGGCCTGACTTTGTGGCGACGGCCTTTCCAGGCCGTCGGTGTTCCAACGACGGCCTGGCAAGGCCGTCGCTACGATTTCGCTGCTGTCGTGATAGCGCTATTTTTTCTCGCCGCTCTTGTCGTCGGATTTTGGGTCCGTGGACTCGTCAAGTTCCTTCTTCGGCGGCTCCTTGGATTTGGGGGCTGAGTCCGACTTCTTGTCGTCGTCGGGAATCAGCTCCTTGGTGGATTCGTCGGACTTCGATTTCGTCTTGAGATCTCCTTCGATCTTCGCACCATCGTCCCCTAAATCGGAGGGTGTGCCAAACTTGAAATCTTCTTTCACACCCAACTTGTTGGAGGTAGCCCCTGACTCTTTGGAGGTAGCCCCTGACTCTTTTTCCTTTAATCGGGCATCGGCCTCGGACGTGGCATTCCTGGACTTACTATCGGCGCGAGCACGCAGGACTTGTCCATGAATGCCGGCTAGAAGCACCCAAGCGGCGGCAATGCCAATCGTGATGCGAGTGAAGGTGTCCCCCGCTTTCGTACCGAAGGCACTCTGGCCACCAAGGCCGCTCAGCGCGCCGACCAATCCGCCGCCGCGTCCGCGTTGCAGCAATATGATCCCAATCAGCATGACGCTGATGAACATGCCCAAGATTGCAAAAAAGTAATCCATGAAAATTCCTGCCTGCCGATAGTGACAACACTTTGCAATTTTAACCTTTTCGGGCTTGAGCCTGAATCCCCGCCTCAATGATCGCGATGAACGAATCGGCTTTCAGGCTGGCACCGCCGACCAATGCGCCGTCCACATCCGGTTGCGACAGCAGTTCCAAGGCGTTGTCCGCCTTCACGCTGCCGCCGTAAAGAATCCGAGTTGCCGAGGCAACCGCTTCGCCGTATTTCAACTTCAACTGACTGCGAAGAAACGCATGTGCCTGCTGAGCTTGTTCCGTCGAGGCGGTGACTCCTGTGCCGATCGCCCAAACCGGCTCGTAGGCGATCACGATGTTGGCCATCTGCTCGGCGGAGACTTGGGCCAGCCCAGACATTTGTTTTTCGAGCACCGCTTCGGTCTGTCCCGATTGTCGTTCGGCAAGCAATTCGCCGACGCACAAGACGACCTTCAAGCCGTGTTGCAAACCCGCCGCGACTTTCTTGGCGAGCAGTTCGTCTTGCTCACCGAAAAATTGACGCCGCTCACTGTGCCCGACCAGCACCCAGCCGCAGCCAACGTCCTTCAGCATGTCGCCGCAGACTTCGCCGGTGAACGCGCCTTGTGGGGCGAAGTACAGATTTTGTGCTCCGAGTTGAACCGCTGAGCTACGAATCGTCGTGGCGACGCTACTCAGATACGGAGACGCCGGACAAACCAAGATCTCGACAGCACACGAGGCATATTTGCTGGCCAGGGCTTGGCTCAATGCCACCCCTTGGCTCTGCAACAAATTCATTTTCCAATTGCCAGCGACCAGAATTCGTCGCATGAATTTCGACCCTTCAAAAGACGACAACTCCGTCACCGGTGACGAGTTCCAGCCAGACACAGCGATCACGTGCGTTTGGCTCGGTGGACGGCGGGTCAGGAATGATGACGGCCAAAGGCTTTGAGTTCAACCCGTGGCACGCGCACATCACCGCCGACCGGTCAGCTCAGCGGTTCGCTCCGCGGGTACGATCCGAGCACTTCCATTCGCACCGCCAGCCGCTCGATGTCGGAAAGGGTCCGTTTGATGCGCGGATCGTGCGAATGCCCCTCAAAATCGAGGAAGAACAGATAGCCCGACTCCGGCCCTCTCAGCGGGAACGACTCAATCCAGGTGAGGTTGATCTTATTCCGTTTGAACGACCCCAACGCATCCGCCAAAGCCCCTGGTTTGTGCGGGATTTGCAGCAGCAACGCCGTGCGGTCCTTGCCGGTGGGTTTCGTGTCGTCGTCGCCGATGATGGCGAATCGCGTGACGTTGTTCTTGTTGTCCTGAATCGACTCGGCCACGACGTTCAGGTCGTATTCGACCGCCGCTCTCATGCTGGCGACCGCCGCCGCTCCCGGTTTGTCGCGAGCCAACTGAGCCGCTGTCGAAGTGCTAGTCACCTCCAGCAATCGAGCTTGCGGCATATTCTTGCTGAGCCACTCGCGGCATTGCGAGAGCGCCTGCGGCTTGCTGTAGATTTCGGTCACTTCGCTGCGGGGACAGCGGGCCAACAGATTGTGATGAATCGCGATCTGGACCTCGCCGCAAATCCTCAGCGGCAGCCGAGTGAACATGTCGAGCGTGTCGACGATCCGGCCGTCGGTGCTGTTCTCGATCGGGACAATGCCGTAGTCGGCCTGTCCGCGGTTGACCTCTTCAAAGACGGCGGCGATTGTCGTGACGGGAACCAAATCGGCCGACTCGCCAAACCGTTCGATTGCCGCGATGTGGGTGTAGCTGTAAGCCGGGCCGAGATAAGCCACTCGCACCGTTTTCACCTGGAGGCGAGCGGCACTCAAGATTTGTCGAAAGATGCCCCGAATTGCAGTGGCAGGAAGTGGACCTCGGTTGGCAGCCTCCAAGGTCGCAAATAGGGCGTCATCCGCTAACGGCGCGAACATGGCACGCTTCAGATCCGGCTGGCTCTGAATCCAAGCCGTCGTTGTTCCAGCTCGCTTGTTGACCAGCGTGAGGATCTCGCGGTCCAGGTGTTTCAGCTCGTTCTCCAGTGCTGCCGGAGATTTCCGAGCAGGCTTGGAGGGCTTCGCGGCAGCCGCCACTGGCTTGCGCACTTTCTTCGGAAGTGGTTTCTTGGCCATGAGTTCCTTTCGCGGTCGCAGGCCAGAAAAGGGGGCCAAATCGGCTCTGCCGCGCGGGTCAACGCTTGTATTCCGGCATTTCTAAGGTGTCAAGCAGCCAAGGATTTCGGTTCACCGTAGCCTCCGAAAGTGAGGCTGTCAGATTGACAATCTGGTCCGTTGAACGACGCCGTTGGTTTGGTGCCAAAGTGGCAACAGCTCTGAAGGTCAACTTCCTGATGAAGCCACAATCTTTGGCCACGTCAGAAGTTGCCGTGTCATCAAAAGCCACGTCGTGGCTGGCACGCTCTTTGCCTTTCCGCCGCTGACGTTTCGTACTCGAATCCTAACTGAACGCTCGAAGGAGCCAAGTCATGGCTGTTGCAGAAAAGGTGATTGGAATTGACCTGGGAACCACGAACTCCGTGGTCTCGATCATGGAAGGTGGGGAAGTCAAAGTCCTCGCGAACTTGGAAGGCAACCGGCTGACGCCGAGCATCGTTGCCTTCACCGACAAAGGTGAGACGCTGGTGGGCGACCCCGCTCGGCGACAGGCGGTGACGAACCCCAAGAACACGATCTATTCGATCAAGCGGTTCATGGGGCGGCGGCACAGTGAGGTCGCCTCTGAGGAGAAACTCGTCCCGTACAAGATCGTTGGCGGACCTGCCGACTATGTGAAGGTCGAGACCGGCAACGGCAAGCAGCACACGCCGCCGGAGATTTCGGCCCTCGTGCTCCGCAAGCTGAAAGAGGCGGCCGAGAGCTACCTCGGCCACAAGGTCAACAAGGCGGTCATCACCGTCCCGGCGTATTTCAACGACGCTCAGCGGCAGGCCACGA
>SYJG01000209.1 GCA_005798445.1 Planctomyces sp.
ATGCTTTCAGGCCGTGGAAGCATTCAGGAATCTCGGAATGCGGGAATGGATCAATCGAGCGGCCAACGAACTCTTGCAGCTCCGGCCAGTCGGGCAACGAGTCGCATGGCTTCTTTCCAACTTTGCATTTCGGCCCGGTCGTCGTTCTCCGGCCCGGTACGGTTTGAGTTTCTTGAAGACACAAATCGGAAGCCGAAGACAGAGACGAAGACGAAGACACAGACGAAGAGCCATCGTTTTGCGATTGGCCAAGCGATGGCCGTGAGTTGTTCCCTGCCATCGTTTGGCCATTGGCCGGAGCATGGCCGTTGCCATTCCAACGAGCGTCCGCGCCGGCTTTCCCTTTCTTGGATTGCTCTTCGCGGTACTTCGCCTGTTTCTCACGCTCGTCTTCCAACCTGACGTTCCACATTCGTCCGTCTGCAACCAGAAACTTCTGCATCACAGCGGGAGGAATCTCCGTGCCAACCAGCAGTTTGGTTTTGGAAGTATCGAGCCGGCCTTTCGCCCATTGGAGACACAGCAGCCGGATGTAGATGCCGGCCTCTTCGTGGGTCATGTCCGCCGTGCCGATGAGGAAATCGGCCGGATAGAACTGAAACGCGGGAGTCGCCTTCATCACACGCCCTCCCCATCATTGAAGAGCGAGCCTTGGCTCTTGTGATCGTTGGGGACGGTGATCCCCGCGTTTCGCAGCCAATCGACGGTCTCATTGCGGTTGGTGAATTCCCACAGCGGGGCGGATCGTGCATGCGCGTTGTGATGCTTGACCGGCTCTTCTTTGTGGGTCTTGCGGATGACGCCAATTCGACTGAGTGAATTGATGATCGGGCCGTAACAGTTCGTGCTGATGCCATCGCGTGGCGGAAAGACTTCGCGAAGGTGATTGATCGACGCCTCGACTCGCACCCACAACAGCTTGACGAACGCGATGCGGCCCTCCGCACAGAAACTCGACCCTTTGCCATTCCACAGCCGCCACAGCGCGGCATCACGGAGCATCCGCCCCTCCACCAGTTCTCGATTGGCTGGTGGAGACGGCAACGGCGCGGCGTTAGAATCCTCCGCCGTTCGCGTCTCATTCGTTGCTGATTGCTGACCGGACTTTTGCTTGGCCGACTGTTCCCGCAGCCGGCCTTTTTTGTTTGGCTTCATGGCCGCACCGTCCTTCCCGCAGTGCGGACTGGCTTGCAGCCGCCACGTTCCCATTCCTCAAGCGCAGCAATCGACCAGCGACAGAGCCGGCCAAATCTGGTTGGGCGAGGTGCGGCAGAACGATCCACCAACCGCAGCCAGTGGCGTTTTGAGATGCCGTAGCGGCTTGCGCAGGCGTCGGCATCAATGTGAGTAGCAGTCGCGACAGCCCGCGACTCCGGCAAGCCGATTCGCTCGGCGGTAGCGTTGTGGGTTTGCGGAAGCATCGCCCAACCTCTCATTCCATTCGAGAGTCTCTGCCGAGCCGGCGTGACTGTGTCACGTCATCAGGCTCGGCGTCATGCGCGAACTGTCTGCGCGATGCGAACGAACAAATTCCATCAGCCAATTTGTTCGTGAGAATGTGTGGCGAGAATTGTTGAACCCCACGGAATGCCGGGAAATGTCTCAGTGTGAACGGTGCGAATTCTTAGCCGCTTTTTTTTGTGGCGCTCTTGACCCGTCGCAACGGTTTCAATTTGTTCGTGAACTCGTCAGGGACTCTGTTCTCACGCATCAGCTTCCGAACGAAACTCAACTTCCGGTCGAGCCACTTCAGCCCGCCGCAGGCAACTTTCTTGTCTCTGTTCCACCAGTTGCAGAATTCCTGTTGGCTCAGTCCTAACCGCTCGTAGTCAACCCACACCTGGCACGCTTCGGTAGCCTTGGCCCCTTTATCCCGTTTACGTCCGGCGGGATTCTTTGGCGGTTGATGTGGCGGGAACGTCGCGCTGTTTTGTTGAATTGGCGGCGCGGCGGCTTGGCCCGCGATCGCGAACAGCAAGTCGATGGCCGTGATCGACGCATTGAGCACGTCATCCAGCAGCGAATACCAGCGGGGCGGATCGTCCGGGAGTGTCGCCAACTCTCTGGCGACTTCGGGCGATGACGATGACTTGCCATCGGCCACGTTGGCGCGGAGTTGCGGAATCGCGTCCAACGGAATTTGGCAACCGAGCACGTCGGCGAACCGCTCGGCCTTCAATGAAGATCCCGGAATCTGTCGCCACGCCAATTCAAACACGGCATTCGTCCAAAGCCACACGTCGCTCGGTAGGTCGAATCCGTTGAGCCAGTCGCGCCACACCAACGCCGTGACGTGTTTGGGCAAGCCAGTGAGACAACTCCCGGCCGCCGTCGCGATGGCCGAATACTCTTGCCAGCGTTCGACGTCGCCGTGGAATTCGCAGTCCCGACTGACTCCGGGCGCGTACTCGCCGTTCGACGTTCCCGGATGCCTCAGAATTCGGAACTCCGATCCGACCGGCAGACCGCGCAGTCCAGGTAGCTCCAACCAAGCGGGACGCGGCGGATGATCGACCGGCTCGGATTCGACGTGAGCCACGAGGCTCCCATCCGAAGTGAACTCCGTAACCGTCTTCGGTTCGCTCGGTCCGACCGAGTCATTCTTCAACAGGCAAACCAAGCGTCCCGGCATTCGAGCCGCTTCCACGAATCGCTCACGGACACGCTCCAACGACGTCCGCCAGACGGGCGACTCGCTCCACTGTGCTGGAACGCAACGCCGCGGCACGTCGATTTTCACGTTGTCAAACTCGCCGTCTGCTGAATTCGCTACTCGTTGCCGATCCGGTTCCGTCGTTGAGGTCGCAACTTGTTCGATTGGTGGTGACGAAGACTCCAACGGCTTGTCCAGACGAGTGCTCGACACGACACGAACCAAGCAGTCCGTATCCAACCGGTTTGCGTATCGGCCGCGTCGTCGCACGAAGTCCACCACACCAAACTCGCCGATACCTGCAAGGTCCGCCTTCGCCGATTCACCTTGCCCACTCAATCGGAGCTTCACTCCGACCCGCCTAAACTGAAAATGCCCGCGAAGCGTCGTTCCATCAAACCAATGCGGCGGGCAGATTCGCGGCAGCATGTCGATGGTCCGTGATCTCCAACCCTCTCCCCGATTATCGATGACAAACTGAATTTGTTCACTCGGCACGCTGCTGTTTTCTGATGCTTCCGGCGGTCGAAACGTGGCAACGTAAGTGTCCCTCGCTTCCAAGAGTCCCGCGCTGACAAGATCGGCGAATGCGTCGTTGCGAAGAGCCGAAGTCTGGTCAAAGTCAACTTCGGTCCAGACGCTCGGCCAGGTCAGCAGAACGTCGCTGATTTCTTGGTCGAGCGGTTCAACTCGCTTGGGTTTCGATGACGTCCCCTTGCGTGTCCGCGCCGACGACGGCTTGCGCTTCATTGGCCTCTACCCTCTGAACCGGGCCGGACGGGGCGCGGAAGAGCGAGGGTAGCAGCCCTTCCGCACACCCGACCGTCACAGCGATGCCCGGTCGCGACCCGCGCATCACCGCCCGAGTCGTCGCGGGATGATACCCAACGGTCAGCCGTTGTCAGCCAACTCCAGCAACCCGCGCCATCCGCCGCTCAGCCACACGGACGCGGGAGGGTCTAGGTTCTTTGGCCGGGGAAACCGTGCGGTCGGGACGACACTCATCCCACTTTTTTTGTCCCAAGGAAGTTCGGAAAATCAGGGTAAGTAAGTAAGTAAGTCGGAGCACGTTTTCGGTTGATGAAACTCACCTATGAACCCAAAGGCAGTTGCCACAGTTCGTCATTGGTGTGGGGCCGTTCGACGTCCGCCGAACGTCGAAAACTCAACCTCGATTCGCTGTCCCTGACAGCATCCTCAAATCAACACAAGTCATTGTCCCACGGGACTCCAACGCATAAATAAATTGTCTGTCGTCCCGCGGCTGTTCCCCAAGACCAAGCCGATCAAAGTCGCTCAGGAGAACCTACCGCGACGCCCGACCCTCGAAAGAGGGGCTGAGTCCGCACCGAAACGCACCGAAGCGGGGTCGAACAGCACCGGAGCGGGGCTGAAGCGGTACGGAAACGGGGTTGAGCCAGCACCGAAGAGCATCGAAACCGACCTGAGCGGTTCCCGTCCAGCCGATTCAACGATGACGACGCGCGTCGGTCGCAGTTCAGCCGGTTGCTTGCTCGGCCATCAACCGCCGCACCGCGTCTGCCTTCTCAGCATCCGACAACGGCAGCGAAGCAATCATCGCCAGCGAGGCAGAGAACGAATCCACCTTGATCGGCAGCGAGTCGGCCCGGCTCGAAACGGAGTCCCCGACGTTGCCCGAAACCGGCTCTCCGACCACTTCGCCGCGCTCATTTTCCGATCCGTTTTGACAAGCCCTTGTCCAAGCGTCCGACTCGCCTTCCGCAACCCCTTCGCTACACCCACTTGCAACCCTGAGCGGTTCCATTCGGGACGTAGAGGTCGCAGGTTCAAATCCTGTCATCCCGACTCTTTGCCGAGAAGGACTTACGACAATTGTCGTGAGTCCTTTTTTCATGTCCCAATGCCAATCTGACACGTTTCTGACACGGTGTTGGGCTGACATTGGGTTTGAATCGCTGATCTTCTTCGGACATCGCGCGTACCATCGGCAGTTCACTTTTCCCTCGGACGGAGAAGACACCGATGGCCACGATCGTTCGCGACGCGCGTTCCAAACAGTATCACATCAGATTTCGTTTTGCCGGACGATCGTTCAAACGATCTCTGAAAACCGATCGAGAAACTCATGCTTCGGCTTCTCTAGCCCGACTGACGGAGACCATTTCTTTGGTCCGCCGTGGAGTTCTCGAACTGCCTCCTGATGCCGACGCAGTGACCTTTCTCCTGTCAGGTGGAAGGACACGGAATATCCGGGTGTCCGAACCCTCCATAACACTCGGCCAACTCTTCACGAAATACCAAGAGAATTTGCCTGAGCAAGCGAAAGAATTAACGACCCTCAAAACCGAAGAGATACACATCAAGGTTTTCCGGAAGAAAAAGAAGCTGCCTCTCACCAAGACGCTCGATCAGCTCACCACTCATGACATCCAACAATTCATCAATCGGGAATCGCGTAGGAAATTCGGAAATCGTTTCCTCAGCCCGGACACGATCAAACGCGAAGTCGACACGCTCAAGTGCATTCTGAATTGGGCGCAAACACAACAACTTGTGAAAGAGGCTCCGTCACTGCGTGGACTGGTCTATGGGAAAAGGGATGAAAAGCCTCCCTTCATGACTCGAACTGAAATCGAGCGAATCCTCGCTCGCGGCGGTCTGGATGAAACTGAGATTGCTCGGCTGTGGGAGGCACTCTATCTGACGATCCCGGAAGTCCTGGAAGTTCTCGAACTCGTTCGCAAGCGCGCCAAATATCCTTTCATCTATCCCATGTTTGCCTTCGTGGCATTCACCGGAGCCAGACGTAGCGAAATGACGCGCGTCATGATTGATGATCTCGACCTTGATGCCGGCACTGTTTTGATTCGCGAACGCAAACGCAGTCGAGTTCGCTCCACGACGTTTCGACGAGTAGAAATGCCAACCAAGCTCGTGGAGATTCTCAAAGAATGGATGGCAATGCATCCCGGCGGCCAGTTCGCCTTCAGCCACAACTTTGAAAATCCCTCCCAACCTCCGATCCGTCCGCTGACCGTCGATCAAGCTCGCGTTCAGTTTTTCAAAACACTTCGCGATTCCAAATGGGATGTCATCCGCGGCTTCCATGTCTTTCGGCACTCATACGCTTCAAATCTTGCGACCAAGTGCGTCGATCAGCGCATCATCGACAAGCACATGGGCCACCAAACTGAGGAAATGCGAAGGCGATATCAGCATCTGGCTCCGGAAGTCTGTAAACGAGCCGTAGAAGCATTGGCTGAGTAGCAGAGATTGGTCCCTTCGCGGTTGACCTTTTCCGCTGACGCCCGCTCGAAGCCGCAACCGTCGGGGGTGGGGGAGTAGCCGAAGCAGCCTCGGTTCACCGGGGCGGCGAAGGCGGATACCCCAACCCCGCGTTGCGGCCCCGTCCGGCACCCCGTGCCGGACAAAGACAATTCGGGCGTCAGCCAGTTATCCCGCAGTCGAAACAATAACGACCCATATTCAGAACAATTCGGCTTCGTCACCACGACTCAATCCTCTCTCATTCCGCGACATTCGGACACAAAAAAAATGCCCGTGAACTCCCGAAGGAATCCACGGGCGGTAATCAACGGTGCTCGACCTCTGAGATCGCCTTCCGGGCAATGCACAGAGTACAGGACTCCGGATCTTCGCAATCGAGTTGATGTTCAAACTCTTGTTCCATGTCGATGGAATCCGAAAGCCCCTTGAGTGCCGCCAGAAGCTCTGGTGCCTTGGCGATCAGTCGGCAGTTCACTCCGATCATGACTGGATTCTGCTCGTCTTTGAGGGACAAGCCGATGTCAATCAATCGAGCCTCGCAGCCGATACACCGGTCAAAGTTGTGGTAGCCCTGACGATCGCCCGTGTAGGTCTCGTTGCAGTCGCAACAGGTGAACTCACAGGTCTCCTCGCCTTCGGACGAGGCATTGCGTGTTTCGTTTTCATCATCGCGTTTACTCATTTGAGTTGGGGGAAAATGGAAGTAATACCCCCGTCACCGGATGAACTCCGATGACGGGGTGGGAGTGGGGGAGCCACAGATGCGTCTCACCCCTCTCGTTATCAATCTGGCAACAATCCTTGGTTCTGAACTCGTGTCAGCTCTTCATGGGACACGATCCATTCTTGGCTGCTGCCTCGGCCACATTGCCGCTTGTTCGCATGGACGCGGCCAAGTCGGCACCACTCGCGAACCGTGAACTCGGCTTTGCCAAGTAACGCGGCCAGTTCCGTGACCGTGTACCACTCTTTCTGCGGCTGCTGGTTCTTCAGGATGTCGCGGACCTCTTGAACCATCGACTCCGACCGAGCCAGCCGTTCGTCGAGCGTTAGCAACGCCTGCATCATCGCCACCATCGCCTCGCGGAACTCACTGATCCGAGTCAACTCGACACGGGCCGCCTCGCTGTCATCGGCACGCAGCAGTCTCGTCAGACTGTTTTGCAACTCACCGCTAACTTCCGAAACCGCTGATCGTGCGCCGTCAGGTCGAGCCGTCGCTCGCTCCATCCGGCCGTTTTGCCGTTCGCCGGCATCACGTTGACCATTTCGTAAAACGCCAACCATGTGGAAAGGGGGAATGTGATAAAATGCCGGAGCGTCCAGAAAAGCATCCAGCGAAAACGCGACCCGAAGCCGGTAGCTCCGGGTCGCTCATGGACATCACTCGCGCGGTTCGCCTCGCTCGGACATGATCCGCTCGAAGCATTGCGCCAGCGTGAACGCCGCTGGGAGAAGGTCTTCCTCCCGCAGCGTCTGCGTGTGCTGCCATTTGCCCTCGGCATCCAGGTAGCTACGTCGCAACGACACCTGGAAAGTCGCGAACTCTTCTCCGTTTTTGGCTTTCGCCAGCCGCTTAAAAACGGCACCAGAGAGTGTGCCGCATCGAACCACAGCGGCGGGCGTGGTCGCATCCTGAGAGGCCGGATGCGTGGCCTTGGGCGATGTGTTCGCCATAAGAAAGGGGGTAAGAAAATAAGTCGCCTCGGCAGCCTTCGGTGGGCTGCGTCGGCTCTCGCTTCCAAGCGTCCCGCATCCCGCCGTCAAGGGTGTCTTCGCCGGTGGCATCGGAGCGGCGTGTGGCTTCGCCGGGCCGGTTGCCGAGCGACAGCGAGAGCAACCGTTGCCGCCGGCGAACGGCGAAGCAGCCCTTGCACGGCACTAGGGATCGGGACGCTACACTGAGAACGCCGCACGCAGCCCTCACTCTGTCTCTCCCAAAGCCTCTCACATTCGAGCCGTGCTGGACCGTCATCGGTGGAGCGGCCGACCGAAAAAACGGGCCTACTGGCCCGTGATCAAACGACGCACGAGCGACGGCTTATGCTTTGGTTCGCCCGCTTGGCGAACATCGGAAACGTACGACTCCGGTGACTCGCGAAGCAGTCGAATCGCTTTCGCGTACGCTTCCTCGCGAGACGTGGCCTCAATCAGGCAACCGTACTGAAACTTCACTTGGTACAGCATGGCAAGCTGGGGAAGGGGATAAGTGGGTGGCTCCGTCCGGGGCCGCGACGGGGGCACACGGCCGCACGCCCGAACGCAAGGAGGAGTCCCGCCGGAAGCTCCTTGCGTGAGGGACCGGCCGTGTAAAGTCGGCAGGCTCCGGACTCGTGGGTTGGTGCCTGGAAACAGACACACCAAACACCAACAAAACAAAGGGGGGCGACTTCACTGCCCGACGCCGGGCAGCCGCAGCGAGCCGCAGCGAGCGAGGACGGGTGCCGGGTGGCGACCCGGCTATTCAAGCGGAAACGCGGCGGCGGATCGTCCGGCCAAATGGCAGGCAAGCGAGGTCCGAAATCTTCCCAGAGGACCGAGCCACCATATTCCTAACGCACTTGAATAGCCGGGGGGCGAGAGAAGCGAATGCGAACGAGAAACCCGGCACCCGAAGTCGCTGGTGGGAAACAACCTACAAAACACCACACAAAACAGAAGCCTGTTCGCACCCCCGACAGGCCACGAACACCCAGACGAACAGTCGATCGAACGGCAGAACGAATACCCAACAAGAGCCTAAGCTTGGTCGAACACTTCGCGGATCAGCCCTTTCATGCCGCGAAGGTAATGGAACTCCGCCAGAGCTTTGCCGACGTCTCGCCAGTCGTTCCAAGGGTCGGGCTGTGCCTCATAGTCGTGCATCGCCGCCGAGTAGCCTGCGATGGACGGTGCATCGGCCGTCGTCTCCTGCAACAACGTGATGAACTTTCTCCGCTTTTCTTGGGGAATGCCCGCGAGCGTTTGCAGGTGCCTCTCCTCGAAGTTCTGTTGCGGGCCTCGTAACAACTCCAGGGCCATTAAAGCTCGCTCTGGAAAAGTTACCATCAGCGCGTCGATCAATTCGCCACGAAAGCGTTTTACATAAGCGAAGAGCTGTTCTGTCTTCTGGCCATCGTGAACCAAGTCGAGGCACAGCGTTCGCATCCAATCGGTCGCATAGTTCTTGGCGAACACGGTCAGCGGGCGTGGATTTGGTGTGACCTTAGCCAGAGCGAGGGCCGCGAGGAGTTTCTGTCTACGAGCCGGTTCGGTGGGCTCCGGAGGAGCCAGAAAGAGATTGCATTCCACTCAAGAGAGGGGGAATGGAGCGGCCAGCGTACACCTATTGCGAATACCTTCAACCAGATCGTCGGAGTATCGCGTATCGCCGCCCCTGGGTGTCCCGCCAAATCGGTTCCCGGAGCACCCCTTCGGAAAGTACCTCCTGCTTGATCCCGAAGCGATAGAACGCGGCCACGGGCTGGTCTCGCAGGACGGACGCGAGCGAGGCGATTCGCTCCACGGATTCGCACACATAGAAGATTCGCACTGCGTCGGCATCGGCTTGGTGCAGGCACGGCCAATGTTGGCGAACCACTCCGCTCCGCAGCAGGCAGTCGTATCCCGGCGATTTTCCGAGTTCTCTGTCGGGACTGTTGGTGCTGCGATCAATCTCCAAATAGCCCACGAGAAACCTCGGCGACGAGGAGTCGCCTCCGGTCGAGTGCTGCAACAGGACACTCGCATCCGGACGACATGAGACATCCTGGTTCTCTCCGGAACGAAATCGTTCGTAGAGCAGGTGCCGCTTCTCGGCCGGTTGGTCGAGTCGGGCGTTCGAATAGGTGTCCTGTTCCAAGATCCATTGTGGAGCAGCCAGTCCCGCCGCCTTGGCTCCTTTGTCGAAAGCCAGACGAACCGCCACTACACCCAAGCGATGCAGCAGCGTCACGGGTGCTGGGTCACTTCGGGAGATTCGCTTGGCCGCTTCGCCGGTCTCCTCCAACAGCACTTCGGCACCCTTGGGCGTCAATCCATAGGCGGTCGGAAGACTGCCCCCAAATTTCTTCGACCGATCGGGACTCTGCGACGAAATCTGTCGGGCCACAACCAACGGAGCGTCACACACCAGTCCTTCTTTCTTGAGAATCGCCATTCGTTTTTGGCACGATCGGATTTCCGTCCCTTCTGGCCAATGACGCTGATGAATCATCCGCGTATCCAAGAGTCCGTGCTCCCCGATATCTCGCAGAATGGTGAAGTCCCTTTCTGTTGGATTCCAAGAAGCGCTAAATCGAGAACGGGGAGTCATCGGCAGCCTGCGTCGAAGGAAGGACAGTAACGGCGGGTAGATTGATCGCCGGCGACGTGCCCAAAAGCACCTCCCAGAGTTGTTCCTGTAGTTGCTTTTGGCGTTCGAGAATTTTGACGGGGTCGTGGTAGACATCCAGTGTGCGGATGCGCTCAAAGTACGATTGCAGGGCTTTCTTCAGAGTCACGGGTGCATCCGCCCACGGTTCCTCCGGAAGATCGACCTGCACCCAGCGGACTGAGTGGCCAGCGATCTGGTGGAGCGCTTGGCCCGTCGGCATGCCGGAAAGTTTCGACGCACTCAGAACCTTCTGCTCCTCCCGGGTCAGAAACTCCAGGATTCGCAAGACTTTTCTCCACTTCACGCGTGCCAGCGGCGTCTGCTTTTCGGTAATGCTGCTACCTTGAGTCTCTGACCGTCCTCGCTCGCGGCTCACCGTTCGGCTATTCCCTTGAGCACCGCCGGTCGAATTGGTCTCCTGCCAGCTCTCCGACGAGGACTCCCCCGCCGCGATCGCACCGCCCACACCTTCGCTCGCCGAATTTCCCTCGCTCCTCGACTCGTCGGTTCCGGTGGTCTTCGTTGATGTGTGCTTGGCATCCCAACTGCTGATCGTTCCGGCTTGATCCGCGATTCCTCGATTCGTGCCCCGACCCACCGAGTCTGCGAAACCGACCGACGTCTGACTCGTTTGGGTTATGGTGTTGCCGAAGGCGTCTGATTGATTGTATCCGTGTGATTTGCTGGTTCCGCGAGCGTCATTCGCACCTTTCGCATCGGAGTGCGTCTGCACCTGCTGATCCCTATCGCGATTCGTCGTCTGCGAACGATTGCTACCTGTGGACGAGTGCTGGCCCTCCGTTTCTTGCGTCCCGCTGGAATGCTGCTCCGAATGGGCCTGGCTCGATCCGTCCGACCGACCTGCGTTGTCGGTGTGCGAAGACTGCTCGCTCGATCCGTTGCTAAGAGTTTGGCTCTGACTCGATCCGCCGCCATGCCCAAACGTCTCGCCCACCGCCTGCTGAATCCGCGCTCCGCTCGAATGGGACTGATTGATCGACGTTCCGGATGACCAATTCCGTGTGCGACTGACGCTTCGTCCGACATCCGTTCCGTAGCCTGTCGCCTGGCTCCAACTCTCTTGCCAGTTCGTACCGTCCGATGTGCCGGTACTGTCATTTTGAGAGTAGGCACGTTGCCACGATTGGTCTGTCAGCGTGACGAAATCATAGCCATCTTGGTACTGCTCCTCGTCCCAATGGACGAACTTCGGCCGGAGTGGGTCATACTCCGGTAGCGACACTTTGCCGCCGAAGAACAAGGCGTCATCTTCATCGGTGTGCCGGAAGTAGAAGGACGATCCACACATGCTCGTGGCGCGCAGCAGCGGATCATCCTTGGCTAAGGGGAAACTGTGAATCCCTTGAAACGCGAGCAAGAATCGCAATTGCATCTTCCGCACTTGCCGGAGCGCGCTCGTCAAGAGCTTGGCCGAAGCACGAAACACCGGAAGTTCGTCGAGCACCAGCAACAACGGCAGCCGCTGATCCTGTGGCGTCGAAAAGACCGTATGCAGAATCTCAGCGACCCATAGATTCGCAAGGATCGGTGCGTGATAGTTTTCGTCCAGACGTCCACAATGGGCGAGGTTCAAGAGCACAATCGACCGGTCCTGAATCAATTGCCGGACATTGATCGCGCCTCGGGGAACTCCCAAATGGCACTGCAGAACAATGTTTGAAAACAGGTTGTTCAAGCGCGCTCGCGTACTGCCACAAAACACCTCTCGTTCGGCCGGACTCATTGATGCCAACAAGCGGAACTCCGACTGCAACAACTCATCCGGAATTGCGTCCACCAGTGGGCCGAACATCTCGGAATCGAAGTCGAGAAAGCGGAGGCCGTCCGCCATGCTCAAACCCATGAGTGCCAATGCGCGAAAGATATTTGTCAGCCACCGGAACAATTGCGGCTTCTGATCGAAGTCAGATTCGCCGCTGCAATTGATCGTCAAATGGGCGCAATGCACGGCCCGACAATCCAACCGAGCTCGAAAGCCATACGGGGTTTCGCCAGGAAGCGGGACAGCGCCCAACGGATTGAGTGGCCCGATAGGAAGATCGTCACGGCCCGGAGCGAGGTAGAGTACGCGATTGCGGATGGCAGGACCGCGTGCTAAGCAATCGCGGTGGATCGCGTCAACTAAGTCGCCGTGAGGGTCGATGACCACAATGCTCGTTCCGGTATCGACAGCCGTCGCCACCGATTGCCGCAAGAGCACCGACTTCCCTGAGCCGCTGTCGCCAGAAATCGCCACACCCGCAGCCGACAAATCGTAGAGCCAGCGATTCGCGTTCTGAAGATCCAGTCGCTCAGGAACTCCGCCGGGGACTTTGAGGTCCAGAAGGCTTGTTCCCGGTCGGATGATGGCAGTGTTATTGGGCAGGGTGTTCATAATCGTTAATCACTTCTAGGCCCAACGCTTCCATCGCGGGCAGGAAGACCCGATTATCGTAGCGTTCCTGCGCCATCTCACGCTGCTGCTCATCGACGATGGTGGCATCGTAATCAGTGAACACGGACTCGCGCTGCCGGATGAGTTCCTGTTTTCGCTTCTCTACGGAACCGGATGGCTTTCGGGTAAGCCCTTTAATTCGCTCGGAAATGGCATCGGCCATTTCCCGAACGTGATCGACAGGAAACTCGTGGGCCATTTGATCGTCAACGAGTTGGTAGAATTCTGCCAGAGAAAGCTCAGTGAATTCGCCACCCGCAGCTTTGTATTCCTGCTCGACGCGACATCGCAGGGCCTTCCTCTCCATCCACGCTTGAAGCCATTCAACATGAAAGTCGACCATATTTATGCTATCGCACTTTGACAGAGTGCGCTCGATCTCGCCTTCGAACTCCTCCTTCGAAAGAAACGGACCAAGCACGTTGATCCTCTTTTGATAGAACATGATTGCTCTGGTCTTTGCGTGTCTGACAGCGCACTTCAGATCCGTGTCCAGTTTTGGATGGTTTCTCAGCGCCTTAGAGATCTCACGGAGTCGTATCTGGCTCTCATGCCGATCCGAAAACAACAACGCCCGCAAATAGATTATGAGCTCCGCATCTGACATGCTCCTGGGTATATCCACAGAATACACGCGACGCATTTCAACGATATCTGCTACCTCCTTAACCACAGTCAGCACCCAACACAATGAGTCGTTTTGCGTATTCAATCTAGCTTCATTCCCTCCGGCGGAGGTCGTGAGGAAGTAGGGGTGTTCGGGATGAAACAATAGCTCGCAATCCTTTTCAAATGCCGCTTTGGGATATACTGCGAAGTATGGCCCGCAATACAGATACTGTTGCGACATATCTTGACGAGCATCGTAGCGTTTATGGACAAGCTCGGGATCAGGTGCGAACCATTTCGCATAGTGCGGTGCCTCGGGCAGAGCGGTCCAATCAATCGGCCCCAATAGCGTTTCGGCGGCTCGAAAAAGTGCCAAGTCTAGCAATCCATTCTCACGAAGCGGTATTCCCCTCTGAGCCACTTCTAGCAATTGTTGCGCCTGATATTCCGCTTCCCGCCGCTCCTGCTCTGCTCGTTCCTCGGCCTCTCGCTTGACCTGATCTGCTTTCTGTTCTGACGCTTCTATTTCTCGTTGTGCCCGTTCCGCTTCTGCCTTCTGTTCCCGTTCAGCTAGAAGTTTATTGGTTAACTCACGTTTCGCGACCGCCTCATCTATCATTAACACGACAAGATTCATAAAAGGAAGAACTGGGTAACAAACGAACGCATAGATGCCATAAGTCACGCCTAACGCCATAAGGGAAATGTGAGACGAGTCAAACTGTTTATCCACCTCTGACCGGTACTGCTCATGACTACTTTCAATAAATGACAAAGCGAAGTATGGCGTCCACGACATAACGCCCGCTAAGCAGACAAACAGAAATATCGAATACGCGCAATGAATCGCACGAGCCATTATGTACAAGACACACGGAAGAATTGTAAGACCCCACAGGATCCAGTGCATACTCTCAAAAAACGGAGATGGGGTTGCCCATGATACGCCGGAATAATGCGCACTGAGATACCATAATGTGTAAATAATAACCGGCTGAGATACACACCACGATGCTTCAGTAGGGCTCAGGGAGCGATCGGGACGCTGCGGAACAGACGATGTGGACCTATAGAATGAACCGTATGGTAGTGTGATAGTAAGATGCTTAATTCCCCAAAAAAAGTAGCCTACACAAAGTGCTGATAAAATCCAATAGAGGCAAGCAGCAGCAATTACAGTCTTAGTGAGAAACCAGATGGTGTCCATGTATGTGCTTCACTTAGTTGAGTCAGATGTTGACATGGCGTTGCACGTCGTGGGCTGACTAGGCAAATGGAATCTCTGGCCGCGCCAAACGAGGCCGTTGTCCGTCAGCGTCACTATCTGCGGGGGAAGCGAGCAAAATGGAGAAACGAAGTCGCCATTCAGGGCTCTTATAGTGAGAGCTCGTTTTGAAGTAGTCGCGTCATGTTCCCTGGCGAGTAACTCATCCAGACGACCGGGCGAAATGCCGATATTTAATGAGTGAGAATTACTTGGAGCCGTCGTTGCGGACCCCAAAGTCGCCGATATTTCGTTGTACGGCATGATCATGGAGGTTCTCCTGAAGTGACTCGCGGCGACATCTTATGGACAACAAAGCCCTATTCGCAAATCCGCAAGTTTGTTGACGAGCAAGTGTGATCCGCGAAGTCCTTCGTTGTCGAAATCAAAGGATGATGCGTTCGATTTCATCCAGGCTGACTTCGTCAGAGCGGCGGTCGTAGAGTCCGGTGGTACGAGCGGACTCGTGGTTGGCGATTCGCTGGGCGTGCTCTAATGTCCCGCCATTCTGGAGATAGGTCGTGATGCCGGTCGCTCGAAACGTGTGGCATCCGATTCTGGTCGGCAATTCGGCTTGGCGAGCACGTCGCTTGACCATCGCGAGCACGTCAAGTCGATGAATGCGGCGATCACTCAACAGCCGGTGGCGGTCGAATGCTCGGAAGAGGGGACCATGCCGGTCGGCTTCGATCAGCGCTCGGTTGAGGTACGCATCGACGTATCCTTCTGCCTTGTGGTGAGCCGGGACGTCGTGGAGCTTGCCTCACTTTTCGTGGAGGCGAAACCACATTCGCCGGCCTTGAGAAAAGTAGTCTTCAACGTTCATGGCGACGACCGCTCCGACGCGAGCAAAGCTGTAGACCATGACTGCGATCAATGCCCGGTCGCGAAGCCCTGCTGCCGTCGAAACGTCGATACCCTCCAAAAGCTCGCGAGCTTCGTCTGCGGATAACACCGGCGTCTTGCCCTTTTTGATTGAATACCTCGGCCCGCGAACCGAACTCGTCGGATTCGTCTTGAGCACCTGGCCGACAACCAGCCAGTCGCACAACATCCGAAGCGCTGCAAGATTCTGCTTCACCGTTGGAGCGGCTGCGAAACTCATCAACTCCTCAATGTAGAGCGAGACGTGCAACGGCGAGATGTCTGCCAGCGAGAGTCGTCGTTGGTCGCACCAATGAAAAAACCGATGGGCCGCTCGTAGATACGCCATCCGGGTATTTGGATTCCGAAGATGGGCGACGAAGAATTCGACGAACCGCCGCTGAGCGTCCGGGCCAGCCTCAGAAACAACAACCGGCAACAGGCGAGCCATCGTGTCAACGAGCGAACCGTCTTTGCCGATGGTGAGCGACAACTCGAACATAAGGAATCAGGGTGTCAAGCAAAGCCAAGCATAACGTCCTTTATGATCGCTGTGACGGAATCGTGTTGTCGGCGAGCCTCTATTCTGGCGATACAGATTCGGAACTCCGTGCTATGCTGCCTCGCGACTCATGCAGAGCGTGTCCAACGCCAACTTCGGTCCCTTGATCGCGTACCTCGTGCCGGGAGCGACGGCACTTTGGGGCATCAGCGAATTCGTTCCGTCACTTCGATCGTGGTTCGCCATCGTTCCGATGCAAACACCGACGATTGGTGGCTTTCTTTATTTGACGGTCGCCTCCATCGCTTGCGGCATGGTGGTGAGTGCCATTCGCTGGGCTGTCGTGGATTCCTTTCACCGCGTCACGGGGCTGCCGCTACCGGCTCTCGACTTCTCCAAGCTCGGCCAAAACGTTGAAGCGTTCAACCTGCTCATTGAGATTCATTACAAGCATTTTCAATTCTATGCGAATGAATTCGTCGCACTCGCAATCACCTATGTGAGCTATCGGATCAACCACGGAAACGTCTGCTCGCTCGGTTGGCTTGATGCCAGCTTCCTCGCGATCGAAGCGATCTTGGTTCTGGCCTCTCGCGATACGCTTCGCAAATACGACCTGCGGAGTCAGCAGTTGCTAGGCGTTGACGACACGGAGTCATGTTGTGTTTCTTCGTAGCGATTCGATCAATCACGATCGTTTGGTCATTTCGCGTTCGACTCGGCCGACAAATTCAATCAGCCCGATGCCAATGGCCCGACAAAATGAGCGTAACTCGGCGAGGTCGAGTCTCCGGTCACCGCGTTCGATCTTGCTGAGAAGCGATTGTGTCAGCTTGAGCCGTTTTGCGAGTTCCACCTGAGTGAGGCCCGACTCGATCCGGGCCTCGCGCAGCAGCCGCAGCATCACCTGATACTCGCGGGAGTAGATCGACTTCTCCATCCGGCCTTGCCTTTCTAAATGTCGGATCGTAAAGTCCTTTCTGGAATAGTCGAAAATAGACTATTTGCGAACATCACTCCCATTCTTGAAAGGCGACGATCATGGCGAACGGCGGAAGCAAACACCCAACAATACCGCAGCAAGAGACGAAGACAGCGGGACAAACCGCGTCGGAGCAAACCAAGAGCGACAAGAAGTAGTCCGGTGATCTGCGTCGGCTCGACGCTGAGCCTGACCGACACATGAAGTGTCGGGGCAGGCTCGCTTTGTTTCTGGAACAGTCCAATGCCCGTCAGCGGTTGTGACTGTCGTAAACAAGAACCGTGAAGTCCCCGTCAGGATCAATTGCGACTTCCACCGGCGAATCAAGATTCAGGCAGGTATTCGTTTCCGCGATCTTCTGAAGGACAGTTTCGGTGTCGAAGTATTTCGGCTCGCAATGAAAGACTTCGCTTGCCAACTTTGACCACGTTTCGCGAGAGAGATTTGAAAGTGCCTGACTCACCGATGTTGGCCGGCTTGTCGGTGCGTCAGTCAGCACTTCGCGGCTCCGCCTGCCTCGGAAGAATTCCGGCCCGAAGGAAAGTGAGTACGTCACGTTGGCAGGATGCCGGAAGCTTCGTGAACGCGCAACATGGCTCACATGGGGGAAATCGTGGCTGTAGGACTGATCGTGCTGGCCCGTCGCTTGTCAGTAATCACTCGGCAGCAACGCGGTGATTGCACCGCCCGAACCGTCTTCGATGAACCAGAGTTTTTCCTGTTTGTCCGATGACTCGAAGACTTGCAGGTAATCGAGTCCGGCCTCTCTCACGGCGGCTTCTTGCAGAACGGACAGACAAGCGAGAATCGTCTCGTGGCCGTACATCTCGATCGCGGCCGGAGTCGCCACGAACGGCTTCTCCGTGCTCGGCGTAAACATCTCGCACGACTGCGGATCATCGAGCGGAATCTCCTGTGGCCGAAGAATCGGGAATTCAGTCACGGTGGCAGAGTTCCACAGCAGCGTTCCCGCGTCAAGCTTTTGCTGATGAGTCGTTCGTAAAAACGCTCTGCATTTAGTGCAGAGCGTCTTTCCTGAAAAGGTTTGTCCTGGTCGCATTCAGACGGCCAGTTCCATGAGCTTGGCGACTTTCTGGTCGGCCTCGGTTCGATCTCCGGCATAGCGGAGATTGACGTTCATGTGCGTTAGCACATCGACCAGATTCCAGAGCGTGAAGGGCTTGCCGTCGTGGCCGAGTTGCTTCACGGCCCGCTCGATCATGTCGCGAGGCAGACTCTGTTGGCTCAGGAACTTCATGGCTTCGTCGCTGTCCGAAGCCACGTTGGTGCCCATCGCTTTGCGGACGGCAGTTGCGAAAGAGTCTTTGCGTTCGTCGCGGCGCTCTTGCAACGCTTGAATCATCCGCCGAATTTCCGACAGCGATTCACGGACGTTGCCCGTGTGCTTGCGAGTGAACTCGACGACGTTCGTGGCGTCCCAAACGATGTGGTTCTGGCAGACCTTTTGAAACCAAAACGTCGAAATTCCGAGCGAGCGACGTCCAACTTCCGAATTCCAAACAAAGAATCCGGGGGCGAACGCCTCTTCGCCAATCTCGATCCAGCCAGCGGGATCAATGAGGAAACAGAACAAGTCCTGTTCCCCGCAATACAACCCCGTCGCACCGGTCATGGCAGTTTGCGGCGGCGAGAATTCGCCGGCGCATTCGGCCACCGTCTCCAGCAGTTCGCTGTTCCACAACCGCGAGTAGGCGGTTCCGTGGATCGACCTGATGCTTGGTCCGGTCGTCAGAATCTGCATCGGCTTTGCCCCGTTCGGGAGCGTCTCTCGCAGAACCGCTCGCGCTGTTTCGGGGGAGAGCCGATTGACGGTCTCCTTGGCGACACCGGACATGCGGCAGATTTGCGAAAAGCTCCAGTCGTTGAGCAAGAATTCGCCGTCATCGCCTGCGGCGAACGAGAGTTCTCCGCCAACGACAACCGGTTGCAGGCGAGCGGGCAAATGCCAGCGGTCCTGCGATTCCCGATGCTCATTCCGACAATGCTGGATCAGGGACTCGACCGACGAGAAACACTCGTCCGGTCTTCGTCGAAACAATTCGTCATGTGCCTGGGTCAACGTGCTCATGGGGGCCTCCGAAAGTGAAAAGGAACGATTCTCAGGTGCAGTCTGCTCGAACATCGAACAGACGCACCGATCGTGGCCCCTAACGCTGTGTCGCGCAATCAGCCTTCTGGTGACAAGCCAACAATCTCATTGGCTCGTCAAGTGAAATTGCTCATCGCGGTCGCAAACGAGGACCGTGATGGCCGCAGCTTCAAAGCGGCACTATTCCGTCACGCCAAACGGATAGAAGCGATTCGTGTTCCACTGACTGGTCGTGGTTGACTGCGTCGTGGCCGCAAGGTGTCTGCTAAAAACGGAGCCTGGGTCCGGCGGCGTGTGATCCACCTCAATATGCTCGTGGCTGTGACCTGAAACCTGCTCAATGGCAACTCCGACGGCAACTGCGAAGCTTGTGATCTTGATGTTCATCTTGCGCCCTCCCTGAAACAGAAACGAGATCGGAAAGTGAAATTTGTCGCCGAGTTCATTGTTCGATTTTACCGACCGAATCTTTACGCGAACTCCGACACCTGGCCATTGGAATTCAGCCGATCGCACACTAGGCATTGTGCCTGAGACCTTCCGACTACCCAAGATGTAGTTGACATGCCGGCACAAGTTCGGGACATTTTCCGGAGTGAAGATGGCGTGAAAAAGACTCGACGGAGTTCATTGAAATGAACGACGAAGCCACAAAGGCCGTTGCCTTTCTCTCTGCGTTGGCCGGACTCGGCGGCACACTGCTGATGTTGTCTCTAAATACCTGGACTTGGTCAGTCCGTCACGACGCGGAACTGAATAATCGTGAGACATCAGTCATCAAACGCGAATCCGCATCTGTCGAACACGAGACCACAATGATTGCTCGTGACATCGAAAGTCAGAAATTAGCGAAGCTCAAGGAAGAAGTGCAAAACGCTGATCGGATCAATGAGGCGACTCGCCATACCCCCCAGCTTTCAACTGGTTCGGCCGTTCCGAATCCAACTCCGCAAATCGTTGAAACAAAGCCACCTCGTCCGGCGGTGAATCGGCAACCTGATCGTGCTGTTGCACAACAACCGAAAAAGCAGAAGGCGAGCCGAGCGTCTTCAAGCCTTCCGGTGCTCGCACACTCTCCGCTACCGGCTACGATTCGACGACCTGACGGAAGACTGATGGTGCTGCAAAGTCGTCGATAACAGCAAGCCGACAGAGACCGTCAGTCCGCAATCGCCTTGATGAACGCCTCGCGGGCGTCGTTGTAAAAGACGACTGTGACTTTTGTCGCGAGGTCGTCCGACAAATCGAAGAGCTGCTTCCGCGACGACACCGGCATCAGGACGATGGAGGCTCCCTTCTCGACGGCAAGCTCGACGATGTCGATGGCGTTGTGCAGAAGATCCACGGAACCGCCCAAGTTGATCCCGCCAACGACTACGAGTCCGCCTCTCAAGCTTTTGTTGATCAGTGCCGAACACATTGCCAAGAGAGCGGCGACACCCAATGCGTGTCCGGTCTTGCTGGTGTCGAATGCCCGAAGCTGGACTGAGAACTCGTGCTCGCGGGGGTTGCGATCGCCGACCAATTCGCTGGCTCGCGAATAGAGGTTGGCTTCTGCGTACTTCACCGACTCTGTGAATGCTTGCGGCGACGGGCGATTCAGAATTCTCACGCCGCTGCCGGGGCCTTCGGTGACTTCGATGCGGTACAGGCCAGAGCTTTCATCCTGGCCGCTGGGACTGATCGCCCACACTTGGCCCGGCGGGAGCGGATCGCGACCGATGTGATCCTCGCTTTGCAGTTCAGGGGTCACGACGAATTTCTCAACGCCGTCTTGGCCGAGCGTGTAGCTGAATTGCGTGTTGCGAAATTCGGCGCTTCCAATTCGCTTCTGCTGTTCTTTGACGCGACGGCGACATTCCAACGCCAAGCGAACTGCCCACTCTAAATCGTCGTCGGGAACTTTGTCGTCGGGGCAGGGATGAATGAGTTTCAGCAAGCCGTTGATCGTCTTCGTCACCGCGTTCTGATCACGGCCACTGAGGGCACCGCCATAACTCAGGCGGCCTTGAAGGGCCGAGACTCGGCTTTGACTTCGTAGCCGGCTCCAGCACTCACTCATGAAATCGGAAACCAAACCGAAATGGTTGGTCTTGATCGCCTCGCTGATTTTGGGCACGTCCCAACCGGGTAGATAGCAGTGAATGCGGTCCATCAGGGCGGTGTCGTTTCGCATCTCTGGCGGCATCGGGCCGAACAGGTGGCCGATGCGTTGTTGATGCTGCACATCAACCTCGAAG
>SYJG01000210.1 GCA_005798445.1 Planctomyces sp.
CGAAGATCGAGGCGGGTAAGTTGGAACTCGTCACGGAGGTCTTCAGCCTCCGCGAGATGCTCGGCGATGCGATGAAATCGCTGGCAGTTCGTGCTCATCGCGAACATTTGGAGTTGGCGTTCCGTGTGGCTGCGGATGTCCCGGAGACACTGGTTGGAGACGCAGGTCGACTGCGGCAAGTCGTGGTCAATTTGGTCGGCAACGCGATCAAGTTCACGCAGCGCGGTGAGGTCGTTCTGGATGTCAGCATCGCGGAGAACTCTGTTGCACCCAGCAATCCGGAAGGTGCGATTGTCACACCCACGATCGTGCTGCACTTTTTCGTTCGCGACACCGGCATCGGTATCGCGCTGGAGAAACAGTCGCTGATTTTCGAAGCCTTTGAGCAGGCAGACACATCGACGACTCGTCGCTACGGCGGAACCGGGTTGGGGCTGGCGATTTCGCAGCGCTTGGTTCGGCTGATGGGAGGTCGCATCTGGGTCGACAGCGAGTTGGGCATTGGTAGCACGTTTCATTTCAACGCGAGATTCGTGGTGCCGCCCGCGTCGTCGGACCCAGTCACAGCGAGGACAGTCGTAATGCAGGGCACACGCGTGCTCATCGTCGATGACAACGCGACCAATCGCTTGATCCTGGAAGAGATGCTCGGCAACTGGGGACTGGAACCCGTCTGTGCCGCGAGCGCTCGACAGGCACTGGAACATTTGCGTGAGGCAACCCGATCCGAGCGGCCATTCGCAATCGTGTTGTCCGACCTCCACATGCCTGATGCCGATGGCTTCATGTTGGCAAAGGCAATTCGCGAACAGCCGACACTCGCACGCACTTTGGTGCTGATGCTGACATCGGGAGATCGTCAGGGAGACTTGGCAAAGTGCCGTGAACTAGGCATTTCGGCCTACTTGTTCAAGCCGATCAAGCAGTCGGAGTTGTTCAACGTGCTCGTCGCGACACTGGGCGTCAATGGAGTGGAAGACCACGCCATGCCCACGACCGCTGAGACGTTGGATCAACTTCCGCCATTGCGCATCCTGCTGGCTGAAGACAGTCTCGCCAATCAGAAGCTGGCGGTTGGGTTGCTTGCGAAATGGGGTCATCGCGTCACTGTGACGAATAACGGAGCCGAAGCGGTTCACGCGTGGGCTGAGCCTCCAGAAGGGCGTCCGTTCGATGTCGTGCTGATGGATGTGCAAATGCCGGAGATGGATGGCTTCGAGGCAACGGCCGCGATTCGTGACCGAGAGCGATCGCTCGGCCGACACACGCCGATCGTTGCCATGACCGCGCATGCCATGAAAGGGGACCGCGAACGTTGTCTCGCCGCCGGCATGGACGGCTATATCGCCAAACCGATTCGTCAGAAAGAAGTCGTTGCCGTCTTGCGGCAGTCGCTCGCCGGCGAAACCGGATTGTTTCGCCTGACTGCCGAGCAAGATGCGCTGGCACCTGTCGAAGAGGACTCCCGTCATACCGCCGCTGCGTCCACACGACGGCTCAACTGGGATCAAGCTCTGCGTTTTGTCGCGGGCGATTCGGATTTGTTGAGCGAGGTTTTGTCGGCGTTTGTCGAAGAATGCCCGGAATTGCAGGCTCGGATGTTGCGGGCGGCGGCCAACGACGATTGGGTCACCGTTGGAAAGATCTCGCACACTTTGCAAGCCGGATTGCGGCTCTTTGGGGGCGAAGTCCTCGATTTGGCGATCGTCTTGGAGGACTGTTGCAAACGAGGTCGAATGGTTGAAAACCGCGTTCTGTTTGAAAAGTTCTGCGGAGAACTTGAGAATGTCCTCTCCGAGGTTCAAGGTTATCTGAGAGGCAGCTAAAGCGGCGAAGCCGCCATCAAATGTTCAAGGTCCAAATCCCAATGTCCAATGAATGACCAAATCCCAATGTCCAATGAGCCACTGACCTAAATTTCTCGGCACCGCGTTCAAGGATCACGTTTGGGTCTTGAACATTGGAGCTTGGGATTTCATTGGTCATTGAGTTTTGGGACTTGGACATTCCCCAAACCGGCACCGGTGAACTGCCCGTGCCTACAAAGCTTCGCCCATGCGACCTGCTCAGCACACAGTCTTGGTTGTCGATGATGCCGCCATTGACCGCCGTTTGGCGTCCGGTCTTCTGGAAAAAGAAGGCGGCTTTCAAATCGTGTTGGCCACCAATGGCAAAGACGCGCTGCAGGCTTTGAAGTCGCAGCCGATCGATCTCGTGCTGACCGACATGCAAATGGACGAAATGGACGGACTGCAATTGGTCGAAGCCGTGCGAGCCGACTATCCGATGACGCCGGTCATCCTGATGACCGGACTGGGCAGCGAAGAGATTGCGGTTCAGGCGCTCGAAAAAGGTGCCGCAAGTTATGTCGCCAAACGCCGTTTGCAACAAGACCTGATCGAGATCGTGCAGCAGGTCCTCGACAACTCCGACGAGAACCGCATGCAGTCGCGACTGATGCACCGTTTGGCTCGCAACGAATTCTCATTCGTGCTGAACAACGATTTGACGCTGGTCCATTCGCTGGTGAAATATCTGCAACACACATTGCGCTGCGTGCGCTTGGCGGACGAGGTGGACCGCTTGCGAGTCGGCATCGCAGTTGAAGAGGCTCTTCTCAACGCGCTGTATCACGGCAACCTCGAAGTCAGTTCGGAGTTGAAGGAAAAGGATCCGAATCTCTTCGAGGAGACGGCTCGGCAACGTTGCGAGCTAGAGCCGTATCGCAGTCGCCACATTTACATCGACGCGCTGGTCTCGCGCGAGCAGGCGCGGTTCGTGATTCGCGACGAAGGCCCCGGCTTCAACCCCAAAACACTTCCTGACCCGACGGATCTCGCCAACCTCGAAAAACCCAGCGGCCGAGGCATCCTGCTGATGCGCTCGTTCATGGACGAAATCCGCTTCAACGAACAGGGCAATCAAGTCACGCTCGTGAAGCAAGGGGTGAAACCTGAGACTGGCGAGTGACCGAGTCTCTTGGGAGACGCCGCCAAAATAGACGCTCCGATCCGTCGAGCGTCTTCGATCGCACTCTTCTCCGAGAAGTTCATGGACCACTCCCACGCCTTGCCGCCGAACCAAGTCGATTCGACTTCGTCGCAGTTGCTGGCTCGGTTGAAGGAGCAGGATGCCGAGGCTTGGCGGCAGATGGTGCGGCTGTATGGTCCCGTCGTGAGATACTGGATTCGGCGATCCGGTCTGAATCCAACCGACCTTGCGGATGTATTTCAGGAGGTGTTTCTGGCGGTCTCGCGAACCATCCCAACGTTCCGGCGAGAGACAGGTGTCGCGAAATTCCGAGCCTGGCTGAAACAAATCACCCGCAGCAAGGTTCTGGACTACTTTCGTCGGCTGGGCAAGTTGCCGGCCCAGGCGCTCGGTGGCTCAACGGCCATGCTGCGGTTGAATGACGTCGAAGCCACTCTCGTCGAAACGGATGACTCGTCCGATGCGTCACTGGCTCACTCCGAAGACGCCTTCCTCGCGCAGCGGACACTGCAGATCGTCAAACGAGAATTCACCGAGCAGTCTTGGCAGGCTTTCCAACTGACCGCGATTGACGGTCTCACGTCTCAGGAAGCGGCCGTCAGACTCGGTGTAAGCTCCCTGGCAGTTCGCAAAGCAAAATCACGAATCCTGCAACGGCTCAAGGCCGCATTGAGCGAATGCTTCTCTGCCCACGGCGAGTAATGGCTTGTCTCCAAAATAGCTCCGTCGTCACTCCACAGGACCGCTGACCTCTGCAGTGACAACTTGGGACGCATCATTTGATGCGTGGTCGGCAAATCGGCCCTTCGCATCGGAACGATCGGGACGACTGATCCGTTCGCGGCTGAGTCACTTCGTACTGTCACGCCCTGGCGTTTTCATTTTAGAAAGAAATGCCGAAGTGTTCTGGCCTTCGCCACTATCCGCGTTTTGTGATCCGGTGCAAGGCGTGAAGAGTGCTTTTACCATGACCGTCAGGGTACGAGGCACGGAATTCCTGGAGAATAATCCTCATCCTTTATCCGACCTGAATTCACCACGGAGTGATCTCTTGAAAACCCAACACTGCCTATCGGACCAAGATCTTCGTCAATTCGACTTGGGCGCACTTCCCGGTGCTCGATATGAGGAGCTTGCGGAACATTTGGAATCGTGCGAGGAGTGTGCGGCTCGGTATGAGCGACTGGAAACGGGTTCGGATGGGATGCTCGAACAACTTCGGTTGGGGTTGCCGAAAGAGGCGCTGGCGGATGATTCGGAGTTGGAATTGTTAGTGTCTCGTGCGGCGGGGTTGCAGCAGACGGCGGCGTATGTGGCCGGGAATACTCAGTCTGATGCGGCGAGTCGGCGGCGAACGAAGATGGAGGAATGGATTCCGCAAGTGTTGGCTCCGCCAGAAAGTCCGGATGAGCTGGGACGTCTCGCGGGGTATCGCGTGTTGCGGATACTCGGCATGGGTGGCATGGGGATTGTGTTGCTGGCGGAAGACATCTCGCTCAAGCGGATGGTCGCTCTGAAGGTAATGAGCCCGAAGCTTGCGAGCACTTCGGCGCGGGCTCGATTTCTGCGAGAGGCGCAGTCCAACGCGGCGGTGCGGCATGACAACGTCGTCACGATTTTTCAGGTGGGCGAGGATCGAGGCGTGCCGTTTCTCGCGATGGAGTTGCTCGAAGGGGAATCGCTGGCGGATCGACTGCGAAGCCAATCAAAGCTCTCGGTGAACGAGGCATTGCTGGTTGCTCGCGAAATGGCGCAGGGATTGGCGGCCGCTCATGCTAAAGGGCTGACGCATCGAGATATCAAGCCGGACAATGTTTGGCTGGAAAACGATAGGGGTAGGAACGACTGATTGATTTCAGTCGCCCCTCCCTCCGAACCGGACGGGCGGGTTTCCCGCATCCGGCTCTCCGGTTGATGGTCTTACCTGCGAGAGGATTGAACGGCCAGAGCATGGGCGGTCGTCAG
>SYJG01000211.1 GCA_005798445.1 Planctomyces sp.
GAACCGTAGGCCGGTCGTCGGCAGAGCGAACAGGTGGCTGTAGGTGTGAGCCATCAGTTCGTGGGCCTTCTTCGTGGCCGCGTACAGGCTGATGGGGTGATCGACGTTGTGGTGGATCGAGAACGGGTTGTTCGTGTTCGCTCCGTAAACGCTGCTCGACGAGGCATACACCAGATGCTTCACGCCGCTGTGCCGGCACGCCTCCAGAATGTTGACGAAGCCGACGACGTTGGCCTCGACGTAAGCGTGCGGGTTCTCCAGCGAGTACCTGACCCCCGCCTGAGCCGCCAGGTTGATGACGACGTCGAACTTCTCGTCGTGGCAGAGCTGCATCAGCCGCTCGCGTTCCGTCAGGTCCGCCTGCTGAAACGAGAACCCCGGCTGCCCGACAAGCTGCTTCAGCCGAGCGTGTTTGTACTCGACCGGATAGTACGGGACGAGGTTGTCATACCCGACCACCGTATCCCCACGAGCCAGCAACTTCTGGCTGGTATGAAACCCAATGAACCCGGCCGCGCCGGTGACGAGATATTTTTTCCCAGCCATGAGCGATCCTCCGTGGTCTGAATCCTATGCCGCAGCTCGCAATCGCTCCAAGAGCCAATCGTTGGCAAACACGGTTGGTGTTGGCGACCAGTTCCGAAAGAATGCTCGCCTCGCTTTTGGAGGATTCCCATGCAGGCTTGGTTGGAGAGACGATTTCGGCTGACAGAGCATCACACGACTGCGCGCACCGAGTTGCTTGCCGGAGTTACGACGTTTGCCACGATGGCGTACATCGTCTTTGTGAATCCGGGCATCTTGTCTGCCGCTGGAGTACCGTTTGAAGGGGCGGTCACGGCGACGGCACTCGGAGCGGCGCTGATGTGCGTGGTGATGGGCTTCGTGGCGAACAAGCCGCTGGCGCTGGCATCGGGGATGGGTTTGAATGCGATGGTTGCGTTCTCGGTCATTGGCTTTCAGCAAAAGAATGTGCCGTGGCAAGTCGGCATGAGCGTCATCGTCATCGAAGGTCTGTTGATCCTGTTGCTGGTGCTGGTCGGCCTGCGTGAAGCGGTGATGCACGCGATCCCGCGCGATCTGAAGCGGGGCATCGGCGTCGGCATCGGTTTGTTTCTGACGATGATTGGACTCAGTCAGGGCGGTTTGATCGCACCGGCTCCGATCACGTTGGTGGCGCTCGGCCGATTCGATCAGCCGTATGTTTGGGTGACGTTGATTGGCTTGCTGGGCATCGTCGCGTTGATGGCGTTTCGAGTGCAGTGGTCGATCCTCGGCGGCATCGCGCTCGCGACGCTGGCCGCGTGGATGCTGAAGCTGACCGCTCCACCGTCAGGAGCGATCGTGCAGACTCCGAGCTTTGACACGTTCTTCGCCGTCTTCGGTAGCAACGAGCACGGCCCGTACTTGTGGCAAGCGCTCAAGCCCGCACTGTTGCCGACGATCTTCGGCATCATGCTCACCGACTTCTTCGACACGATGGGGAGCATCGTGGCTGTGGGCGAGCCGGCCGGCTTTGTGAAACCAGATGGCACCGTGCCGGGACTCCGTTCGATCTTGCTGGTCGATTCGGCGGCGGCAGCGATCGGCGGGATGTTCGGAGCCAGTTCGATGACGACGTACATCGAGTCGGCTGCCGGAGTCGCTCAAGGAGGCCGCACGGGATTGATGCCGATCACGACTGGATTGCTATTCGTTCTTGCGGCGTTCTGTGTGCCGATCGTGAAGATGGTTGGCGGTGGCTGCCCGATTCCGAACGCCGAGCACTACGCCGCCTTCGCCATCAGCGGTTTTTCGATTCCTGAGACTCCGCCGATGATGCTGTACCCGATTACCGCCGGGGCGTTGATTGCGGTCGGCTTCCTGATGATGCACTCGATGGGCGAAATCCACTGGCACGACTGGCCGGAGTCGCTCCCCGCGTTCTTGACGATTGTGGGCATTCCGCTGACCTACAACATTTCCAGCGGGATCGGCTTCGGCTTCGTGAGCTGGACCGTCATCAAACTGCTGAACGGGAAAGCTCGCGAAGTCCATCCGCTGATGTACGTCATCAGCACGGCCTTCGGCTGTGCGTTCGTGATTGGAAGATGATAGCTGCGTTTGGTGCTGTGAACTCAGCAGTCACAAAGTCGACAAGACTTGCCCGAAGATGTCGTCGCCAATCTCGGCGATTGAGCGTTGCTGGCCGGCGCGGACCGATTCGACTCGCTGCCAATTGGGATCGTTCGCCGCGAGTTGCAAATAGACATCGCGCACCCGTTGCAGGTACTCGGCATCGGCCTCTTGCAGGTCGGCGGTTTTTTCTGTGTAGCTGCGCGGCTGCTTGGCGGCGATGTTGCGTTGAGCGATCTCGACCGGCACATCCAGGAGCACGACGAGCGACGGACGCGGCAGAGCGAACACCTCAAACTCGATCCGTTCAATCGTCTGCAGCAGTTTGCTTCGTTCGGCACCGTCGAGCTTGGCACCTTGATGCGCGAGATTCGACGGGACGTAGCGGTCGCAGACGACGACGTCGGACTTTTGCAGTGCATCGGTGAGCACGCTCATGGATTCGAAGCGATCGGCAGCGTACAGCACCGAGGCGAGAAGCGGGTGGACTTCGTTCAATTGTCCGAAGCGGCCATTCAAGAAGTCGCCGATCGCGTGGCCGAATAGCGTCTCACGATAACGCGGAAAGCTGAGTAGGCGGACTCGGCGGCCGGTGGCAGTCAGTCGCTCGGTCAATTGGTGGGCCTGCGTCCCTTTGCCGGAGCCGTCGATCCCTTCGATCACAATCAGCGGAGCCACAGTTGCCTCGTTCTTGGAATGTCCAATGTCCAAGCTCCAATGACCATTGAAATCCCAAAATCCAATGTCCAAAACCCAAGCACGGCACAGGAATGTGGAGTCGACAGATCAGGTCAGCGGCTCGTTGGGATTTGAGTCATTGGTCATTCATTGGACATTGGGTTTTGGACCTTGGTCATTTGATGTCAGGTGGCCAACTGAGCGATGGCCGCATCGCGATTCTCGGCGACGGCGAAGTACGTCAGTAGTTTGCTGGTCCGCAGAATCGCATCCACACCCGCAGACAAGCCGAACAGAACCATCTTGCCCTGACTGCGGTGCAGCTTGCGGTGCAGCGTGATGAGTTTGCCCAGCACCGAACTGGTCAAGTATTCGACATCGGACAGGTCGAGCACCAATTTCAACCAATTGGCCTGCTCGACGAGCGAGAACAGTTCTTGCCCCAACTGCTCGATGTTTTCCTCGTCGTTGAGCAGTCGCATCCTAAACCGGACGACCAAGACATCTCCGTGTTCTTCGAGCGTGATGAAGCGGTTCGACTGATCGGGCAGAGGCATGAATCGCACCTTCGAGATTTCGAGTTCGTCGCGAACCGGCCGACACTTGAGGTCTTCAGGCCGGGGATTCCAGGATCGCACAGTCCGTTGTCGCTCGATGAGTGGGCGGGGATTCTAAGCAATCGGGGGCAAAGACGCTCGCCAGATTTGGGGCGGAAAATCGGATCGCGACCAATTCGTCAGCCTCAATTCCTTGGGCCATTCCCGTGACCAAGTGCCCAAAATCCCGTGAGTTTCCCGGTAACTCGACGGTCATGTATCGGCGATCTGTTCCCTGCACAAATCCCTTCCGAGAGGCCGATACGCCTTCGACGAGAACTTCCACCGGGATTCCAACCAACGTGGACGCGTACTGCCGAGTCAGCTCCGATTCCAACCGCGCGAGTACCTGGCAACGTCGTTTCTTGATCGGAATGGAAATCTGATTCGGCATCGAGGCCGCGGGAGTTCCTCGGCGGCGGCTGAATGGGAAAATGTGAATTTTCATGAATCGACCCTGCCGGCAGGTGTCGAGCGTCTGCTCGAATTCTTCGTCGGTCTC
>SYJG01000212.1 GCA_005798445.1 Planctomyces sp.
CCGCGTCTTTGGTGGATTGTGCGAGGTGAGTTGTCAGCCGGGGCGAAACGAACTTATCGCATCGACACCGGTGCCGCGGTCGCAAGTCCAGAGGTCTCGGTTGATCGTCGCGCGGAGTCCGTCGTTGTTCGTGTCGGCGAGTCCTCCGTGCTGCAATACAACTCGGCCCACGTTGAACCTCCCGCCGGTGTTGATGCCAAGTACGGCCGGAGCGCGTTCATTCATCCGTTGTGGACGCCGGCCGGCATCGTCGCGACCGATCAGTTTCCTCCCGACCACTTGCATCAGAGCGGTGTTTTCTTAGCTCACACCAAGACTGAGTTCGCCGGTCGCACTCCGAATTTTTGGGATCTGCTCGGCGGAACCGGCCGCGTTCGCTTCAAGTCGGTGAAGAACACAACCAGCGGGCCAATCTTTGGCGAGCTGCTTGCTGAGCACGAGCATGTGGACTTGTCCGCTCCGGAGGGGAAAGTGGCGCTCGTCGAAACTTGGGGCGTTCGCGTCTGGAACGTCGGTGGACGCGACGCCGGCTTCTGGGTCTGCGAACTCACTTCCACCTTGAACTGTGCCACCCCCGACCCGTTGCGGTTGCTGAAGTATCACTACGGCGGAATGGCGATTCGCGGTGCTCGATCTTGGGATGCCGAACACGCACGCTTCGTCACCTCCGAGGGAAAGGATCGAGTCGCCGGCAATCACACACGTCCGCGCTGGTGCGACCTCTTCGGTCCTGTCGGCGACAAGACAGCCGGCATTGCGTTCCTCACGCACCCGGCCAACCTTCGAGCGCCCGAACCGCTCCGCATTCATCCGACCATGCCGTACATGGTCTATTCGCCGTCACACCTCGGCGACTGGGAGATCACCCCCGGCACACCGCATGTCTCTCGATACCAATTCGTCATTCACGATGGGAACCTGCCCGGAGCAACGACCAACCGACTCTGGCTAAACTTCGCCGAACCGCTCGTTCCGTCTGTCGTATCGGGGAGTCCTCAGTGAAATGGAGTCGGTTGATGACGAAACAGTTCCGCAAGCTAAGCGGGCGAAAACACACAACTTCGTGTTTTGAGATTCTCTGCGGTCTGAATTCTCTGCGCTCTTCGCTCCTCTGCGGTGAAACGTGGGTTCATTTTCTACCGCAGAGGAGCGAAGAGCGCAGAGGTTCGACGAGGCAATACACGAATTCATTTTCCCGGCCCCCTAAGGAGCACGACTTGAAAACGTCTCTCGAAAAATTTGACAACGGACCCGGCGGCTGGTTTGGGTGGACCGAGAACGCTCGTGGACCCGAGCCGCTCGAACGCGACAAAGAGGCTGCTATGAATGTTCGTCACGTCATCGCGTTGGCTGCCATGATGCTTTTCCTCTGCGCGTCCGCGAGCGCGAAGGAACCGGAGACGTTTACGTTCGCAAAGGCGGATGACCAGATCGTGCGGCATTCGGAAGGTTCCGCAGTTGAACTCAAGGATGGCCGGCTGATGCTTGTCTGGCAGGAGTTTCGCAAAGGGACCAAAGGAGATTCCGATTTCTATCCCGCCCGGCTCGTCAGCAAGTTGTCCCAGGACGGCGGCCGAACGTGGGGCAATTATCGAGTCCTGGTCGAAATCGCGCCGGGTGATCTCAATGTCTTTTCTCCCAGCCTGCTGCGGTTGCGTGACGGATCGATCCTGCTGGCATTCCTTCGCAAGCACGACTTCGAGAAACCGACCGACCAATACACACCCACGTCGGCAGTCTGCATGATTTCCCGCGATGAAGGTCAAACTTTCGAGCCATTGAGCACAATCTGGTCGCGCAAACGCATGCACTTGTGCAACAACACGCTCAAACAACTCTCGACTGGCCGGATCGTTCTGCCGAGCGATCGTGATAACAGCACGAAAGAGAAACCTGATAATTGGGCCTGCGGCTGTGTCTTCAGCGACGATGGCGGGAAGACCTGGACCGTCAGCGACAACTTCGTCGAATTGCCCAAACGGGGCGGGATGGAGCCGCATGTGGAGGAATTGAACGACGGCCGACTGCTGATGATCATGCGGACGATGCTGGGTGCCATCCACAAGTCCAATTCGAGCGACGGCGGACGAACGTGGTCGAAGGGCGAATCGCTCGGCGTGGAATCACCTCAATCGTGTCCGGACTTACTGAAACATCCCACGACGGGTGATCTGGTTCTGATCTGGAATGCGGCCAAGTACGATCCGAAATGGTTCTCGCACGAAGGGAAACGCACGCCCCTCAGCGTCGCGTTGTCGAACGATCACGGCAAAACGTGGTCAAAGCCGCGACACATCGAGACCGATCCCAGCCGGGCATTTTCCAATCCCGGCGCGCTCTTCACGAGCCAGGGAACGCTGTTCGTCAACTATTGGACGTGCCGGTACGAACCAAGCGGTGCCATGGTGAGTTATCCCATTGACCTCAAGATCGCCATTGTCGACGGAAAATGGCTGTTGGATTGAGACGACCGAGTGCCCCCAATGATCACTCACAACCCAAGAACCAAGAGTCTTTATGAAATCCCGCGTTGCATTCTTGATGTTACTGCCCTGCCTGAGTTGGGTGGCTGTTCTTCACACGATGGCTGACGAACCGGAGACGCCGCCAGCGTTCGAGTGGGCGATCTCGGCGGGAGGGACGTTGCACGACAAAACGCGCGGCATCGCGGTTGATCCGGCCGGGAACATTCTGCTCACGGGCGAGTTCACCGGCACGGCGACGTTTGGCGAGCAGACGCTCACGGCGGTCGGATCAATGGACTTCTTCGTGGCGAAGGTCGATCCCACCGGAAAGTTCGTGTGGGTCCGCAGCGGTGGCGGAGACTTGATTGATCGCGGCTACGCGGTTGCGAGCGATCACCAGGGGAACTGCTATGTGACTGGGCACTTCGAAAGTCCCGCAGCCAAGTTCGATCAGCTCACGATCAAGACCGTCGGTGATTACGACCTCTTCGTCGCCAAGTATGACTCGCAGGGAAAGCTCGCGTGGCTCAAGAGTGGCGGTGGAACCGGCTACGACTACGGGCACGGCATCGCGGCCGACAAGCTCGGAAACGTCTTCGTCACCGGAGCCATCGTGGGCGAAGGGACCATCGGAGCCGAGCCACTCGGACATCCCGGCCCGGCTCACGTTTTCTGTCTCGCGATGAATCCCGACGGCAAAGTGAATTGGACTCGCACGGCGGACGGCCAGGGTTCCAGTTCGGGTCACGGCATCGCGGCAGATCAGCAAGGCAACTGTTATCTCGGCGGTTACGCCAGCGGCAATTCGACGTTCGGCGGGCAACAGCTCACCACGCCGACCGGGCATGACATCCTCGTGGCCAAGTTCGACGCGCGGGGCCAACTCGGCTGGCTGCACGAAGGGCATGGCAGCTCAAACGCGATGATTCATGAGATCACGGCAGACAACGCCGGCAATGTCTGGGCATCGGGCATGTTTCAGGGCGAGCTGAAACTCGTGGATCGCGCTGCTGCGGATCACACCGTCACGAATCAGGGACAGCACGACATGCTGCTAACGAGCTTCGACTCAACGGGCAAGCGGCTCTGGACGAAGACCGCCGGCGGAGCGGGAATCGATTACGGCCTGGGCATCGCCACCGACGGACACGGCAACAGTTTTCTGACAGGCTCATTCACCGGCCACGTCGAATTCGACGGCACGCCACACACCAGCAGCACCCCTGCCTCGGATATCCAAATCGTGAAGTACGACCAATCCGGAACGCCGCGCTGGTTCCAACTTGCGGGAAGCGACAAGACCGATCACGCCTACACGATCGTGTCAGACCACCAAGGCAACCTGTACCTCTCCGGAGCCTGCAGCGGAGCCGCCAAGTTCGGCAGCCACTCAATCCCCAATCGCGGCAGCAACGACGTTTTCCTGGCCAAGCTGCGAGCGAAGTGAACGCGTTGCGACAGATACCAATGGCGAGTGGCTTCGCTTATCACCCTCAAACGACAATCAGCAGTTTCCAGCAGTTCTTTCGTCCGAGTCAGCCGATGACAGTGGAATTTAATAACGCATTCTTAACAGCCGATCGTCTTCAGATCGTGCTGACAACGTGAGTCGAACTAAGCCCAATTCCGGATTGGCAAGCTCAGCCGGTGGCGGCGTAGTCGTGGTGATGATGTATTGGAACGATGCCTGGTCAGGTTCAAAGAGACCTTCCCAACTTCGCACGACCCGGAAGAGTTGATGGAACAGCGGCTCTTCGATGTCGCTGCTTCTTGGGCTGTCGTGAATGACAAATCGGGGGTGATGGCCAAGTCCCGTGACGCTCGAAATCAAACAGGCGAGGTCGAAGGACAGTACTTGTGCCATTGCCGACAAGGCCGCTCCGCCTGGAGCGAGTCTGGCATCGACTTCAGGTTCGAGACCGAACGCCGTCAGTTTGAACTTCCCGTCGGCCATCGCGCCAAAGACGTCTCGCAGGACCATTGAAAAACGGTCGGACATCGAACTCAATCGTCGCTTTTGATCTTCTCGGACAAGCTCCTGCACTTTGTTGGAGTCCTTGATTGCCGAGGCCAAACGCTTCAATTCGCCATCGCAATACAGGACTTTGTTTGACGCTGCCTGTCGGCGGGTGACATCTTCTCGGTAGGTCTCCCAGCGGCCGATTGTGCGTTCGATGGCAGCGGCTTCATGTGCGACTCGTTGCCGTTCGCTCCGAAGTCGCTTGCGAACGTCCGTTCGCGCAGCTCGCAGTTGCTCACGGTCATGGATGAGGCAAACGAGTTGTCTTTTCCGACCCTCAATGTCTTCTCGCAGCAGTTCAAGGATATCTTGCTGTGCAGCGTCAGGCTCCGGAGTCGGACAGTTTGCCAACTTCATCGGACAGTCGGCAAGTCGGCAATTCTCATAGTTCGATGACATCGCATAGGCCGTTGCATCATCGCCTTTCAGGCGAACGTCCAGTTGTTTACTCAAGTATTCGATATCAGTCTCTTGCTGACCCTGTTTGCGGTTTGCTTCTTCGAGTTGCTCACTGACGCCTTCTTCTTCGACTTCGAGCACCCCGATGTTCGAAGCCGCTTGCCGTTCCTCAAGAAGAGCTTGAAGTTGTTTGATTCGCGACTCCACTTCCGCTGACATGCGAGAGGCAAAGAGGCCGTGGCTTGTGTTCTCTTCGTCTTCAAATCCAAGCCTTCGACGCAACTCCGGATCAACGGCGGTGAGTAATTGCGACTGTGTCTTCCGATCTTGATCCATTCGTCGTTGGTCATTGAGCAAGGTTTGATGCCTGGTCCAAAGCGGAAGCTCTTCGACATCAATCAAGTTCATGAGCCAGCGCGAGAGGCGAGACGCCTCATTCCGTTCGATCGTCACACCGGATTCCGAATCGGCGTTGCGCCAATCGTTGAACTGGCGATACCCGCACTGCCAATCTCGCGTCAGAAATGCCAAGACCTTGAGCCATCGACTGAGGTCCAAGGTTGTGTTCGGAAGATCGGGCAATTCTGAACAACAAGCGTCTTGCAATGCCTGAGTGAATTCATCGAATTCGACTCGTGCGGACTGGGGTTCGAAGACTTGCCTTCAATCCGTCGTGCGAATGGCAAATGGCTTGTTCTGTCGATCGGGGTGAAAGGGACGAGCAACGCACCAATCCACTCCAGCAATTCGCCAATGGGCGATCACGCTGACATCGGGGAGACGACCAATGACCTTGGTTCGCTCCGATTTGGTCGCGAAACTTGGTTCGCCGAGCGAATAACGAATCAGCCTTGTGAGCAGTGTCTTGCCAACGCTGTGGCCAACGACGTCAGTATCGGTTTCCAGTCGCGGACTCGCTTGCACGATATTGAGTCCGCGACGGAACTCGATGTCTCGAAGGGAACTGCATCGGCTTGAAACGACGGCACGATGACCAGTCGCCGTATCCAGAAGACCGGTTCAGCACGATCAGCAGCCGGAACAAGGCGATTGTCTTCAAACGGAAACAAGCTCAAGGTGGGCATCCAAGATTTCCTCGGTTTCGACAACTCGTCCTAATTGCCGTTGGTTTTCAAAGACTTGCTTCATCTCGTGCAATCGTCGTTGATCGACTGGCGAAACCAGTTCCCGAAACGGTTCGACCAACGTGAGACGCTGCTGAATGTGGCCATTGTCGATCTGAATTTTTCCGCCCATTTGCAACTCTTGCAGGACGTAATCCAATCCCTCGATCGCAACAGGCACGGAACGGCTCTTCCGAGACCGAGTGCGCCGCGCTAACAAGGCTGCGCGCAGGTCGTCATCAAGCATCAAGATCAATCCACCATCGAGCGCCGCGCGGGTCACCACTTTGCCCCAATCACCAATGAGCAATTGGATGTAGAACCGCAACCGATCTTGGTCCAATTGGCTTGTTTGTTGTTGCGAAGTGGCTCGGTTGGATTTCCGGAAACCAACGCAAGGTGCATCCATTGCAAGAACCCCTGCACCGACCTCGCAACCGTCCTCGAATTTGGCTGCCCACTCATACCATTCACGTGACATTTCAAACTTCATAATTTGCCGCCTTAGCGAGTAGGTTTGTGGACTGAGCTTGGGTCATTTCGAAATACGACAAGCATTGATACTCAGGATCCCTCCAAAACTCTGTCATGCCGCACCGTCGGTAAAAGGACTCAGACTGAGGTAGCGAATGCAGACCAACACGACCATCAAATCCCATTTGGATGGCAAAGTTTGCGGCCACACACATCAATACAGTGCCTACGCCGACATATCGAGGTGAGGTCAAAGTTCGACGATTCCAAGGTGCGACTTGGAGATAATCGACATAGACGATCGACTCTCCGCGAGTCGTGCCAAACCAAGACACCTGATTCAGATCCAAAAAGATGATTCCCTGAGTATCGCCGTCACACTCAATGGCAAATGTTTGGCTACCAATAAGTCCCCGAATCTCATCGACCTTGTCTCGCAGCTTCCAGTGTGAACTTTCTTCATGATGCCCCGCCGGCAACTGAGCCAGCAAGGCTGCCTGTGATTCAGCCCATTTGGTTTCGTGCTCGATGATATGGCGTTCTTCAATGCCATCCCAAAGCTCCGCTTGCCACAATTGGCCTGTGGATGCATCTGTCAGAAAAATGTCAGACATCTTCGCCATCAAAGCACCATCAACTCCGCTTTGTCTTTGGTTGTGTCGTTCTCAAACAGCAGCTTGTCTCCGCGATCAATGCGCGCATCGACCATCTGATACAGCCGAAGTGCTTGCCTCAGAAGAGCCGTCTTGCTGAGCCCTTTTTTCTCGCACAACTCTTCCAGCAGAGTCATCTCCTGGTCGGTCAAGTTGAGCGTCATTGTTCTCTTTTCCATTCAACACCTTCGCAGGGTTATCGTCGCTGGAAGTTGATTTATTTAAATTAAAAATAGCTAATAACAATTTAAAAAGCAAATGCAAATTCGCACATTGCGAATTTGGACTGGGAAAAGCACCAGCACTCGTTCTTACAAACCGGCCTCAACCTACGTTGTTCGGCATGTTCGTCTCCGGGGTGTCGGCGATGAGGTCCAGGTGATTTACGAACCGACCACACGCTATCGGGTTCTACGATGGCGGGCCTGCGAATGCGGAACGCTCAAAAAAGGAGCTGATCGCGTTCGGCGTTCGTCAGCGTTTACGGAGTTGCGTGAACGACTGCTCCAGCGACTCTCGTAGCAAGGCACCGTCGTTGGAGTAGACCACGAAGCGGGAGCCTTGTTTGATGGTCCGTTCCATTTGCTCGCGTTTGCCGAACCAGCTTCCGGCGGCGACGTGGGAGCGGTTGGCGATGTCGATGATGCGTTGGATCATCGCGATCAGGTCCGGGTGGTCGTACTCGTTCGGGATGCCCATGTTCGTCGTCAAGTCGTTGGGGCCGACGAAGACCGCGTTGACGCCGGGGATCGAGCAGATCTGTTCGAGGTTCTCGACCGCCAGGACCGATTCGATCATCGGGACGAAGACCGTGTTCGCGCAACGTTCGTCGATGGCGTACTTGCGAGTCTTCTCGCTGGGCCATTTGCCTTCGGACAGGACTCGCTCCAAAGCTTGTCCTTTCAGCGGCCGATAGATCGCGGCGGCCGCGAGGCGTCGAGCGTGTTCCACGTCCTCGACGTAGGGGACGACAACGCCGTCGAATGAATCGCAGACCTTCGACACATCGTCCGGCTCTCGGCTGTGAGTTCTCGCCAGGCACGCGATTCCCTTGGCGGCGAGTGCGTACCGAACCGGAAGGAACTCGGCCAAGTCGAGCGCATTGTGCTCGGCCGTGACAATCACGAAGTCGAGCGTGTCATCCGGCAGGACATCCACGATCGCGGGATTGACCGTGTATTGGAAGAAGGTGCCGTAGACGGTTTGGCCCCGCTGCATCTTTTCCTTGAGCAACTTACCGAGTTTGGGAGCTGGCATGGCAGAATTCCTGAGGTACGCGAGGAGTGGAGACGGCTATTTGAGTTTCAACGGGACGCGAGCCAGATACACACTCGTCCGACCTTCGTGCGACGAGTAGAAGCTGACGAGCATCTCGTCGCCGACTTCGACCGCTTCGGCGTACGAGCAATCGCCGCCGCTGGGAAGCTTGCAGTACGGTGTCGGTTTGCCGTCGGCATAGGTGTAGATCATCGTGCCGGTGTCGTCGCCTTTGTCGTTCATCGTGCGCGACAACAGATAGGTCGTGCCGCGAAACGTATGCACCGAGTGCCCCGAGAGATGAATCCCGGCCGGGCGACGAGTCCACTCCTGGTACGGGGGCGAAGCTTCCAGAATGAAACCCGGCACACTGTATTTGATCCGCAGGAACGCCGTGATCTTGTCGCCGGGACCGGGGAAGATCGTGGTCTCGCTTTCGTAGTTGCCGCCGCTGACCAGTGATATCTTGTCCCACTTCAATCCGTCGGCCGACGTGATCAGGTGCGACTCGCGAATCTTGTCGGCGTCCTTGCCCTCCGCCTTGCGATGCGCGGACGCCAGAAACCGGTCGCCGTGGATGCACGGCTTCCAGAGTCCGAATCGCGGCTCGTAGACCGGCTGCGGTTTGCTCCAGGTCGCGCCGTCGTCGGTCCACGTCACGAAGGTCGTCAGATCAGGCCCCTGCAACGCCATGTCGTAGAGAAACAGCCGCTTCTCGGTGGCCAGGAACTGTGGGTCTCGGTCGTCGGACAGAGCATTCACGCGATGCGCCTCGCTCCAGGTTTCGCCGTCAGAAGAACGGAGCACGATCAGATCGGCCTCGCCGTAGGCGTGTGAGTCGGCGTTGCGAAACGACAGCCAATACATACCCTTCCAGCGAACCAGAGCCGTAAACGCGTTGTGCCGGCCATCGTCGTACACCTTCCGCACACTCGCAGGTTCGACCAACGGCTCGTCACCGAACACGACCCCCACACCGCTCAGGACAACCGCCAGGAACAAGGACAATGTTCTTCGCATGGGTCTCTCCGTTTTCGTGTTAGATGCGAGCATTGGTCGCCGCCCACTCGTTTGATTTCGTATGATACTCGTCTTGCATTGGTCCATGTCATCTCCAAGGAGTTTTGCGATGCACGATACCGACGAGCGAGCGGTGCTAGAACCGACGCGAGTCTGCCGATTCGTGGCGGCGATGCTGATCGTGGCCGTGTGCGGCTGGGACGAAGGCCTCGCCGCGGAGGGACGGACGCTGGTCGTGGCTCAACTGCATCCGGCGGCCAGCGACGACAATCCCGGAACGGCCGAACAGCCGTTCAAAACGATCTCGCGTGCCGCGCGCGAGGCGCAACCCGGCGACCTCGTCCGCATCGAAGATGGTGTTTATCGCGAGACAGTTCTCGTCGAGCAAAGCGGGTCGAAGGAACGGCCGATCGTGTTTGCCGCGGTACCTGGTGCGAACGTGGTCGTGACGGGCACCGATGTCATCACGGAGTGGCAGCGGGAGCCGGGGGACGCCAACATCTTCAGCACGCCGTGGCCGCATGTGTTCGCCGGCTGGTCGCCGAGCAACGCTCATCCCGACGACGACGACCACAAGTTGATCGGCCGTTGCGAGCAAGTCGTCGCCGACGGGTATCACGTGCAGCAAGTGGCGACGCTGAAGGAAGTCACTCGCGGCACATTCTTCGCCGACCTGCAGGCGCATCGGCTCTACGTGTGGGACCGCATGAACCGCGACCCGGTCCAGTGGCGGCATCATGTGCAAGCAGCGGCTCGGCAAGTCGTGTGGGAATCTCGGGGCGAGCATATTCACGTCCGCGGAATTCGGTTTCGTTACGCGGCCAACCAGGCACAGCATGGGGCGGTGCTGCTGAAAGGGAATCACGGGCTGTTGGAAGACTGCGTCGTCGAGCAGATGAACTCGGCGGGGGCTGCGTTTTTCGGTACTGGCTGCGTGGCTCGACGATGCGTGTTCCGCGACAACGGGCAACTCGGCTTCACTGCCACCGCAGCCGATCTGCTGATCACCGAGTGCCTTTGTGAAAACAACAACGTCAAGAATTTCTCGAGGGATTGGGAGGCGGGGGGGAACAAGCTGGTGCTCTGCAAGAACGCGGTGATCGAGCGCAGTACCTTTCGCGACAATCACGGCAATGGCATCTGGTTCGACATCGGCAACGAGGATTGCACGGTTCGCAACTGCCTGATCGCCGACAACGACGACGCCGGGATTTTTTACGAAATCTCCTACCGGCTGCACGCTCACGACAACGTCATCGTCCGCAACGGCTTCGCGCCGCGACACCGAGCCTGGGGCGCGAACGGTGGAATCTCGCTTTCGAGTTCCGCTGGGTGTCAGATCGAACGCAACCTGCTCGTCGGCAACAAAGAGGGTTTGCAATTCCGCGATCAAGTCCGAGTGACGAATCGAATCGGTCGCGGCGGCGAGAGTTTTGCCATTTGGAATCGCGATCATCGCGTACACCACAACCTGCTCGCCTGGAATCGCGACATCCAAACCGGCGGTTGGTTTGACCTCGCGGAACAATCCCATTGGCGGCTGGCTGACGTTCCTTCGGCGAAACCGCCCGCCGCTGCCGAGCAAGACGAGCTAAAACAGCGACCGGCTGGACTCACCTTGTCCGATCTGCGATTTGATTTGCACGACAACGTCTACGCTGCCAAGTCCGGACAAGTGCTGTTCCAATGGGGCTGTCATTGGCACCGGCACGAAAAGCTTTCCGTGGAAGAAGTCCAGCAGAAGCTGGGCCTGGAATCGGGCAGCCGTAGCGTGTCGCCGGACTTCGCCAACTGGACGACGCTCGATTTGCGTCTGCCTGCCAGCAGCCCGATCGTGACCGCGAAGTGTTATCCCCAGGGCCAGGTTCCGGGCGTGATTCTGGAAACCACGCCGTGATGTGGCCTGCCCTCAACGACAGTCTTTGGAGATTTCAGATGAATCGCTTTTTGCTCTTCGTCCCGCTGTTGCTCGTGAACGCGGTTTCCCTGGCCGACGAGCCCGTGAAGATCGGCTCGCGGCGCGAGTTGTTTGTGGACGACACGCTCGTCGAACGACTGGCAGGCCGGGCCGAGTTGCGGCTGCATCCACCGACGCCGCGTGAGGTCGCGCTGGAGACGAACGAACCGTGGGAAGGGAACTCAACCAACTACGTCACCGTGTTTCAGGACGGCGACAAGTACCGCATGTACTACCGTGGCAGTCACTTTTCCTATCTCGGCGGCAAGGACCGGCCGAACACGCGCGATGTCTACTGCTATGCCGAAAGCTCGGACGGCGTGCGTTGGACGAAACCGGAGTTGGGGCTGTTCGAATGGAATGGCTCGAAGAAGAACAACATCGTGTGGGACGGCGTCGGGGCGCACGCGTTCGTGCCGTTCCGCGACACGAACCCGAAATGCGCGGCCGAGGCGAAGTACAAGGCGCTTGGCGTCGGCGGCAAAAAGCATGGGCTGTATGCCTTCCAGTCGGCCGACGCGATTCATTGGACGCTCATGCACCCCGAGCCGGTCATCACCAAGGGGGCGTTCGATTCACAGAATGTCGCGTTCTGGGATGCCGAAAGGAAGGAGTACCGAGAATACCATCGCGACTTCCGCGAAGGTCGAGACATCCGCACCGGCACTTCGCAGGACTTCCTGAAATGGACTGAGCCGGAATTCCTGCGCTACTCGGCCAATGTCGATCCGGGGCGGCGCGAGGGCAAGCCGGGAGACGTGAAGGACCCGGTCGGCGAGAAGTACCCGTTCGGCCGAGTCAGCGAGCTGTACACGAATCAAATAGCGCCGTATTACCGCGCGCCGCATCTGCTGCTGGGCTTTCCCACACGGTACATCGATCGCGGCTGGACCGAATCGGTCAAGTCGCTGCCGCGTTACGATTATCGTCAAGCGCGGGCGAAGGACTCACGCCGCGAGGGAACCGCCGTGACCGACGGCATGTTCATGACCAGCCGCGACCGCCAGCAGTTCTCGGTCTGGCCGGAGTCCTTCTTGCGCCCGGGACTGCGCACGCGCGACAGTTGGTTCTACGGCGACGCCTATCAGAACTGGGGGCTGGTCGAAACGAAATCCGCGATCGGCGACGCGCCTCCGGAACTGTCGCTGTACGCCACCGAACGCACGATGCAAGAGACCGGCGGCGTGCTGCGACGCTACACGCTGCGCATCGACGGCTTCGTCTCGCTGCATGCCCCGCTGATCGGCGGCGACCTGATCACCAGGCCGCTCACGTTCACCGGCAATCAACTGACGCTGAACGCCTCGACCTCGGCCGCCGGTTCGGTGCGCGTGGAGATTCAAGACGCCGACGGCCAACCGCTGCCCGGCTTCGCGTTGGCCGCTTGCCAGGAAGTGTATGGAGACGATCTGGATCGTACCGTGATTTGGGCCGGGAATCCCGATCTCGGAGCGTTCTCCGGTAAGCCGGTGCGGCTACGCTTCGAGGTCAAGGATGCAGACCTGTATTCGTTCCGCTTTCGAGACGGTTCGCGTTAGACAACATTCCGGACGAGGCTGGACAAGTTTACGTTCGAGGTGTTTCATCCGCCTGAGAATCAGCCGCCAAGCGAACGCTCCAGCTTTGGCCAGGTGTGATGCTCCGGGGCCAGCAGGCGTGTCGGGGCAAAGTACTCCGGCGGATAGTCGTCCGGCTCGTCAATCAGTTCCAGGATTCGATTGACAAGACACCGAGCGGCGTTGAACGAGACGCCTGTGCCCGATCCGGCCATGCCGGCGATGATGTGCTGACGGTGGCCGTCCATCACTCCGACGATCGGGTATTCGTCGGGGGTGTAGCTGACCGTGCCGCTCCATTCGTGAGTGATGTGGTAGCGGCTGTCGCCGAAGTAACGCCGCATCTCGCCCAGC
>SYJG01000021.1 GCA_005798445.1 Planctomyces sp.
CTTCAGGAACCAGTCATACGCGGACGAACGCTTCACCGACAATCATTCGCGAGCGAGCGCGGACAACGCATCGGATGGTGACAACGTATCGAGCGCGCGGAAGACTTGCGGTTCATTGCGGTTTGCGGTTGATCGCCCAACAGCTTTATTGAGCAGCGTGCAGCTTAACTCGGTTTCGTGCTGCCTGCTGCTCAGTCTTGTGGACGAGCAGAATGCCGACGGAAATGCAGTTCGTCAATCAAAATCCGTTGAGAAAAATTCAGATCGCGATACCGTGTTAAGCAGCGTGCAGCTTAACTCCGTTATCCCCGCACGCTGCCTAACTCTGTTATTCCCACAGCTTGGAGGCGAGCAAAATGGCAGGCGTGACCCAAGAGAGGCGTTCGGATGGCGGGCCGACTTGCGAAACTTCGCAGTCTCCATTGGAGAGGGCGAGGCAAGTCGCGGCGACAATGTGCCGTCAGACCAAGGAAGCGCATTGGCTGGGGGTGCGGATGGAGAACTTTTTCCGCGCCCATCAACGGCAGATGGAAAGCGTGACGGTGGCGGATGTCTGCAACTACCTGGAAGGGCTGATGCGTAAGGGGCAGGTCGAATGGCAGATCAAACAAACGCTGGACGCGATTGGATTGCTGATGCGATACGGATACCAGCGCGAAGATTTGATGATCCCGGCTCTGCGTGAAGCTTGGGGACGGCGGTTGAACCAGCGCGTGGGAATTGCCGTGCCGGTCATCAACTCGACAGCGACCGGGGGCGTCGCCGCCGTTTCGGAGCGATTACGGCGAGTGTTGCGAGTGGCTCATTACGCACTGAGGACCGAGAAATCGTACACGCAATGGTGGGAGCGGTTTGAGAAGTTTGTCGGCGACCGTCCTGAAGCGGAACTTGGCGCTGACGAAGTGCGGACCTTCTTGGAAGACCTCGCGGTTGAGCGGCGAGTTTCTGCCGCCACTCAGAAACAGGCACTCAACGCATTGGTGTTTGTCTTTGGACAAGTCCTGGGGCGACCTCTGGGAAATCTCGGGGACATGATTCTGGCCAAACCGAAACGCCGGTTGCCATGCGTGTTGACCGTTGATGAGGTGAGCCGTGTGTTAGCGGAACTCGACGGCGTGCCGTCGTTGATTGGGCAGTTGTTGTACGGTTCAGGTCTGCGATTGCTTGAGGCGCTGCGGCTGCGAGTCAAGGATGTTGAATTTGACAGCGGGCAGATCATTGTGCGGGATGGCAAAGGGGAAAAGGATCGCGTCACGGTTTTGCCGGAGACGATTCGCGAGCCGTTGTTGGAGCACCTGCGGGGAGTGTGGCGGCTGCATCAACAGGACTTGAAAGCGGGAAGTGGTCGCGTGCAGTTGCCGTACGCCCTGGCGGTGAAATATCCGAATGCGGGCCGTGAGTGGTGTTGGCAATTTGTGTTTCCTGCGGGAGGACTCTCGAAAGACCCTCGCAGTGGTGCGATCCGCCGGCACCATCTTCACGAGACGACGATGCAACGGGCGATGAATGAAGCGGTCAGACGTTCTGAAGTGGCGAAGCCGGCGAGTAGCCATACCATGCGACACAGCTTTGCGACGCACTTGCTGGAATCGGACCACGACATTCGCACGGTGCAGGAACTCTTGGGACACAGCGATGTGGCGACGACGATGATTTACACCCACGTCATGAACCGACCGGGCCTCGGCGTGCGAAGTCCGTTGGATGCCAGGTTGCGTGTCTCTCGCAAGCCGCGGTAGACACTCCAGAACGCACGACGCACTTTGCGATTTCGAGTCGTATCCAGAAGCGTCAGCGAGGGCGGACGATTCAACCGATACCAAATTCTCGCGTTTTGAAGCGCGTGCCCTCGCTGACTCTTCGGGTTACAAACGGCGCAGCTTCATAGATTGGCCTGTCCTGCCCAGCCTTGGTGGCGGTCACTGATCCGTCACTTGGAGTCCAGGCTGAATGCACCGTCCCAATCGGCGGGTAGCGTGTTGTTGGACTTCGCCATGTGCGCGAGCAGAAACAGCTTCGCTCCATCGTCGTCGGGGACCGCTTCGAGCCGTTCCAAACCTTCGTTCCAGCGGCCGGCGATAATTGCTTCCAGAGCGGCTTCGTAATTCAGCCGCACTGTTTCTGTGACTTTATCACCTTCGGTCTCCGGGGGTAGCAATTCGTGGATCAACAGCGGCGTGTCCATACCCTTGGGTCTGATGCGAGCCAAGCGGCGGCAACGACCTTGTTCCGGCGGCATCAGGCGGCGGACAAAGTTGGCGGTCGTTTCATCAATGCAGATGCCGACGCCGAACTGCCGCGTCATCCCCTCGATGCGCGAGCCTTGATTCACCACCGGTCCGAACACGCCAATCTTCGCTTGCTGCGACGTGCCGATTTGTCCGGCAATCGCTCGGCCGTGGGCGATCCCCACACCGCACGAAAACCCTTCGAGCAATCCTTGCTCTTCGGGTGGCAAGTTGAAGAGGTCCATGATCGCCAGCGCCGCATGGCAGGCGGACATCGGGCCATCGGGCAACGCGGCCGGCCAGCCCCAGAATCCCAGCGCGGCATCACCTTGGAAATCGGCGATCGAACCATCGAAGGCCAGAATGCCACCGGTCATCGCGGACAGCGCCGCCTTCACGCATTCCAGCAACTTGTGCAAGTCGTCCTTCAATTGCTCCGACTTCCGCGAGAACCCGCGCACGTCGCAGAACAGCACAGTGATCTCTCGTTCGGACGGGACCAGGATGTCGGCGGCTCCACCTTTCTTGGTGAGATTCGCGATCACTTTCGGCGAAAAGAACGCGGACAATTGCGTCGTCTGTTCTTGCAGTGTGCGGACCGTATGGATCGAGCCAATCAACTGCGCGACCAATTGCGTGAATCGCAAATTCCCCTTGAGTGAGTCTTCCGTGACAAAGTCATTGCCATCACGCCCCCCCAACCCAGACACATACAAGCACCAGCCCACGCAGGACTCGGCGGTGATCGGCGAACAAAACGCCCACCCCAGCGCACTGGCCATGGTGAACTGGCTACCCCCTGCTTCGCCGACGATGTGCATTACGCTTTCGCCACGACGCAGCGACTTGCGCAGCAACCGCCGGCTGGGCATGAAGCGGCCATCGGAACTGTCGCGCGTCTGAACTCGCATCACCTTTGGCTTGGGGATTTCCGCATCGGGATTGTCGTGACGACGCATTTCGAGGACATCAGATTCCTCGAACATCGCGACCGCGACGGCGACCGCCGGTGGAATCGCTTCCAACAACATCCCGCACAACATGAGCGCCAAGTCGATGTCGGTCTTCGATCCAGAGATCAATTTCGGCAAGGTTGACAGCACTTCCATTTGCCGTCCTGTGTCGCCGAACGATACCTGACTGAGATCGTTGTCGTGATAGGAATGCTCTTCGACGACGTCTTCCGTATCCTGTGTGTCGAATTCTGGTGGGGGTGGTTCGGGCTCCACCATGAATTCACCGCGTGCGGTCGGCTGCGGCATCCGAATGATCGGCTCGGGATCCCCCTGCATGGTTTGAGTGACGAAGTTCGCCTTCGAAATGTACTCGACAGCGATGTAAAACCTTGATTGGCCGATCTCGAAAACTTCCGAATGGCCCACCAAGACCTCGCGCAGAAGTTCCCCACGCAACTTGATCGGGTTCGAGGCGGTTGGCAAACAGGTGACTAAAAGTTTTCCATCCTGCAAGCACAGATCGGCGTGCTCGCGCGAGATCGAACGGTCCCACTCAACCGCCCAGCCACTGGCCGGAGCACGTCCTAACCGCACCACTTGCCCTTCGACCAATCGCTGTCGAAACGTCTGGCCGGCCGGGCCTTGCACGATCAATTCCGCGATGCCTCGGTTCGGTTCCGCCATGACATTCATTCCTTGAGAGCAACTTTGTCTCCGCTCGAACTGCACGCCCTCAACCTACGAACGATCGTCCGCTGCGACTTTCTTGTAATCCGCCGAAGTCGGCTTTTCGAGCCTGTGTCATTGCCGTCCTGGCAAGTTCCACGTCACTCCACATAGACGCTTTCGTTCAAGCTCATCAGTACCTGCGCGAAATCGGCAAAGGCCAACTCTTGAGGTTTTATCTGCCCGGCAGATTGATAACTCTCCGCCTGAGCTTTGAGGAACGCCGTCGTTTCGGCCAGCTCTGTCTCGGACGGCAAGCGGCCAGTCGTGGCCAAATAGCCTTGTCGAATTGCATCGGGGACAGACTTCTCGCCGGTCGCAGCCATGCGCCGACCGAACGAGGTTGCCCAGGCTCGGACATGCGGATTATTCAAGAAGTGCAACGCCTGCGGAGCGATTGTGGTGCTCGGCCGCTCGCCCACGCTGACGAGTGGTTCGGGGGAGTCGAAGAGTTGCATCATCGGCACCAGCCGGCTTCGCTTGACCATGAAGTAGATGCTCCGGCGCTTGTGCCCGTCGTCGAGCGTGCCGGGGCCGAACTGCGTCCGATCCAACTCACCGCTGACCGCCAGCATCGAATCACGGATGACCTCCGCTTCCAGCCGCCGCGGCGAGCGTCGCCAATGAAACTGATTCTGCGGATCGAGCTTCGACTTCGCGCCATCGAACGCCGATCCTTGCTGGTACACCGCACTCAGCATGATCAGCTTGTGCATCGGCTTGAGACGCCAAGCGGCACCGTTGGTGGGATTGAGTTGATTGCCGTCTGCCTTCGGCCCACTGCCTTCTGCTTTCAAAGTCGCCGCCAGCCAGTCGAGCAACTCCGGGTGCGTCGGCCGTTGCCCCATCGCTCCGAAATCGTTCGGCGTACCGACGATCCCGATGTGGAAATGATGCTGCCAGATGCGGTTCGCGATGACGCGCGCGAGCAGTTGGCCGGGGCCGTGCTGCGTGTCGGTGATCCAATTCGCCAGCGACCTGCGGCGAAACGATGTGGTGGCTCCTGCCGGCGCAGCTTCGATCCACTTCTTTTCGCGGTCGGGCGATTTCATCAGCACCTGCAAGAAGCCCTGCGGGGCGACGTCGACTTTCTGATTCGTGTCGCCCCGATGCAGAAAGTGTGACTGCTCGAAAAAGTCCGCCCCCTGCGTGTGATGCCGGATCGGCTTGACCCCTTCGCTGCACACCATGACTTTCGCGAGATTCGGTTTCGGCTCGATTGCCAAGTGTTCTTGGACGACCGCGTTGAGTTTCTTCCATTCGTCATCGCGTCCGCGATACCACGTCAGCAGTTTTTCAACTTCGCGCGGCGAACGTTTCTCGGCCGGCTTCTTGATCGCTGCGATGATGTCGCCGAATGTTGCGGCAGCGTCCAATGGCACGGCATCTTTCGCCGTCGCGACGCTCAACCGGACTCGGCCAAGGTTGTGCTTGCTGTTGCCGTTGAATGCCAGCGTGACCGTGATCGTCGTGCCACCGTCGAAGCCGATCGGCTTCTCGAAGTCGAACCGCGCCGCGTGATCCTTGCCGAACTGCGGATCGACCGCCCAACCAGTTTTCGGATCGCCATCAATCGTCAGCTTGACCGACAGGCTCGCGTTCTGATCGAACGTCGAAACGGGATTGAGCAATTTCAGGGGTTGGGGGGTAGGGGTTGGGGGTTGGGGGTTCAGCGCTGCAATCGTCACTTTGAAATCCGTCAAATCGAAGTTCGCATTGTCCGCACGCCCCGGTCCGTTCTTGACCATGCTCGGATGCGAGAGCGCTTCCAGTCGCAGCGCGGTCAGCCCAACCAAATCGGTGTTCGCGACGAGCGTGTAAGTGTCGAAGTCTGGATTCTTGCCGCTGGCGAGAATCGAACCGTCGTCCTGTTTCGTCAGCGTCGTGCCACCCGCAGACTTCATCTCAGCCACATCGAGAATCATCCACTGTCCCGATTCGCCGGTCTTGAGCACCTCGGCTCCGCTCGCCTTCTCCCACTCGGCGAATCGCGGCGGCAGTTTCGTTTTCTCAAACTCCGTCAGCGCGGCGGCGAGCGGCGCGTGCTTGGCATCGAACGCCGACTTTTCTTTTTTGTACTTCGCTGGATCGAGGTCCAAGTCGATCTCGCTGCGAACCGTTGTCGTGAACGACGACAGCATGCGGTAGTAGTCGGCCGTCGGAATCGGATCGAATTTGTGATCGTGGCAGCGAGCACATCCGACCGTCAGGCCGAGAAACGCGCTGCCCGTCGTCGCCGTCATGTCGTCGAGCGCGTCGTAGCGAGTCCGCTCGACTTCGTTCGCGGTGATCTGCGTCGGGAACACGCCGGCTCCGAGGAATCCCGTCGCCATCATCGCCAGCGGATTGCCCGGCTCGAATTCATCACCGGCGAGTTGCCACTTCACGAACTGATCAAACGGCATGTCGGCGTTGAGCGCCTTGATGACGAAGTCGCGATACCAGTACGCGAACGGCCGGTCGTAGTCCTGCTCGAAACCGTGGCTCTCGGCGAACCGAGCGACGTCGAGCCAGTACCGCCCCCAGCGCTCGCCGTACTGCGGCGAATCGAGCAGCTTGTCGAGCACCTTCTCGAACGCCTGCGGATCGGGATTGTTGACGAACGACTCAATGTCGGCCGGCTCCGGCGGCAGACCGATGAGATCGAAGTACGCTCGGCGGATCAGCGTCCGCCGATCGACGACCGGATTCGGCGACAAGCCTTTCTCGCTCAGCTTCGCGACAACGAAATTGTCGATCGGAGTGCGGACCCATTTCGCGGCCTCCGCGCTGACGGCCGGCGGCGCGACGACCTTCAGCGGCTGAAACGACCAAAACTCTCGAGCCTCTGGCGGCACCTCGCGGCGAATCCAGGCCTTCGGATCTTTGACCTCTTCCTTCAGCGGCTTGTCGTACGGCGCACCGAGATCAATCCACTTTGCGATCGCGGCGATGTGCAGATCCGACAGCTTCGCACCGTCGGCCGGCATGTGCGGCTCTTCCTCCTGCTTGATGAGCTTCACCAGCAGACTCGCCTTCGACTTGCCCGCTTCGGCGACAATGCCCGTCTCACCCCCTTTGAGTAGTCCCTCTCGCGTCGTGAGGTCAAACTTGCCCTCAGTCTTCTCGCCGCCGTGACACTTCACGCAGCGGCCGACGAGGATTTGCTTGACCTCTTTCTTGAAGAGTTCCAGTCCCTCCGCCCGCTGCTTGGCATGCGCCGGATCAACCACCTCTTTCGGCGGATCGGCTGCCGGAATCAGCGTGACGGTGGAACACAACAAAATCGCGGCAGTGAGCAGCACGAGACGAGACATCGAGCACCCTTTTTCTAATCACCAAGTCAAGCTCAACGAACGCCGTCAATCTAATCCGAAGCCGCATCAAGGGCGAGCGGTAGGGCGTCAGCCCTCCGAGTTCTCCGAGCCGAAAGCCATCCGTCTAATAAAAGACACTCGGAGGGCTGACGCCCTGCCGCTCGCCTTTGCTGCAATGTCTCATCGAAAGTGAGCCGTCACCAAGCGGCGGAACGCAGCCAGGTCGCGAATCTCGTGGATCGACTTCTTGAACGCATCGAAGTCCGGAACGAACTTCGCGAAGTAGCAGCTCGTCCGAGCGAGCCGCCGCAGCGCGACGGCGTTGCCGTAGTAGCGGAACTCCCCCTCAATCAATTGCAGCAGAATGCGACCCCGCTCCTGCGGCGACGGGTCGCGGCTGGCGACTCCGGTTTGAAATAGCTCGCGAGACTGCTTGAAGATCCACGGATTGCCGAGGCATCCGCGACCGACCGCGACCGCATCCGCTCCGGTCTCGCGCAGAAAACGAACCGCGTCCGCCGGAGTGCGCACGCTGCCGCTGCCGAGCACCGGAATCGACACCGCCTGTTTCAATCGCGCGACCGCCGGCCAGTCTGCCTCGCCGACGTAGGCTTGTCGCACACTTCGCGCGTGCAGATCGACCGCCGCGGCCCCACCCTGCTCTGCCGCACGAGCGACTTCAGCACACGTCTCGTTCGACTCATCTGGCCCTGTCCGAATTTTGAGCGTGACTGGGATCGAGACCGCTCGCACGACCGCTGCAACGATTCGACCGACCGCAGTGGGATCGCTCAGCAACGCGCCTCCTTCGCCGCGCTGGATCAGCCGCCTGATCGGACACTCGAAGTTCAGATCGACGATCGCAAAGCCGCGCTCTTCGACCACGCGCGCCGCTTCGGCCATCTCGGCGGGATCGACTCCACTGATCTGACCCGCGCACGGCGACTCACCGGGCGACACATCCAACAGCTTCAAGGCCCGACGATCCCGCTTCGCGACATCGGATGAGTCGATTCGTTCCGTGCAGAGCAAGCCCGCCCCAAGCTGCCGCGCCAGCAGCCGAAACGGTGGGTTCGTATGCTCCTCCATCGGAGCCAACGCGAATGGGTGTGCGATGCGGATGCGGCCAAGTTGCATGAGAGTTTCGAGTTTCTAGGACCGAGTTCCGAGAGAACAACAAAGACCCCATCTCATTGCTTTGACTCGGAACTCGGAACTCGGAACTCGGAACTCAGATACACCCCGTGCTGGCGAATGTATTCCTCAACCGCGCGAGGCACTCGGAATCGCAAGCTGCGATTGGCCTGTACTCGCTCACGAATCTCCGTGGCCGAGAGGTCGATGGCCGGCATCGTAACCAACTGCACGCGATCACGGACTCTTGGCCCCAAACGACTTTCCAACGACGCCCAGTCCGGTAGCGGCCGAAATCCGCGATTCACGGCCACGATCGTCGCCAGTTCGAAGATTGCTTGCGGCTCGCGCCACATCGGCAAGTCGGCCAGCGAGTCGGCACCCATCAGGAAAAAGAGTTCGCTGTCTGGTTGCTCGAAATGCAGTTGCCGCAACGTCTCGACCGTGAACGAAGGACCGCTCCGTTCGAGTTCAATGCGGCAGACTCCAAACCGCGGATCTCCCGCGATGGCGAATTCCAACATCTCGGAGCGTTGCTGGCCGGTCGCGATCGCTCCCTGCGGTTTGTGAGGCGACTGTCCGCACGGCAAGAACAACACACGATCCAGCGAGCACGCCTCGCGGCAAGTCTCGGCCAGCAATAGGTGTCCGAGATGCACAGGGTCGAACGAGCCACCGTAGATCCCCAGGCGATTTCGTCGTTGGTCATTGGTCATTGGTCATTGGTCCGGCGAGGGCTGGCTGGTCATCGCTCGCTCGTTTTACACTCTCGGCCATCATGGGCACACTCCAGAGGATTGTATGACCAGTTTCATCCGCCGCTGTTTGATTGCTGGATTTTGCTTGTGCCACTTCGCGATCGGCCTGAGCTTGCTCCGCGCAGATGACACGGCCGAAGCGTTCTTTGAGAAAAAGATTCGCCCGGTGCTCGCCGAGACCTGCTTCCGCTGTCACGGCGGTCAGAAGACGAGCGGAAAGTTGCGAGTCGATTCGGCTGAGGCGTTCTCCAAAGGGGGCGAGTCCGGCCCGGCGCTCGTTCCCGGTCAACCGGCTGAGAGCTTGCTGCTCAAAGCGATTCGCCGTGAGGAAGGGGTCTCCGCGATGCCGCCGGACAAACCGTTGCCGCCGTCGGTCATCGCTGACTTTGAGACGTGGATCAAAGCCGGTGCGAAGTGGCCCGCGAAGATCGCAGCGTTTCGGTCCGAGCAACATTGGGCGTTCATGCCCCCGAAGACGATCACGCCGCACGGATCGGCCGCACATCCGATTGATCGCTTCTTGAACTCAGGCGAGCGGGGCGGCGCTCGGCGCGGGTCTCCTGACCCCGCCGTTCCCCGGACCGTAGGTCTCCCCGAACGTCCAGACGACTCCACACGCTCTGGCAACTCCAGGAGACCTGCGGTCGATCTGGCGACGGGGTCGGGAGACCCGCCCCGAGCGCCGGAGAGTCAGGCTACGGAACGCGCCGACAAGCGGACGCTGATTCGCCGTGTGACTTTCGATTTGCTCGGCTTGCCTCCTTCCCCGGACGAGGTGGCGGAATTCCTCGCTGACGAATCACCGGCAGCGTTCGAGAGTTTGGTCGAACGCCTGCTCGCATCGCCGCACTACGGCGAGAAGTGGGCGCGGCATTGGCTGGACGTCGTGCGTTACGCGGACACCGCTGGGGAAACCGCCGACTTCCCGGCTCCGCACGCTTGGCGGTATCGCAACTACGTCATCAACGCGTTTAACAGCGACAAGCCCTATGACGAGTTCCTTCGCGAACAGGTCGCCGGGGACTTGATGGTGGATGACCGCGTTCGGCGCGGGTCTCCCGACCCCGCCGCTCCGCCGACCGCAGGTCTCCCCGAACGCCCAGAAAACTCCACACGATCTGGCAACTCCGGGAGACCTGCGGTCGAGCTGTCGGCGGGGTCAGGAGACCCGCGCCGAGCGCAGGGGTCAGGAGACCCGCAGCGAGCACAGATGGAGCGGTACGCCGAACTCATCACCGCGACCGGGTATCTCAGCATCGCGCGGCGATTCGGGTTTGACCTCGATGCCGATCATTTTCTGACGATCGACGACACTGTCGATGTCCTTGGCAAGAGCGTGCTGGGACTGAGCGTCGCCTGCGCGCGGTGTCACGATCACAAGTACGATCCGATCTCGGCCGCCGATTACTACGCCCTGTACGGCATCTTCGAGAGCACGCGGTATCCGTTCCCCGGCTGTGAAAAGGTCAAAGCTCCGCGCGACATGGTGCCGTTGCTGCCGCCCGCCGAGATGGAACGCTCGGTCAAACCGCAACTGCGACGCCTGGCCGAATTCGACGCCGAGCTGAAACGGCTCAACGACGGACTCAACGCCAATCAGCAGCTTTTGAAAGAGGTCTTCGCGAAGAGCGTCCGCGTGTTGGCCCAAGGAGAATTCGACGACGGCGGCTCGCAAGAGATCGTCGGCAAGTCCCTCGAACACATCGAAGTCAGACGGGGTGAGATGCTGCAACTTCTCATTCTGCCGCGAGCACACCACGGCGCGGATAGCACGTTGGTCGAGTTCGAAATCGCCGAAGTTGACGGAGCCGGTCAGCGGTGGAATGTGACGCGTGACGTCGTGGAGGATTTCCTCGCGGGGAATCCGCACGCCGATCGTTACGGCAACAAGGCGACGTGGTTCTTCTTCGATGCTCGCAACGGCCCGACGCTGCTGCGCGAATCGGTTCAAGACTTCGAAAAGAATGTCGGCCTGAACTTTTGGCGCGCCGGGGACACGCCGTCGGCTTGGGTCAACGCGAGCGATGTACCGATCAAAGTTTGGGCGACGATGCCACCGAAGACGTTTTATCTGCATCCCTCCCAGACCGGCCCGGTCACTCTCGGCTGGCTCAGCCCGATCAACGGCGTCGTGCGAATCGGCGGCCGAGCGGCCGATGCACACCCTGCTGGTGGAGACGGCGTCGGGTGGCGAGTCGAACACATCAGCGGCAACATCGCGGAATCACTGTCCCAACCGATCGAAGCAGCGCCGAAACTCGCGGAACTCAATCGGCAGCGCACCGAGTTGCTCGCCACCATGCCGAAGGTCGAACTGGCTTATGCCGTCTCGGAAGGACAGCCGCACGACACGAAGATTCATCTGCGCGGCGATCCGAAATCGCTGGGCGATGCGGTGCCGCGCCGCTTTCTGAGCGTACTCGGCGGACAAACGGTCCCACCGAATTCTGGCAGTGGCCGACTGCAACTCGCCGAGTGGCTGACGTCGCGTGACAACCCGTTGACCGCGCGCGTCATGGTCAATCGGATTTGGAAACATCACTTCGGAGTCGGACTCGTGAAGACCCCCAACGACTTCGGCACGCGCGGCGAACCGCCGACTCATCCCGAACTGCTCGACTGGCTGGCCGTCCGATTCATGGAGAGCGGCTGGTCGATGAAAGCGATGCACCGGTTGATGGTCACGAGTGAGGCGTATTGTGGGAGGAGTGGCGAGGGACGAGGGGCGAGGGGCGAGCAAAACATAGACAACATCGGCTCCCTGCCTTCCGACTCGCCCCTCGCCCCTCATCCCTCGCCCCTCATTCCTCGCCGTCTTTCGGCCGAGGAACTCCGTGACGCAATCCTCGCTGTCAGTGGCGATCTCGACCGTTCACCCGGCGGGCCGCATCCGTTCCCCGACGAGAAGACTTGGGGCTTCACGCAACACGGTCCCTTTGCGGCGGTCTATGAGCACGATCGCCGCAGCGTCTACCTGATGCTGCAACGGATCAAACGGCATCCGCTGTTCGCGCTCTTCGACGGCCCCGACACAGCGACGAGCACCCCCGACCGCTTCACGACCACGGTCCCGACTCAGGCGTTGTTCTTTTTGAACGACCCGTTCGTCCATGCGAAGTCCGAAAGCCTCGCCCGGCGACTGCAATCGTTGCCCGAAGCGCAACGCTTCGACCGTCTCTTCGTGTTGCTCTTCAGCCGCCCGATCACCTCCGACGAACGGGACGCCGCGCAGCGATTCTTGTCAGAGTACCAACGCGACTTGGCCGACGTCCCGGAAGCCGACCGTCCCATTCAAGCCTGGTCCGCATGGCTGCGAGTCCTGCTGAGCAGCAACGAATTCTTGTACGTCGATTGAGGCGATCCGTGTCGCAGCGAATCAATAACATCGTCCAACTTCCTCGCAAGCTGCCGAAGCAGTTGCGGCCTTTGTTTTGGGACACACCCTTTCATCGACTCAATGGTGAGACGCACGGCGACTTTGTGGCTCAGCGAGTTTTGGAAGCTGGCGACTGGGAAAGCATCAAATGGCTTTGTCGTACTGTCGGCGATGAGCCGTTGAAACGACTGGTCGAGAAGTGTCACGGTCGCGGACTTTCGCGTGAGCAACTCCGCTTCTGGCAAGCCATGTGGAAGTTACCGAAGCGTACCGTCGATGCGTGGCTGAATGCCGAGGGTCGTGAAATCTGGGATCGGCGAGCGGGGTAATATGGCGACTTGGCACACCAATGTGATTGGTGCTCGACAGCAAGCCGCATTGGCCAAGCTGGGGCCGATCCTCCGATCGCACGGAGCTTACCTGGCAGGCGGAACCGCTCTGGCCTTGCAACTTGGACACCGTTGTTCCGTTGATCTCGACTTTTTTGTGTCGAGTTCGCAACTCGACTTTGCCGAGCTGGAACGAGAACTCCTCCAATCGCTGCCGTTCGTGTCACTGGGTTCGGAAGCGAAAGCGTTGCACGGCAAGCTACATGGCGTGCGAGTGTTAGCGATGAAGTACGAGTACCCTCGATTACGTCCAATTCGTCGCTGCTCACCTTTGAGTTGCGACATGGCCGCACTGGACGACATCGGCACGATGAAGCTGGCGGCCATCTGTCATCGCCGCACGAAAAAGGATTTCGTCGATCTGTGGGCGTTGCTGAAATCGGGCAAGTCCCTGAGTCGTCTTTGCCGCGACTTCCGGGAGAAGTTTCACGTTCACGATCTGGCCGTGTTGATGCGGCAGTTGATTTACACCGACGACGTGGACGACAAACGGATGCCGAGTATGCTCTGGAAGACTCGCTGGGCGACGATCAAGGCCGACTTGCGTGACTGCGTGGATGAACTCAGGTGGAAGTGACCGAGTGGAGAAGCTGATGAATCGAGATTTGTGCGATCACTGTTCTCGTCGCGGAGTGCTTCAATCCGCCGTTGCCGGTTCGGTGCTCTGGCCGGGGATTGTGTCGCAGTTGTTGGCGGACGAGTCGTCAGCCGATCCGTTGGCGGCGCGGGCGGCTCATCAGGCGGCGCGGGCGAAGAACGTCATCTTCTGCTTCATGAGCGGCGGCGTTTCGCACGTCGATACGTTTGATCCGAAACCGGCGCTGCATCGCGACGTCGGCAAGCAGGTGGTGCTCGATCATCCGGAGACTCGCAATCGGCCCGGCTACGAAAAGCTGTTCCTCAAGCGGCCGCAGTGGGAGTTCCGGCCGCATGGCGAGTGTGGTACCGAAGTCAGCACGCTCTTTCCGCATGTCGCCGAGTGCGTGGACGACATCGCGCTGATTCGGTCGATGCACTGCGATCACTCGAACCACTACAACGCGACGCTGGGCATGCACACCGGGTCGTTCAATCAAGCTCGGCCGAGCATCGGATCGTGGGTCAGCTACGGACTCGGCAGTCCGAACAACAACCTGCCGTCGTTCGTGGTGATCGCGCCGCAGTCGCCGTATGCCGGCGGGCAAGTTTGGGCGAGCGACTTTCTTCCGGGGAGTCATCAAGGGACGCTCGTCGTTCCCGGTGCCGAGCCGATGCGGAACATCAAGCCGCGTGTCTCGTCGCCTCGCCAGCAAAAGGAACTCGCCGCACTAGCCGAGATGAATCGGCGGCATCTGACCGAGCGCGGCAACGATCCCGCTCTGGCCGCGCGCATCCGTTCGTTCGAGACCGCCTTCGGGATGCAGATCGCCGCCCCGGAAGCGTTCGACTTGTCGAAGGAGACCGACGAGACGCTCGCCCTGTACGGTCTGCCGCGGGGCAGCACCGGAGGTTTCGCGTGGCAGTGTCTCGCCGCGCGACGACTGATCGAAAGAGGCGTTCGATTCGTCGAGTTGATCGACACCGGCTCTTCCGGTAATTGGGATTCGCACGGCGACATGCTGGATCACGATCGTCTGGCGAAGAATGTCGATCAGCCGCTCGCCGGATTGCTCAAAGACCTGAAGGGTCGCGGATTGCTCGACGACACGCTGGTTGTGTGGACGACCGAGTTCGGTCGCACGCCGTTCAACAACGTCGCCGATGCGAAAGGCCGCGAGCATCACTCGTGGGCGTTTTCGTCCTGGCTGGCCGGCGGCGGCGCGAAGGGTGGAACGGTTTACGGATCGACCGATGAGCACGGCATCCGCGTCGCCGAGAACGGCGTTCACGTCAACGATTTTCATGCGACGATCCTGCATCTGCTCGGCCTCGATCACACGCGGTTGACGTACCGCTACGCGGGTCGCGATTACCGGCTCACCGACGTCGCCGGACGAGTCGTGGCAGAAGTGCTGTCCTGATGCAGAACTTTCCAATCTGTCAGACAAAAACACCGGCCACAACGATCACTCTCCCTTTCAGCCCATTGTTCTGCCCCCATTGTTCTGCCAACTCTCTTGGCAGGACGATGGGGGCAGAACAATGAGAAATTGGGGCGCGGTCATCTTTCACAGGAGCATCAACCATGACCATTCCATCGGCACGACATTGGATCGGTTTCGCGGCGATCATCGGTTGCGTCATTTCAAGTTGGTGCCTCGCTCAAGAGAACAAAGCTGAAAAAGCAAAGCCGAAACTGACATCTCCGAAGATCACGATTTCCAAGGAGACGACCTGGGCCACCGAGCCGCTCAAGGGGGACGGAACCGTCGATTATCTGGAGGCGGTCAACCGGCGATTCGGCAAAGGGGTGACGCCAGAGAACAATGCCTGCGTGCTGCTGTACCAAGTGACGGGGCCAAACCCAGAAGGAGGAAAGCGGCAGCCCGACGTGTTCTTTCGGCGGATGGGGGTCGAGCCGATTCCGGACGAAGGGAAGTATTTTCAGTGGCTTGGAAGATGGGCTCGTGAGAATCCGGTGGATCTGAAGGACGTCAACGCGATCAACGACATGCAGTCAAAGTCTGGCGAGCGTCCTTGGACGAAGGCCGAATTTCCGTTGATCGCCGAATGGCTCAAGCAGAACGAGATTCCGCTGCGCACGCTCGAGCTGGCGACGGAACGTCCCAAGTATTTCTCGCCACTGGTTGGCACCGACGCGGAACCTGACGCGGCCATGATCGCGGTCTTGCTGCCGGGCGTGCAAAAGTCACGCGAGCTGGCCCGCGCGTTGTCATCGCGAGCGATGTGGGAACTGGCGGAGGGGAGCCAAGTCGATGCGTGGCGAGATCTGATGACGATGCACCGGCTTGGCCGGCTGGTCGGACAAGGGCCGACGCTGATCGAGTACCTCGTCGGTGTCGCGATCGAAGCCATCGCCATCCGGGGTGAGCTGCTATTCCTCTCCGAAACGAAACCGTCGGCGAAGATGCTGGCGATGTATCGTAAGCAGCTCGACCGTATTCCACCGCGAGCGTCCGTGGCGGATAAGCTCGATTACTGTGAGCGAGTCATGTTCCTCGACTGCGCATACCGCATGGCTCGCGGCCAGATGAAATGGCAGGACATTGCCAACGGAGCCGAAGGGGGCGACGGCACTCTGGTCGAAAAACTGGCCGAGGGAGCGATCATGCAATCCGTCGATTGGGACGTGGTACTCAAGTCCGCCAACAAGTGGTACGACCGGTTGTCGGCGACGCTCCGCAAGCCCGACTACCGCGAGCGCACCGCCGAGGTCAAACAGTTCAACGAAGACGTCAAAAAACTGGTCGAGAAAAGCCGAGGTCCACAGGCACTGCTGTCACTGCTCGGAGGCAAGCCGGCCATCAGTCAGACGATGTCCGACGCGTTGATCGCGTTGTTGCTTCCCGCCGTTCAACAAGTGGGAATCGCCGAGGGCCGTGCGATCCAAAAAATGCGCAATCTGGAACTCGCGTTCGCCCTCGAAGCGTATCGAGCCGATCATGGCTCGTACCCCGATTCACTGAAGCCGCTCGCTCCGAAACACATTGCCGAGATTCCGACCGACCTGTTTTCCGGACAAACTCTGAAGTACGCCAAGACGGCCGAGGGCTATCTGCTCTACAGCGTCGGCGATAACGAGAAAGACGAAGAAGGCCGCAGCTTCGACGACGACCCGCGCGGCGATGATCTCGTGGTGCGGATGCCGGTGCCGATGGCAAAAGACGCCAAATAGCTTTGGAGTGCGGTGACCCAAGTCACCGCTTTTCAATACACACCGGGCGAGCCGTCAGCCATCAATTCCGTTGATCATCGCGTTTTGAAAAGCGACGGCTTGGGCCGTCGCACTCCAAAAGGGCTACGCCAGCATCTCGGTGACGACGTGGCTTCCTTCGGGAAGCATCGGTTGCGGGCGGCCGACTTTGTCGGGCAGCGTGGCGTGCGGGTCGATCCCCAGCAGGTGGTACATCGTCGCCAGCATGTCCTTCGGCGAGAGCGGATGATCGGTGACTTCCGCCGCGTGAGCGTCGGTCGCTCCGAGTACTCGGCCCTTCGCGATTCCGCCGCCGGCGAACTGAGCACAGTACGCCTGCGACCAGTGATCGCGGCCGCCGTCTTGAGCCTTGTTGATCTTCGGAGTCCGGCCATGCTCGCTGATGCAGACGACCAGCGTGTCGTCGAGCATTCCGCGCTGCTCCAGATCGAGAATCAAACCGGCATACGCTCGGTCCAAACCGGGGAGCAGTTGGTCGATCATCCGCGGGAAGTGTTCGTAGTGCGTGTCCCACGCATCCCCCGCGAGTCCGAATTCGTCCCAGAAGACCGAGACCAATCGCGTCCCCGCTTCCAGCATTCTTCGCGCGGCCAGGCAGGACTGACCGAAGAGCGTATGGCCGTACAACTCGCGAGTCGTCGGCGATTCCTTCCGCACGTCGAGCGCGTCGGCGACCTTCGTCGAACTGATGAGGTTGAACGCCATCTCTTGCATCTTGCTGTGCGACGTCCCCGCCAGCGTCCGTTCGAGATCGCGGCGCTCGCCCTCGAACTGTTGCAGCAGCGAGCGGCGACGGCTCATGCGATCGACGGTCATGTCTTTCGGGGCGTCTGTTGCGGCCATGCGGAAATACGAATCCGGCGTGCAGCCGAGATACGGTTCGAGTCCGGTCCACGAGAAACCGGGGCGAGCCTTCGTGATCGTCTTGGTCCCCTGGCCGATGAACTCGGTCCAGGTCGGGTTGTATGCGGCTCCGAGGAACGCGCCGTACGGGCCGGCTCGGAAAGGCTGATCGACGCGCTGACTGCTGAACGGGAAGGGCAACGCGGCGTTCTGCACGAAGTCGCCGAGCTTGCCGCCGCGACGCTGACGATCGAAGTACTCGACCACCGAACCGAAGTACGGATGATGCCGCGGGTCGTTCGGTTCAAGTTCGGCGTTGACGTCGAGTGCTCCCGCGCCGGTCATGGCATACGCGACGCCGTGGATTGGATGCGGGTGTGTCAGTGACCGCACGACGGTTGTGCGATCCATGATCTTGGCCATGTGCGGCAGATGCTCGCAGACGTCGCAACCGGGCAGCGACGACGGGATCGACTGCATCGTGCCACGAATCTCGACCGGAGCGTTCGGCTTCATGTCGAACGTCTCAAGCTGACTCGGCGAACCGTACAAAAACAGAACGATGCAGCGTTTTGCTTTGCCGAACGAGTTGCTGAGCTCGCCCTGCACGCGCAAGCCGCTGGCCGCCTGAGCCGCCTCGTTCGAGAGGAGCGTGTCGAGGCTCAAACCGGCAACACCTAAACCGCCCGCTTGCAGCAGGTCGCGCCGCGTCAGGCCGGTACACAATCGTCGGGGATGGCTGAGAACTCGCAGCATGATTCAGGCTCCGTGGTCCCGGAAACATACGCCCGGAAGCATCAAGGGGGACCGATGCTATCGGTAGAAATCGGCACCAGCAAGCCGAGACCTGCGGGAAGAAACGGCTGTGCCGGTCGAGTTCCGATAATCCGCCGCTACGATCCGCCCGATGCCGTGAATCCTCGGTCGATCCTGCGGTTCGTAGCCCGACTCTCTGAGTCGGGACCGTTCAAAGTACCCGACTCGGAGAGTCAGGCGACGGAGTTTCCATGTCCGAGATTGTCCAACGCAGTTTGATGCCCGTGTCGGCGGAGGAATTGTTCTCCTGGCACGCTCGCGCCGGAGCCTTCGAGCGGCTGTTGCCGCCGTGGGAGCAGGTCGAACTTCGCAGGGCGGCGCGGTCGCTCACGGGGGGCGAGCAGGCGGAATTCGTCATCCCGATCGGTCCCTTTCGGCGGCGCTGGGTTGCCGAGCATCACGCATTGGCGGATGGCATCGGCTTTCGCGATCACCAAGTCGATGGGCCGTTCGCGCGGTGGGAACACACGCATCGCATGACTCCCGCCGAGAACAGCCACGAGGCGAGTTGGCTGGAAGACCGCATCCAGTACGATGTCCCACTGGGAGCGATCGGACGCTTCCTGCTCGGTCGCTCAATTCGAAAGTCGTTGACTCGGACGTTTGCCTATCGGCATCGAGTGACTGCCGCTGACCTGGTCGCTCATCACGCAGCGCGAGTTCTCCAAGGAAAGACAGCCATGAACATTCTTGTGACGGGATCGACCGGACTGGTCGGCTCGGCCGTCGTCTCCTTTCTGACAACCGGCGGACACCGCGTCGTGCGACTCGTGCGCGGTGCCGCTGCTGGATCAGACGAGGTCGAGTGGAATCCTCAATCCGGCACGATCGACTCCTCGAAGCTGGAAGGACTCGATGCCGTCGTGCATCTCGCTGGTGAGAACATCGCAACCGGCCGCTGGAACGACGCGAAGAAATCCCGCATCCGTGACAGCCGAGTCAACGGAACGCGCGTGCTCAGCGAGGCTCTTGCCAAACTGACGAACAAGCCGCGCGTGTTGGTCGGCGCTTCGGCCATCGGCTACTACGGCGAACGCGGCGAATCCGTGATGACCGAGGCCAGTCCACCCGGCCTGAGTTTCCTTTGCAATGTCTGTCGCGATTGGGAAGCTGCAACGAATCCCGCTCGCGATGCCGGCATTCGCGTCGTCAATCTTCGAATCGGAGTCGTGCTGACTCCGCGCGGCGGAGCACTCGAAAAGATGCTGCTGCCGTTCAAACTCTGCGCGGGTGGAGTCGTTGGGACTGGCCGTCAGTTTTGGAGCTGGATCGCGCTCGACGACGTGATCGGTGCGATTCATCACGCGATCACGCACGACGAACTCGCAGGCCCGGTGAACGCGGTCTCGCCCGAACCGTCCACGAATCGAGACTTCACCAAAACACTCGGCCGAGTTCTCGGCCGCCCAACGATCGCACCGCTACCAGCGTTCGTCGTGAAGCTGCTCATGGGCGAGATGGGCGAAGAATTGCTACTGGCCAGCACGCGTGTCGTGCCGAAGCGGCTGCAAGAAACCGGCTTTCAATTCCGCTGCCCGACGCTCGACGGAGCGTTGCGGCACTTGCTCGGACGCTGATCGAAATCCTGTAGCCCAGGCCCTTGTGTCCTGGATGATTCACAGAAGGCGTGGAATCCTCCGACCCACAAGGGGTCGGGCTACATCGTTACGCGAGAATCTTCTGCACGACGTTTCCTCCGACATCGGTCAGCCGGTAATCGCGGCCTTGAAAGCGGAACGTCAGACGTTTGTGGTCCAAGCCAAGCAGATGCAGGATCGTCGCCTGCAGGTCGTGGACGTGAACTTGGTCCTCAGTGATGTAGTAGCCGATCTCGTCGGTCTGGCCGATCGAGATGCCGGGCTTCACTCCGGCACCGGCCATCCACATCGTGAAGGCTTCGAGGTGATGATCGCGGCCAGGGAGCTTGTCGCGCGGCTCCCCTTGCGGAGTGCGACCGAACTCGCCCCCCCAGAGAACCAGTGTGTCGTTGAGCAACCCGCGTTGCTTGAGGTCTTTGACCAGCGCGGCGGACGCCTGATCGGTTTCCGCACAGCGATCATCGAGTGCCTTGCCGAGATCGGTGCCGGGATTGCCGTGATGATCCCAGTCGGTGTGATAAAGCTGGACGAAGCGGACGCCTCGTTCGATCAGCCGCCGCGCAAGCAGGCAGTTCCGCGCGAAGCTCGGTTTCGACGGGTCTTTGAGACCGTACATCTCGAGCGTCTCTTTGGTCTCGTCGCGGAAGTTGATCAGTTCGGGAGCGCTCGTCTGCATCCGATACGCCATCTCGTAGGCCGCGATGCGAGTCGCAATCTCCGGGTCGCCGACAAGTTTCAGTCGCTCGGCATTGAGGTCTTTCACGGTCGAAACGAAATCCCCTTGTCGTTCTTCACTGACTCCCGCCGGGTTCGACAGATTCAAAATCGGCTCGGCCCCGTTGAGCAGCGGCACGCCTTGATAACTTGTCGGCAGGAACCCGCTGGCCCACAGCGGCGTGCCGCCGCGCGGACCACGCGGGCCGCTGTGCATCACGACGAAGCCGGGCAAACTGTCTGCTTCGCTGCCGATGCCGTACGTCACCCAGGCTCCCATCGCCGGGCGGCCGCTGAAGCGTTCGAAGCCGGTGTTCATGTAGAGTTTCGCTGGGCCGTGATTGAAGACCTCGGTCTTCATGCTGCGGATAAACGTCACGTCGTCCGCGATCGAACCGAGATGCGGCAAGCACTCGCTGATGACCGCTCCTGACTCGCCCCACTGCCGGAACTTCCTCGCCGAGCCGAGCAGCGTCGCGTCCTTCTTGAGAAACGCGAACCGCTTGCCCGCCACGAACGATTCGGGAATCACCTGCCCACTCATTTCCATGAGCTTTGGCTTCGGCGTGAACAGCTCAAGCTGGCTCGGCCCACCCGCCATGAACATGTGGATGACCTGCTTGGCCTGCGCCGGGAAGTGCCCGTCGCGCGGAGCCATCGGATTCGTCGCGCGCGCCGCGTCTCCGGAAGAACTCGTTGCTGGTGCCGCGAGCAAGCTGTCCTTGGCCAGCAGCGACGCCAGCCCGACCGAGCCGAGTCCGACTCCGGTGTTCGCGAAGAAATGCCGGCGAGTGATTTCGCGGAGATGTTGTTGTTCGAGGTTCATTGGGCAGGTCTCGTTCAGGAGAAATTATTCGCGAGTGATGAACTCATCCAAGTTCAGCAGCACGCGAGCGACAGCGACCCAGGCAGATTTCGCCGGGTCCTTGTCTTTCGGATCGGCGGTGAAGGCGGTGCGTTGAGCATTCAGAAACTCGCGCAGTTTTCGGAGTTCCAGATCGGTCGGCGGGCGCGAGTAACACAACTCGACCGCTTGCCACAGTCGGGCATCATCGCTGTCAGCGACCGACGGCGGTGGAGTCGGCGGCAGCGGGCCGAACGACATGATGCGATCAGCGAGTCCGACGGCGAACTCGTGGAAGGAACGGTCGTTGGCGAGCGTCAGAGCTTGCAGCGGTGTGTTCGAGCGATTGCGGCGAGTACATGTGCCGTTCGCGTCGGGAGCATCGAACGTCGGCAGCATCGGGTACGGACTGCTCCGCCAAAAGTAGGTGTACATGCCGCGGCGGAAGCGGTCGGGACCGTTGCTCTCGGCCCACGGCTTCTTCTGCTGAGTGACGATGTAGATGCCTTCGGGCTGAGGCGGATTGACTCCCGGACCACCGAGATGCCGAGTCAGCAAGCCACTTGCCGACAGGCAGACGTCGCGAACGAGTTCCGCTTCCAACCGCAGGCGTGCTTGCCGAGCCAGCAGCTTGTTCGCCGGATCGCGTTCGCGCAGTTCTGGTCGCATGTGCGAAGCCTGGCGGTACGTCGCGCTGGTGACGATCAGACGGTGCAAGCGTTTGAGCGACCAGTCCGCCATCAAATCTGAGGCCAGCCAATCGAGCAACTCCGGATGCGTCGGCGGGTCGCCTTGCGTGCCGAAGTCGTTCTCGGTCGGGACGAGTCCTGTTCCCAAGAAGGCTTGCCAGGCGCGGTTGACGGTGACTCGCGCGGTCAGCGGGTTGTCAGGCGAGCAGAGCCACTTCGCAAAATCGAGTCGTGCGGAGGTCGTCCGCTTCTTGGCATCGAGGTCTTTCGAGACGTGAATTGCCGGCAGCACATCCGGGACTCCCGGTTCGACGGCGGCACCTTTGCGCAGGAAGTCGCCGCGGATCATGATGTGTGTCGGACGCGGCTCAGCCTTCGGCTTGAACACGAGCGTCGTTGGAATCGACTTGTTCAGCGCGTCGAGCTGCTTCTTCAAACCGTCCAGCTTGTCAGCGAGCGGCTTGCGGCGCGGGTCGGTGTTCTTGAACGCGGTTTGCAGTTGCTCGACCTGCTGCTTCGAGCGTTTGTCGGCCGGCGTCGCAACGATCTTCTTGATGCTCGCCGGGACCGACAGCACATCGGCGGACGCTCCGCTGACTGAGATGCGAAAGCAGCCGACGAGATAATTCGGCACCGAATGCAACTGGTGCATCTTCACGATCAGCTTGGTTCCGGGCTTTGCGACGATCGGCTCTTTCGGGAAGAAGACCGCCTCGCGCGGGACGTTGAGCATCTCGCCGGAATTTGGTTTCACGTTGATCGCCCAACCGGTCGTCGGCTTGCCATCAATCGCGTCGGAGACCGGATAGCCCTCCTGCGAATGGTCGGCAATCGCCTTGGCAAGCGGGAGACTCGTCTCGCCCGCCAGCACCTCGAACTCGCTGAGCACAAAGTTTCCCTCGGCTCGGCCGGGACCCATCATCGGCAGGCTGGGGTGGTTGAGCGTTTCGAGGCGGATCGCGGTGATCGGCGTTGGAATTCCGCCTTCGGGCGGTTGACCGGCTGAAGCCGGAACTCCAACGTCGAACGTGATCGTGTAAACGTCGTTGGCTGGCGTGCTGAAATCGACGAGCAATCGGGAATCCTCGATTTTCGTCAGCGTCGCCCCTTTATCGGTCTTCCAGACGGCCGGGTCGAGGATCGTCCAACCTCCTTCGGATTGCGAGGCAACGGATCGTTCCCAGTCAGGCAGCCCCTTGAGCAACTCGGCATCGAGTTCTTTCAGTGGCTTCTCGGCCTCGGCGACTTCGGCATCGAGCCGTTTCTGTGCGGCGAGTTGCTCGGCGGACGGAACCGGAACGCTCGGCTCATCGCACTGATTGAAGACGGCGAAGACTTTGTAAAAATCGCGCTGCGAAATTGGGTCGTACTTGTGCGAGTGACACTGAGCGCAGCCGATCGTCAGCCCCAGCCACGCCGCTCCGGTCGTGCTGACGCGATCGACGACTGCTTCGACGCGGAATTGTTCCTGATCGGTGCCACCCTCTTCGTTGACCAGCGTGTTGCGGTGAAAGCCGGTCGCGACGAGCTGCTCGGTCGTCGCGTTCGGCAGCAAGTCGCCGGCGAGTTGTTCGACGGTGAATTGATCGAACGGCAGGTCGGCATTGATCGCGTTGATGACCCACTCACGGTACTTCCAAACCTGCCGAGCCGAATCAATCGTGAAGCCGTTCGAGTCAGCGTACCGCGCAATGTCGAGCCAATGCCGCCCATGCCGCTCGCCGTAGGCCGGCGACGCCAGCAGCCGATCGACCAGCCGCTCGTAGGCATCCGGTTCGGGATCGTTCACGAACTCACGCACGTCGTCTGGAGATGGCAACACGCCGAGCAGATCCAAACTCACCCTTCGGATCAGCGTCGAACGATCCGCTTCCGGCGACGGTGCGAGTTTTTCGCGTTCGAGCCGCGCGCGAACGAAGACGTCGATCGGATTGACGAGTGGCGAGTGACGAGTGGCGAGTGGCGAGTGGCGAACCACCGGACGGCGGATAGGTTGGAACGACCAGTGATTGCTTTTGACGACCGTGCCCGTCACATCGGACGCCGGCACCTTCGCGCCGCTGTCGATCCACTTCTTGATGAGTTCGATCTCGGCGGGCGGCAGTCGCGGCTTCTCGTACGGCATCGCGGTGATGTCCCCTTTGCCGATCAAAGCTTGGAAGAGCAGGCTCTCGTCACTCTTGCCGGGAACGATCGCCACGCCACGGTCGCCACCCTTGATGGCCAGATGGCCCACGTCCAGCCGAAATCCGGACTCGTCTTTGTCGGCCTTATGACAGTCCACGCAGTGCTTCGCGAAGATCGGCTTGATCTGTTTTTCGAAGTCGATCGCGCCGTTTTCTGCTGCCGGTTGATCGGCGGCATCGGCGGTCGGCAGGCCGAGGTCGAACGTCGGCGAGAGGACGCTCATCCCGCAGCAGGCCAACCACCAGGCCAGCGGCAACAGCACGAGCAACTTGAGCCAACAGGATTTCATGGACAACTCCCTAAGAGGCGAATCGCGGCGGGACGTTCGGTGGGATCAAAACCGGTGGTCGCGGAAGGGGCACATGCTACCATCGGGCTGAAAAGCCTCGCAACGACCGAGTTTCCTCCGCGTCATGTTCCCAAGGGCCGATGTGTGTCCGCAATCCCACTCGAAACCGCACTGAAGGAGAAATCCCGCGAGCTCGGTTTCGACCTGTTCGGGATCGCCGCCGCAGTGCGACCGGAGGGGTTCGACTGGCTGAAACGCTGGTTGGACCGCGGCTTTGCCGGTGAGATGCACTACTTCCCGCGTCGCGAGGCGGCCTACGAGCATCCGTCTGGCGTGCTGCCGCCGGTGCGAAGCGTCGTCATGTTGGCGATGAATTATCACTCGACGGCACAACCCAACTTTCTCCCTCTCCCATTGGGTGTGGGCCGGGGTGAGGGAACCGCATCACGAGAGACCTTGGATGACGAACCGATTGTTCGGCCGATTGGTTTGCCTCCGGATGAGGGTCAACCGCAGGAGGAGTCCCTCACCCTAGCCCTCTCCC
>SYJG01000213.1 GCA_005798445.1 Planctomyces sp.
GTGAAGTGCGGACGATCCCCGGTCTTGCCGCAGTAGTCATGAGCCATCACGGCCCAGCCCTCGTCAACAAACGTCCGATCGGGGTTCGCCGCCCCCATCCAGCCATGCACCACGAGCAGCCCCGGAGCCGTCGTTGCTCCCACCTTCACGCTGTAGCGGCAGTAAACGCGGATCTCTTCGCCGAGCACATACGCGCTGATGTAGGAGTCGCGGTGGAAGATGCCGTTCTGAGTGTCCTGCTTGACGATCTCCTCATTGAAGTGGCCATGATTGGGGTCGTGGTCCTTCCACAACGCGGGCGGAGTCGGGAGAGGTTCGGCGGCGTGCAGTTGCCACAGCGGCGTGAGAAGCAATGCGGTCAGCAGAGTGAGAGTCAGTTTCATGATTGGTTCGATCAATGTCGTTTGGTAACTCAATTCACCACAGAGGCGCAGAGGACACGGAGAAAGAGAAATTCTGCAACCTGTAAAACCGGGGCTATCGCCGCGCGGCTCATTTCTGTGACACGGATCAGTCGGCCGCACACAGTCTTGGGACACTCGCCAGTCTTCTCCGTGTTCTCTGTGCCTCTGTGGTCAGTCAATTCACCACAGAGGCACAGAGAACGCAGAGAAAGAGAAAATCCTGCAACCTGTAAAACCGGGGCTAGCGCCGCGCGGCTCATTTCTGTGGCACGGATCAGTCGGCCGAACAGAGTCTTTTGACACTCGCCAGTCTTCTCCGTGTTCTCTGTGCCTCTGTGGTCAGTCAATTCACCACAGAGGCGCAGAGGACGCAGAGAAAGAGAAAATCCTGCAACCTGTAAGACTGCGGCTAGCGCCGCGCGGCTCATTTCTGTGGCACGGATCAGAACCCGCGGCTAGCGCCTGGCGGCTCACAGGTGGGTCATTGGTTCTCCGTCTTTCATGACGACATCGTCGTCATTGTTTGCCGAGCGACTGCTTGGTCAGCGCCGTAGGTTTGTCGATGCCAAGCGCGGCTTTCACGGCAGCGTGCCACTGGCGGATCTTGGCGTCGTTTGTGTAAGCATAAAGTCCTTCATCGGGGCCAGCCCAGTCGCGGTGGGCAAGCAGCAATTGCTCGCGCTGTTCGCCGAGTTCGTAGGTCCGCTGAAGCAAGGCGTCGCGCTCGGCGGGTGCATCGCGACGCTCTTTGACGACGGAAGTGAACGTGTCGAGCTTCACTCCGAGTTCGGCGAGCTGTCGATAGTTGCCGAGCAGTTCCCACATCACGCGGGTGTAGTCCTGGCCGAAGCGATGAAACTTGACGCGTCCGGCATATTCGCCCGGCGATGCCTTTGCTTCGGCGGCTTTGAGATGTTGATCCGCTTCGTCGAGGGCTTCGCGGGGAATCAGTTTGCCCCAGGCTCCGATGAGGTTCGCATAGGCGATGAGGTTGGTGTCCACATTGCGGTCGCGTTTGGACCAGTTTGAGTCGAGTGCCTGGTTGTAGGCTTGGAAGTACGCCTCCATGTCCTTGGCTGCGGGACCGTAGGCAGACTCGTAGAAGTCACGCATGAGGTTGGTCGCATCCCGCTGCGGATCCCACAGCATGTGAGTCAACGCCCAATAGTTCGGAGCCGTCGCAGCGAAGTTCTTGGTCCCTTCGCCATACGCGGCGACAAAACCGAGTCGCTGCGACTCGGCGAGATTCGCGATAATCTGCCGATCGTGAAGGAACGGCAGGTCGTGGTAGTAATGGTTGCCCCAGCCCTCACGCACGACGAGTTTCGCCTGCAACGCCTGCCAGCCGGCGACGGATTCGCGCCACTCGCGCAGGTTCTCCGGATCGCGGTGCGCGGCACTTTGAAAGACGAACGAGAGATACAGGTTCGGCTCCAGCTTCGTGATCTTCAGCGGCGGCCGGTTGTAGTATGTGTAGGCGAACATGCCGCAGCCCTTGGCGGGATTCTTCTCGCGGACACGGCGTGCGACTTCGTTGGCATAGGTGAAGATGCGGTCGCTGAGTTGCACATGTTTGTTGTCGGCGGCGAGCACTCCCGGCACGTCCAAAGCTCGGCACCGGTCGCATTCGCAAAAGCCGCCGCCGTCGCTGGGGGAGATATTCATGATGTTCTGCTTGCCGTTGAGCACATAGTCCACCATCCGTGAGATGACTTCGGGATGAGTGGTACACATCTGCGGCGGCTGACGCTTACCGTTGACGAGCGCGAACCATTCCGGGTGCTCGCGAAAGGTCAGGCCCTTTCGCAGATCAAACGCCGCTTCCCAACTGTGGCCGAACACCGCCGACTTCACCCAACCGAGCCGAACTCGGCGAGCCCACTTGCGCTCCGCATCGTGAAACGTCGGCGTGTGGTAGATGCTCGAATAACCCAGTTGCACCGATCGAATCTCAAAGGCCGGCTGCCGTCGTTCATTGAGGACCGGTAACGTCGCGTCAGGGCGCGACGGCACATGCTCACCGAATTCCCCCGGCCAGAACCAACGCACACCGAGGTGATCCTCCAGCAACGTATAAACGGCGAGCATGCTTCCCGCCGGCGTGCTGATCGACCACGGGTCCGTGTCACCGTCGTGGCCCGCGAGCACTAGTCCGTTTGGCACCGTACGCAGGATCCATTCCTCAGTCTTCAACGGCTTGGGCGATTTCCCAAGCACTCGCTTGGCCACATCGTCGCCGACGAAGAACGACAACCCCGGCGCGTCGGCAGCAAGCTTGCCGAACGTGGTCACATCCAGCTTCCGTCCGACCACTCGCCCCGCGTAGCCCGCCAACTCATCCGCCGCCGCGCGCTGCACTTTCGAAGCACCATCGGCGATCACGACTCGGCGGAAATCGTTCAACAACTGCGGAGAAGGCGCGACGGCCTGCCTGTCAGACGCGTGGGTTACTTGATGAGCCATCAGCCCGATCACCGTCGAAACGAAAATCAGCACGAAACGTATCGTCATCCTGAGATCGAGCTTTCGTCGAATGCGGTGTGGTCAGACTGCGAAAGAGTCTATTCCGTAGGCCGACCAAAGTCTTTTGACACCGATTGCAGGTATTCTCTTTCTCTGTGTCCTCTGTGCCTCTGTGGTGAATTGACTGACCACAGAGGCACCGAGAACACGGAGAAGGCAGGAGAGTGTCAAAAGACTTTGATCGGCCTGCTTAATCAGCCGGAACGCGCGAGCGTCCGGTTCTAAGCGGGGCTAACGCCCTGCGGCTGATGAATGCGCTCCGCGACAATCACTTCTTCCGCTCGTACTGAAAGTCCAAAGTCCCCTCGGCCAGCGTGATGTCTTTGATCGCTTCGAGCAGTCCGGCTCGGTTGGCTTTGTCGGGGGACAGCTTTGGTACTTGTTCGGTGGACAGAGCGAAAACAGTGAGGTGATATGTCTTGAGCCCCGGGCCTTTGGAGCACATCGGGTCGTATTCCGCCCGCCGCTTGCCATTCTGCCCCAAAGTTCCGATCCCCTTTGAGTTCTGAGGAAGCCGCGCGACGTTCGCCGGGATGTTGTAGACCACCCAGTACGACTTCTCCTGATCTTGCGCAGTGTGCCAGAGACTCACGGCAAACGACTTTGTGCCTGCCGGTGCCCCAGTCCAAGCGACAGCCGGAGATTCACTGTTGCCGTCGCAGGTGCATGCCAGCAAGAGGCGTCCCTTCTCGTCCAGAGACGAACTGATGACCTTGAGTGCGGGGATCTTGGCGGACGCCGGCGACGATTGTCCTCCTGTGGGCTGGTTCGGCCGGCGCGGTTCGTCGGTGGCCTGCGGACGATCATCCGCAGGCGTCTCCGGTCGACGCCCGCCTCGCGGCGGCGGGTTATCGCCCTTCGGAGGGGGAGGCCCGTCGCTAGGTCGCGGAGGACGCTGTTCGCCTGCGCGAGGCGGCTGACCGTTCTTCCCGCCACCCGGACCGCGGCGCTTGCCTGAGTACGTTTCGTTGGTCGTCTTGCCGCTGGTGTCGGTGAAGGAAAAGTTGGCCGAACCATCGGCGGCGAGCGTGTAGCTGACCGTCCCCTTCTTGCCTTTCACGTCGTAGGTCAGGACGTAGCTGCCGGGCTTCGTCTCTTTGAAGTCGGTGATTTTCGCACCTTGCATCGGTGGCAAGGACGGGCGCAGCGGTTCGGCTCGCGGTTGCGGATCGACTTGCCCGTCACGCTCAATGACCTCGCCGAAGAAGCCGCCGTTGAGATACGGATATTTCTTCGTCGCGTGATAGTGGTAGTTGCCGTTCTTGTCTTTGTGCCCGTTGAAGGCATCGAGCCCCGTGACAGGCGAGCCATCCGGTTCCTCGTAGCCGTAAATCGGATAGCCGTCGAGCGCGTAGGCGATCGGCAGTCCTATGCCGACAGTCTTCTCCAGATGCACCGGAGCGATGTGATAGTGATAGTCGTCGGCTCGACCGCAGTGCCCGCCGTACTCATCGAGTTCGCCAAACAGAAAAGCGTCATCGCCGCGATTATTGAGCGGATTGAAAATCGGAATCCCGTTCGCAGCGACGGCGATCGCTCCACGCAGGAAGTTGCCCTTCGCGGACTGCGGCTTCTTCGCGGGCACCGGATGCAGCGGGATCTGCCATGAGTTCTCGCCAAAGTACTTCTGCGGCAACGGCACCTGCTGTTGCCAAGCGGTGATGCCCACCATCATGGGATGCGCCGGCATGCCGTTCGATTCGACGTAGAAGTACCGCTCGTCCCAGCGCGTGTTGATGGCCTTGAGTTTGACGAATGCTTCGAAAGCTTTCGCCATCTGTGGCACCTCAGCCTCACGCGCGTCCCCGCGTCCTTGTTTCTGCTCGGCCAATGCCAGCAGCAGAGGAAATTCAATGATCGGCTCGTCATCCACAACCGATTCCCCGCCAATCGCTTCCTCGACGGCGGGTGTCGTCGCCGATTTGTTTGCTGTCTTGTCTGCTGTCTTGTCTGCCTCCGTCCGAGCATGTCGATGCCACGGATGCGCGACGACCGAACTCGCGCAAGCCAACAACACGGACAACGTCATTAACGCTCGTCTCATCATCGTCTCCTCAAGTTGGGTGTGGCTGTCTCGCAGCGTTTGCCCCAAAGTCGTCCTCTGTTGTGCTCTTGCCACTCACGTCTTAATTATCCGTCCGACTCAAGTCGTGACCGACATTCCGGTTTGTTTCGATGGTTGGGTCTGCCGACGTCACTCGTAGCGCAGGGCTTGAATTGGGTCGAGCCGACTCGCTTTCCATGCCGGGTAAAAGCCGAAAATCACTCCCACGATCACTGAGATACCGACGGAAGCCACGATGGCGAGCAGCGACGGTTCCGTTGGCCAAGCCAGGATTTCGCGAACGGCGATCGACATTCCGCGCCCCAGCAGAATTCCGAGGACTCCGCCCGCGACGCACAGCAGTACGGCTTCGGTCAGGAATTGCCGCAGGACATCGACGGGGCGAGCGCCGATCGCCATGCGCAGGCCGATTTCGCGAGTTCGTTCGGTCACGCTGACGAGCATGATGTTCATGATCCCGACGCCGCCGACCACCAGCGATATCAGCGCGACGATCAGTAGCAGTGTCCCCATCAGTTTCGTAGTCGTACCCAGAACCGTGTTTTGTTCGGTCAAGTCGCGAACGCTGAAGTCGTCGGGTTGATCGGCTCGCAGGCGATGTCGGCGGCGGAGCAGTTCGGTGATTTGCTTCTTTGCCGCGCGAATGTCGCCGGCGTTCGTCACGCGAGCCCAAATCACATCCACGGTCGTGCGGCGGTCCATCTGCGGACTGTTGAGCGCGGCTGTCGGCGACTTCAGCGGATACAGCGAAGCCAACTGCGCCGGGAATCGGCGGTCGGTGGTGAGCGTCGGCTGCCCCGAAGTGCCTCCGGTGTTCGCGCTTTGATTGACGTTTTCGACCGACTGACCAGAGACGCGCATCTTGATCGCGGTCCACGGCGCGAGCAGCACGTCATCCTGGTCGAAGCCCATCATGTTGGCTCCCTTCCACTCCAGCACGCCGATCACGGTGAAGGGTTGCTGATTGACTCGCACCTCGCGGTCGATGGGGGACTCGGCTCCGAACAGCTCGCGCACGATCGTTTGTCCGAGCAGGCAGACTTGATGCCCGTTGCGGACTTCCTGCGACGTGAAGCAGCGACCTTCCGCGAGATTCGTCCAATCGCGCACGTCGAGATATTCGGGCGTCGTGCCAAAGAGGTAGTACGGCACCCAGTTCTTGTTGCTGTACACGACCTGCGTTCGAGCGCGCACGGTCGGGGCGACGCTTTCAATCAAGTCGCTGCATTCCTGAGCAATCGCGTCGGCATCTTCGAGTGTCAGCGTCTTGCGTGTGCCGCCGCCGAGATTGATGCCGCCGCTGGCCGCCGTGCCGGGCTGAATCATCAGGTTATTCGCCCCCATGCGGGCGATCGTCTCTTGCACCGCGCGCGTCGAACCTTGGCCAATCTCCATCATCGCGATGACCGCCGACACACCGATGATCACACCCAGCATCGTCAGCGAAGAGCGGAGCGAATTGCGGCGGATGGCTTTGACGGCCGTGGCAATCGTCTTTCCCAACGAGGTCAGCATCGCGTCGCCTCCGGTGCGGGCAGAGACCCCGGCTCGATGCGGTGATCCTCGACCACCAGTCCGTCAGACAGGCGAATGACACGCTCGGCGCTGGCCGCGACATTCGGATCATGCGTGACGATCACGATCGTCAGCCCTTCGTTGCGATGCAGTTCGCGAAACAGATCGAGAATTTCGCGGCTGGTTTTCGAGTCGAGGTTTCCCGTCGGCTCATCCGCGAGCAGCAGCGCCGGGCGATTGACGAGCGAGCGGGCGATCGCGACTCGCTGTTGCTGACCTCCGGAAAGTTGTGACGGCTCGTGGTCAACGCGGGATTCCAGGCCGACTCGTTCCAGCAACGAATGCGCGAACCGGCGCGCCTCACGACGATCCATCGAAGTCCCCGAGTACTCCAACGGCAGCAGCACGTTGTCGATGGCCGAGGTTCGCGACAGCAGTTGAAAGTTCTGAAAGACGAAGCCGAGCTTGCCGCCGCGAACTCGTGCCCGTTGTGCCGCCGAGAGCTGCGACACGTCTTGCCCGTCGAGCCAATATCCTCCGGTCGTCGGTCGATCGAGACAGCCCAGCAGGTTCATCAGCGTGCTCTTGCCAGAACCGGAAGGTCCGGTCAGCGAGATCATCTCGCCGCGTTCGATCGTCAACGACACACCCTTCAGCACTTCGACGCTTTGATCTCCCATCTGGTACGTCTTGCGGATGTCGTCGAGGCGGATGACGGGACTCATCGGTTATCGCTCCAGTCCCTGAGTCAGTGACGGAGCGAACGGATTCTTGGTCTGCTTGCGGACGGATGCACTCTCACCGATGACGACCTGCGTCTCTTCCGACAATTCGTCGCCCACGATCTCGACATGACTCGCGTCGGCAAGTCCCGTTTCGACAGAGACCGGCCGCACGAACGAACCGTCGAGGACCCACACCGTGGCTTTCGACGCGGCACCCGCCTCTCTCTTCGCGCCACCTTTGCGTTGTGACTGCTCCACATACTCCTCGCGAAACCCGGCCGCGACCTGCTCCGGCTTCGGCTTCCAACGGATCGCCGCGTTTGGGAGCGCGAGCACATCCGGTTTCTGATTCACGACGAAACGCACATTCGCCGTCAAATACGGCAACAGCTTTCCCGACTCGTTATCGACGCCGACGACCACCGTGTAGGTGACGACGCTCTGAGTCATCGTGGCGTTGAGCCGCACTTGCTTCACGCTGCCGCGAAACGTCTCGTTCGGGAACGCATCGACGCTGAACTCGACCGGCAGCCCGACACGAATCGCTCCGATGTCCGCTTCGTTGACCGAAGCCCACACTTCGAGCTTCCGTAGATCCTTGGCGATCAGAAACAAGCTCGGGGCATTCAGGTTCGAGACGACGGTCTGTCCGATGTTCACGCGCCGGTCCACGATCACTCCACGGATCGGCGAGCGGATCGTGGTGTATTCCAGATTCTTCTCCGCCTTCTTCAGCACGGCTTCGGCCCCTTCGACCTTCGCCTGCGATTCGCTCACCGCAATCTGAGCCATTTCAATCGACGCCTTCGCCTGCTCAATCGCCGCTTCGCCGACCAGTTTCTGAGCCTTGGCCGTACTGAGCGCGGTTTCGGCGAACTCGACATCTTGCGGACTCACGACTTTGCTCTGTCCCAGCGACCTCAACCGACCGACATCCTTCTCAGCTTGAGCCCGCATGGACTCGTACCGCGTCAGTTCGGCTTCGGCTCGTTTGAGATTGGCTTTCGCCTGAGTGACTCCCGCCTCGGCGTTCCGCTGCTGATGCTCGGCCTGATGAAACGCCGATCGAGCGAGCTGCACTTCGGCCGAGTAAATCGAATCATCAATCCGCGCGAGTACCGTCCCTGGCTCAACCGGTGAACCGTAGTCGATGCTCGTCTCGCTTTGCGGCTCGACTCCGAACGACGTGATCTTGCCTGCGACTTGAGCCCCCACATCAACAATCTCTTCCGGCTCGATCGTCCCCGAAGCGGCAATCTTCAAAGCCACGTCGCGACGCTCCAGCGTCGCCGTCCGAAAGCTCGGCCCTTCCGCCGTGGGCGCGCTGGACTGACTCCAAACGAGCGCCCCGCCCGCCATGCCAGCAATCACCACAATGGCCAATACGGTTTTCATGCTTCACTTCTTCGGCTTCTTGTTGCCCTTCTTCGGATTATCGGGCTCGTTCTTGCCGCCCCGTTTACCGGTTGGCTCTTTGCTCGGGTCATAGTCAGGGTTCACGGTCGGCAGTTGCGCGTTGACCGCTGTGAGATACTTTTCGAGTCGGTCGCGCAGCTTCTTCGCGTCGGCCGGTCGCTGAGCGGCGAGGTCGCGACGTTCTGAGATGTCATTGGCGAGGTCGTAGAGTTCGTCGTGATGGTCCTCGTAGAAGTGCAGCAGCTTGAGGTCGCCGAGCATGATCGCGGAATGCGGGGCGTCCCCTTGATAGTGGGGGAAGTGGAAGATGAGTTCCTCA
>SYJG01000214.1 GCA_005798445.1 Planctomyces sp.
GAGCCGTTGCAATCACAGCCTCTGTCAGTTCTGCATTCATCGTCTCGTCCCTGAGACCTGGATGTTTCTCCCAAACCCTTTCGCGGTCTATAACTCAGCAAGCCAAACTGCCGGTAGATCAATTTCAACTGGCTGCCTTAAGGGACCATGCGGAGTTACTTGTCTCGCCGAGCCAGCGTTCGCGCAGCGATTGGCGAGTTCGTTCGCAGACCGGGGCCAGTCGCTCGGCCACGGCGGGCTGGCCGACGTGATGAATCCGAAACGACCGCGACTCGACCACCTGCCAACCGTTCGTGTTTGACTTGCGGACACAGCAGCAGACGGACTCTCGACAACGGCAGGTCAACTCCCCGGCTCGGCAGTCGATGAAGTGCCAAGGAAATCCAATGAGTGCGACCGCCGCGATCAAAACGGAAAAACTCATCTGAAATCGGGTGGTCATCATGCTTTGTGCTTTCTCCGCCTCACCTCACCCGGCGGGCTGAGTGCGACAAAGCAATGGCGATGCCAAGCGTCGCATGAGACTTCAATACACGAGCAATCAGCCACATTGTCGCGGGAAATCTTGCCTTGCGCTGAAGCGTGGCGTGAGACCGTTCGCGCCGTCTGCCTTGGGAGGAAGCAGTCGTGCTCGACACGACAGCAGCCAACAGTTTGCAAAACCCTGCCGTATGGGAAGTCGATTCGACGGTATCCGACTTGCCATGAGCAGATTGGGACTTCTCGGAATCGTTGATTCACGGCCCCATGAAATCGCGGCTGATAGGAAAAGAGATTCGGGGCCATCTTGACAAAAATCGTGAATCGCGTGAAACCTGTCCGCGACATTGGCATCAAAGAACGCGATCAGTTTGAACTTCGCCACGGTGATGTGATGAATCCTGTCCGCCAAATCCTCTGGAAAGTGCTCGTCTTGGGGATGATTCCATTCATCCTCGGCGCGGGATTGCCACAGATGGAATGCAAGTGCGCGGCGGCGAAGGGACAACTCTTCTGCGAGTGCTGCTTCCGCAAGCCGGGCGAACCCCGCCCCGAAGATTCCTCATTGAAGCCGTGCTGCCGACCGCATTTGGTGGCGCAAAAGGAATCCAAGGCAACACGACAAACAGGATCGTCGTCCGACTGTCCGACGTGCCAACAGTTCCGGAATCTGAAGACGGGAAGCTGCTGTTCGCTGAAACACGCCGATCCCCCGACGCTGACCAAACAAATCGGAGTGTCGGAGTTCAATGTTGCCACGCTGTGGCTGCGGTTGATCGTTAGCGATTGGCAAGCCCCTACGATTTCGCTGACCGCTCAGCAGAATGATTGGTCGCGTGTCTGTTGTGAGATACCACCGGTCGACAGAGTCATTGTCTTTGGGCATTTGGTGATCTAATCCGCTTTTATGTGCGGCGTGTTTCGCGCCGCCTCTTGGAAATCGGCTCCGGTTTGAGCGCCCCGTGTGTTCAACGGCGCGAGTCGGTTGGCTGTCTGTCGTGCCGCGTGTGTGCGTGGCGCTTGACGTATGTGTGATGAACGGTGTTGGCGAGTTGGGAGCGTTTTCCCAAGGGTCTCGCAGCCGTTCTTGTCTGGTGATGACGCCGGTTTGCCGCGTGCGCGGTGACGTGCGTCCTATTTCCGAAAGGGCTTTGCCATGTTTACGACTCTCAAATTGTTCGGTCTCTCGGCCGTGTTGACTTGTGGAACTTGCTTCGGCGTTTGTGACACTCAGGCGTGTGGTGGTGGTCGCTGTGGCGGCTGCGCAGTGCAGTCGCGTTGCTGTGCTCCGTCGTGTGCGGCTCCGGCCGCGATGCCCACCGATGCCCCGGTCCCGCCAGCCGAGCATCAGCACAATGCCGCCGCGAATCGTCAGCGCTATCAGAGCGCGTATCAGGCTCCGGGCTATACGCCGATGCGGAGCTACATGTCGCGCAGTTCGTCCAACCAGTTTGACGCAGGCCGTAAGATTCGTGGCCAGTTTGGCAACTGATCGGTGTTGTCGTATCGCAACGCGTGTGGACGCACCGCGCATGAAGCGACGATCCGAGAGTGCGTGTCTGAGAACGGTTCTCGGACACGCGCTGCTCCGTTTCAACCAAGTGGCGAGCAGCCGGGCCGGGCTGGCGGGTTAACGCCTGTTTTTGACACCGGCTCGTGTCTCGGCTGCTCGCCATGCGGTTGAACCAAGAATGTCTTGGCGAGCCGGCGGGCGTTAGCCTCCGGACAATTTGACGTGCGTTTCGTCCGGGGGCTGACGCCCACCGGCTCGCCGAGTGTGAATTGCGGGAGAGAAGTCATGTCCGAAACAAAGCTCGAATCGTCGCCGATTGACGAAGGTGGCCTGCGAGCTCCGCCACATTTGCAGGGCTGGCGGAAAGCGTGGTGGTGGTTCGATTTCATCATCCTGGTGAAGCTGGCGAGGCTGCGATTCGTGGCCGTGCTTGTCGCCATCGGCGCTGGGATCACGCAGTGGGATACGCTCGTGGCTCACTACGAGAAGTGGACTCGGCCGGCGGGCGAATCGGCACATGTGGTTGGTGACTCCGAATGGTTCTGTCCGATGCACCCGTCGGTTGTGCGTGACAACAACAAAGAGAAATGCCCGGTCTGTTTCATGCCACTCTCGAAGCGCAAGAAAGGTGAGGCGTCCGATGCCACATTGCCGGCCGGAGTCGTCAGCCGCGTGCAGTTGTCGCCGTATCGCGTCGTGCTCGCGGGAGTCAACACTTGGTTGGTCGATTACGTGCCGCTGACCAAGCAGATCGCGGCGATCGGGTACGTCGATTTCAACGAGCGGGGTTTCAAGAACGTCTCGGCGCGCGTGAAGGGACGGATTGATTCGCTGCTCGCCGCCGAGACCGGGAAACTCGTGAAGGAGGGCGACGAGCTGGCGTCGATTTACAGCCCGGAACTCAATGTCTCCGTGCAGACATTGGTCGATGCGAACAAGCGGAACAACGCCGACTTGGTGAAAAGCTCGCGGCAGCGCCTGCAACTGCTGGGCATCAGCGACGACCAGATGGACCACATCCTGAAGACCGGCGAGTCGAACTCGCACTTGCGGATCCGTTCTCCGATCGCCGGACACATCGTCAAGAAGTACGTTCGCGAGGGGCAGTACGTCGAAGAAGGGATGCCGCTGTACGACGTCGCCGATTTGGAGACCGTCTGGATTCAAGCTCAGGTCTACGAAGACGATTTTCGTTTCCTGCCGGCCGAGCAGCATGGCGATGTCAGCTCAGAACGCCTGGCGGTGACGGCGATCACTCGCGCGTTTCCCGATGAGCCGTTTCACGGATTCCTGTCGTTCATCTACCCACATGTCGATCAAGAGACTCGCACGGTGACGGTGCGATTCGAGATCGCGAATCCCGGCCACAAGCTGCGTCCAGGCACGACGGCTGAGGTGCTGATTGATGTGCCACCGGCGCGTGTCGCGGCGATTGCTCGTGTCGTTGACTCGGCACCAGTGAGCGGTTGCAACGGGGCGAAGTGCTCGCGGTGCCGGAAGCCTCGGTGATCGACACCGGGCGGCAGAAGATCGTTTATCGACAAGCGTTGCCGGGCGAGTTTGAAGGGGTGCTCGTGCAGCTCGGCCCACGAATGCTCGGCTCGGATGGCGGGACGTTCTATCCGGTGCTCAGCGGCCTCGAAGCAGGCGAGCGAATCGTCACCAGCGGTTCATTCCTGGTTGATGCCGAGACACGCTTGAATCCGGCGGCCGGCTCGATCTACATCGGCGGCAGCAGTAGCGGAGCGACTCCCAGCAAGACCGTGAGGCCGTCCACTCCCGAAGACACCGACGCGAAGATCGACCTCGCGCTGGCGCAGCTCAGCCCGGAAGACCGCAAGTTGGCGCGATCACAGTCATTCTGCCCGGTGCTGGCCGACAGCCGGCTCGGTTCAATGGGTGTGCCGATCAAAGTGATGGTCAAGAATCAACCGGTCTTCGTGTGCTGCAATGGCTGCTCGAAGAACGCGGCCAAGAATGCCGATGCGACGCTCAAGAAGGTCGCGGAATTCCGAGCCAAAGGCTCGAGAGCCAAGTAACGCATGACGGCGAGCTTGCGTGAGCCGCCAACAAGTAAAGCCTCAGATCTCAAATCTCAAATTTGAAGTCTCAGATTCCGAAGGAGTGCATGATGCGTATGGAATTGTTGTTCGTTGTCGCGTTGTCGTTGGGGACGTGCTTCGTCAACGGCTGCGTCGAGAAGCCCGCACCGGCTCCGGCCACCCAGGCCATCACGTCCACGGATGATGTGAAGTTGTCCGCAGCGATCGCGAAGTTACCTGAGGAGGACCGCGAGGCTGCGACAGCTCAGAAATACTGTGCGGTGGAGAACAAGAACCGCCTGGGGGCGATGGGCATGCCGCACAAGATCCTGGTGGAAGGCAATCCGGTGTTCCTGTGCTGTGCCGGCTGCGAGGACGAGGCCCTCAAGAATTCTCAGGCAACTCTTGCCAAGGTCGAGAAGCTGAAAGCGGCATCGAAGTAACCATGATCGAACAATTGATCGAAGCTTCGATTCGCAATCGATTCCTCGTGCTGATTCTGGCCGTGGGAATGTCTGTGGCGGGGTTGTATGCCGTCTTCGACACACCCATCGACGCGATCCCGGATCTCAGCGAGAACCAGGTCATCGTCTTCGCCGACTGGATGGGTCGCAGTCCGCGAGAAATTGAAGATCAGGTGACGTACCCGTTGTCTCGCAAGCTGCAAGGTTTGGCGGGCGTGAAGGCGATCCGATCGTCGAGCGAGTTCAACTTCTCGATGATCACGATCATTTTTGAGGACAAGATCGACTTCTATTTCGCACGGCAGCGAGTGACCGAGAAGCTCGGCCAAGCCGGGGCATTCCTACCGCCGGGCGTCGTGCCATATCTCGCACCGGATGCGACTGCGCTGGGACAGGTGTTTTGGTACACGGTTGAGGTGAAGGATGAGGGGCGAGGGACGAGGGGCGAGGAAAAGGACGGAGAGCATTCATCACACGCCCCTCACCCCTCGCCCCTCACGCCTCCCTCCACCGATCCCGCACGCCTCTGGTCGCTCAACAAGTTTTACATCGCTCCGCAGCTCAACGCGGCGGCGGGGGTCGCGGATGTCGCAATCGTTGGCGGACTGCCGCTGGAGTATCAGATCGACGTTCGTCCGGAATCGTTGCGAGCCTACGGGGTGACGCTCGGGGAATTGAGCGCGGCGGTGGCTCGCAGCAACGTGCCGGCAGGCGGCGGAGTGATCCAAAAGAACAACGCCGAATACATCGTGCGCGGTGTCGGCTGGCTCAGTGGCAAGGAGGACATCGAGAACTCGGTCCTCAAGGAGGTGAACGGAACGCCGATTTTTGTTCGCAATGTCGCCAGCGTGCAGCTCGGCACGCAGTTTCGCCGCAGCGTGTTCGAGAAGGACGGCAACGAAGTCACTGGTGGTGTCGTGCTGATGCGGCACGGCGAAAATCCGCTGACCGTCACCGAGCGAGTCAAAGAGAAGATTCAAGAACTTCAACCGGGCCTGCCCGACGGCGTTCACATCGTCGCGGCCTACGATCGGACGCGGCTGATTCACGGAGCGATTCACACGCTGACCGAGGTCATGTGGCACGAGATGCTGATTGCCTCGATCGCGATTCTGCTGATCCTGACGCACGTTCGCAGCGTGTTCGTGATCTGCGTGACACTGCCGCTGGCAGTGCTGTTCTCGTTCCTGCTGATGTGGGTGCTGCGGCAGCTGGGGATCATCGACATCCAAGCCAACATCATGTCGCTGGCGGGGATCACGATCTCGATCGGCATCCTCGTCGATCAAGCGATCGTGATGGTCGAGAACGCGACGCACGCGCTCAAAGACCACTTCGGCGATCAGCCGGTGCGCGGCGATCTGCGCGAGCTGGTCATCCCCGCCTGTCGCATGGTCGGCCGACCGATCTTTTTCTCGGTGCTGATCATGCTGCTGAGTTTCGTTCCGGTGTTCATGCTCAGCGGGCGAGAAGGCAAGTTGTTTCATCCACTGGCATTCACGAAGAGTTTCGCGTTGATCGGCGTGGCGATCATCTCGGTGACTGTCGTGCCGGCGCTGATTCCAACGTTTTTGAAAGGCCGATTGAAGAGCGAAGAGGAGAACGCGATCGTTCGCAGCTTCATCCACATTTACAAGCCGCTGCTGACGTGGGTGTTGCCGAGACGAAACCTCGTGATGTGGGGCTTCGCGGTGCTGTTGGTACTGGCGGCAGGCATGTTTCCGCTGCAAGCAATCATCGGCTTGGGAGCCAGCGAGTCCGCGTGGCGAACGGCATTCCTGGTGACGTTCGGGCTGGTCGTATCGCTGACGGTGCTGTCCACTCGTGGCTGGCATTGGCAAGTGCTGTCGTTAGGGACGTTGTTTTTGATCGGACTGTGGGCGTTTCATTTTCCGAAGATCGGCGTTTCGTTCATGCCGGCTCTGGATGAGGGGACGATGCTCGACATGCCGATCACCGTGCCCCGCGCCAGCATCACGCAGGCGGCCGACGACCTAAAGGCTCGCGACGCACTATTGCGCGGATTTCCGGAAGTCGAGTCGGTCATTGGAAAATCTGGTCGAGCCGACACCCCCACCGATCCGGCTCCACTGGACATGGTCGAGACGTTCGTGAACTTTCGTCCGAAGGGTCTCTGGCCGAAGCGGGTGATGCGCTTCGCCGACGCTGCGAAGCAAACTCGCGTCGTGTTGGAAACGCTGGAAGCTCGAGGCTTCGTCGCCTCCGTAGGACGAGCACTCTTGCCCGTCTCTGAAGACAGAACGGGCAAGAGTGCCCATCCTACAAACGAGGATCGCGACTCGCTCATCAACGATGCCTCGCAGAAAGCGCTTGAGCGATTCGACGAGACGTTCAGAGAACTCTCTCTGCGTCGGTATCAAGAGTTTGAGACGGAACTGGAATCGCGATTGGTGAAGTTCGCGGTGGGCGAGATGCTTGACCGATTGCGACGAGCCGGCGATTTGGACACGGAGCACACGGACTTCGCGGAGGCATTGGCGGAGACACTCACGCCGAAATACGGCCACTGGTTCGCTCGGCAGCCGACGCTGGAGGACGTGCAGCAGCTCGCGCAACACGTCGCCCAAGAATTGGAAGACGCTGGTTTGTTGACTGATGTCGCGAACGCATTGCAGGTCAAGGAGTCGTTGCCACTGACCGTCTGGCATCGCGCCCTGGAAGCCCTCGGCTCGAAGCGCCGTACGTTCGCGGGTGAGTTGCTCAAGGCCATTGAAATTCAGCGCACCACGCTGTGGCACGAGCGAGTCGCACTCACCAATTACGAACTCTTCGATCAAGCCACTCCGTCATTCAATTGGTATGCGCTGGAAGAGCTTGCGAAAGCCGCGCGGGACAAACATCTGCTGGACGGAGCCGAGGATGGTGCGGTGACCGAGGCGTTCGCGGAGCACGCAGTCGCGGTGCAACTCGGTCGCTCCAAGACAGCCACCGACACAGCCCCTCTCCTCATGGGAGAGGGTGGCCGAAGGCCGGGTGAGGGATCTGAGGCGGTTGACGACGTATCGCGCGGAACGCTTTCGGGAAAGACAACGGATTTGGAAACCGCGTCGATCAAAAATCGCAGCCCTCTCCCGAAGGGAGAGGGGACTGCAGCAGACGTGTTCGTGAAATTGCGTGAAGAACTCGACGTCGCGTTTGCCAAAACTCTCTTCCTCTGGCCGCGCACAACTGGCCCGAAGGGCGATCTCGTGGAGGACGAAATGCGGCGTGTGCTGCAAGTCCCCGGTTGGGCGAACATCTTCACGCAGCCGATCATCAACCGCATCGAGATGCTCTCGACCGGCGTCCGCACTGACATCGGAGTGAAGGTTTTTGGTCCGGACCTCGACACGATTGATCGCGTCTGCAAGCAAATTGAAACCGTGCTCAAGCCGATTCATGGAGCACGCGATCCGCTCGCCGCGCCATTCATGGGCAAAGGTTATTTACAGATCGACATCGACCGCCAGGCGGCTGCCCGATACGGCATCTCGGTCGAGGACATTCAAAACGAGATCGAAGTCGCGCTGGCCGGAAGAGTCGTCACCTACACCGTTGAAAAACGCGAACGCTTTCCGGTTCGCATCCGGTACGCCCGCGTTGACCGCGAAGACGAAGAGTCGATTGGCAAGCTGCTGGTCACTCCCGGTTCGATGTCCTCTGCGCCGAGCGACATGTCGGCGATCGGCGGCGCGACGGCCGGCCCGATGTCGTCGAATCCGGCACGAGGCGATTCCAACTCGATGCTCTCGCCGACAACGCTGCTGGGTTCCACCGCACATTCCGGCACCCCGCAGCACGCGCTGACTGGCAAGAAGCGAATTCCGCTCAGCAGTCTGGCGACCATTGCCATCGTCGAAGGTCCGGCGATGATCAAGAGCGAGAACGGCCGACTGATGAATGCGGTGACGCTCAACGTGCGCGGCCGCGACATCGTTGGCTTCGTGGATGAAGCTCAGCGAGTCGTCGCCGAGAAAGTCGAACTCCCCGAAGGCGTTCACATCGAATGGAGCGGCGAGTTCGAGCATCAGGTCCGGGCGGCTGAGACGCTGCGGTTCGTCTTTCCGGCCGTGATCGTGCTGATCTTCGTGATCCTGTACCTGACGTATCACGACCTCGCTGATGCGGCGTTGATGATGCTGGCGGTGCCGGAAGCACTCAGCGGCGGCGCGTTTTTCATGTACTTCTTCCCGAAGATCATGCAAGGCTGGGACGCACCGCCGCTGGACTTCAGCGTGGCGGTGTGGGTCGGCTTCATCGCCTGTTTCGGCATGGCGACCGAGACCGGCATCATCATGCTGGTCTACCTGCGCGACGCGATTGAGAAACGAGGCGGACTTGAAAAAATCGCGTCGCTCGAAGAACTGCGACAGGCCGTGATCGAAGGGGCCGCGCACCGTCTGCGGCCCAAACTGCTAACGGAAGGGGTCGCGATCATCGCGATCTTTCCGATGGTGTTCGCTCGCGGCGTCGGCGGCGAAATCCTCGCACCGATGGCACTGCCGGTACTAGGCGGCTTGCTGATTTCGGACGAAGTGGTCGATTTGTTCCTGCCCGTCCGGTTCTATTGGGTCCGTCGTTCGCGGTGGCTGAAGCTGCGACAGGTGAAAACCGAACAAGCTGGGCTATGTGACAAAACACTTTCCGAGTAAACCCATCTCCGAAACCGGCGAATTGAGAACGATGGACTCGTCCGATTCACCCCAACCGCTGACCTGCATCAATCCTGTCATGGACCGACAATCACAATGCGACTTCGCGGCGAAGCAGTGAACTGGCTAATCGGTGTGTTCGCCGTCTTCGTATTTCGCAGTCTGTTCCTGACGCTGCGGGTTAGATTTCACACGGCGGACAACACCAACCCTTACGCGATCGAAGGGGACGACCGTTTCATTTACTGCGTATGGCACGATCAACTGCTGATTCCGATTTTCGGAGGCAAGCATCGGCACACCGCGGCGTTGGTCAGCCAGAATCAAGATGGTGGATTTGTTGCCGCTGGATTGCGCAGCGCGGGCATTCTGCCGATTCGCGGTTCGTCGAGTCGCGGGGGAGCTCAAGCCATGCGGCAGCTCATTCGCGAGTCGGAAGGCAAGCACATTGTGATGACCCCGGATGGTCCACGCGGGCCGCGCCGCGAACTGTCGCCGGGGGTCATCTTTCTTGCCTCGCATACCGGACGAGCCATCGTTCCGACCGCTTTCACTTGCGAACGAAGCTGGCGATTTGGAGTCGGTTGGACGGATCTGCTGGTTCCCAAGCCATTCTCAAAGGTCCACTTGTTGACCGGCGAGCCGATTCACATTTCCCAAGACGCGGATCTGCGCAGCGAGGTCACGCGCGTGGCCGCCGCGATGCTGGCCATGAACAATTACGGCGATGCCTGGGCGACGTTGCCTCAGTCGTCAACTCCCGATGCGGCTTTGACGCCATCCTGAGTCGTGATCGCGCTGCGCGATCACGGCGGCCGGCCCGCATCCGAAAACCAACGGAGTCAGCGGACCATCACCCGCGTTGATCGTCTGTGGGAACGGCCGTCGGACGGACACACCACATCCAAAGACAAGCCAGCCCAATCAGCCATTGCACGGTTGTGATCCAAAGATAGATCCGGTGCTCGTGGTAAAACGATCCGTCAGACTGCGGGGACAATGAGGCCGCGTCCAGCCAACGGCTCAGCCGTGAATGCCAGTACCACAGACAGGATTGCAGTCCGAGCAATGCACTCGCCAGGACCATTCGACAAGTCCGAGGCTTGTGTGACAGCCCATCGGCCAAGAGACCGATTCCGACAATCGTTCCGGCAATGTTGAGTTGTACGGTCACGCGCTGAGTCAGCGATCCCTGTTCAACGCCGCCGAATTGCTCGATACCCAGTGGCACGACGATCACGGCATAAAACGTCAACCCGCCCCACCACACCGCCAGACTCACGATGATCGCGAATCGCCACAGACAAAATGTCCAATTTGCTGGGGGCATTGCAGCCTGCTGAATTCTACAACGCACTTTTTTGTTGGAGTCCCGCCTTTAGGCGGTGCTGTAACCGGCTAAAGCCGGGACTCCAGCTCGAAGGTGCGCAGTCGGATTAGAACGGGGCAACGACCTCGGAACCACTTCGCGTGCCAAGGGCTCGCCAAACCGACAGGCCGATCTTGTCGTTGATTCCACGCGACGACCCGTCGAGCATTGAGACCATCACCATCCCGGTGTGATAGCTGCGGGCAGTCGTCGCTGAATAGGTCGGCAGACCTGTTGGGCCATTGGTCCCTTCCTGCCAAGAGTTGTAATTGCAGTGATTCAGAATACTCGCGCCGTCAGTGCAACGAGGTGAGGCGTTGGGAGCCAACGTTGTCGTCACTCCTGCATGATGCACGATCCCGTCAAACCATTCGGTGTGGCCGTTGTCGCGAAACACGGAGCCTTGAGGCATCAAGGCTTCAACGGCAGCGATATCCTGCGGCACCGTGGTCGGCATTGGACCGCCCGTTCGCCTTGTGGGAGTCCACGATCGAACTTCCGCAGCCATCAGGGTGTTCGATGTGCCGTCGCGAACCGCGCCCAGAGAAATCCTGGAATTGGGTAGAAAAACGCCATCGCCGTACCGACCGGTTGTCGGATCGAACACAAACCATGTTCCGTTGTTGAATCCGTAAGAAGTGCCGAAGTGTTTTGGCCGGTTGCCGGTCGGTACGCGGATGATTTCGGCATTCACATCACTGGGACAGACCAGCACGGGAAGTTTGACTCCATCGAGCGCGAACTGAGTCTGCCAAGTCGATCCAAGATCGAGCTTCTTGTAAAAGCTGCCTTGGTCAATGCCGGGTAGCAGCCGTGCATGCACCGACCACGACTCGCTCGTGCCTGCCCCTGGCCTCAAGTCAATACATGCGCTGGGGGGCAGCGACGTGGTCGTGGAAACATAGTTTTGCAGCGCCAAGCCGAACTGCTTGAGATTGTTTCGGCACTGTGTGCGCCGGGCCGCCTCGCGAGCCGACTGAACCGCAGGCAACAGCAAGGCGACAAGAACCGCAATGATCGCGATGACGACCAATAACTCGATCAGCGTAAATCCGGGGCGAGTCCTGTCGCATGTTTTCGAGTTCGTCATTTCTGTCATTGGGAACTCTCCGAGTACGGCAATCACTTGGGGAGCGATGCTCGATGCTGTTGGCCATCAATTCCATGACAGACATCGAATCGGAATCGGACTTGTTCGGCGTTGATTCATAATCCGCCGACAACTCGCTCGCCAATGACTTGGCGGTTTTTCGTGCTATTCTTGTCGCTGCGATCGTCGTTCGACGGCTTTTTCGACGTTCAACCTCCAGTATTCGTTGCGCGATGAACCGTTGCCAACGGTCATAACGATGAGAGCTTTTCGACAAGCCACTAAAGTTGAGCTTGTGACACTCAGTTGTCGCACGACTCGATTGCGGTGCGTTCCAACTAGAAAGAACCTCGCTGATGAAACGGCAAACGATCATAGCGGTTGGTGCTTCACTGACGGTCGTACTTGTTGCGGCGGTGCTGCTCGAGCCAACCAAGACTGTCTCCGGTTGGATTGCGGGCGATTCCTTCCTTGCCAGCCGACCGTCGCGGTACTGGGCCAAACAGCTTCAAAGTGGACCGAGCGCCAGCGCAGCGGCGCTGTCGATTTTAGAAAAGCAGGGTGCCGCTGCGATTCCGGTCCTCTCGGAAATTTACCTTGATTCTCCTGGAGAATCGCAATCCGAACTGCGTTGGACTGCGCTCGAGCTGCTCGCCAAGAATTCCCCGCTTCCCGCCTCGGCGCACAGCGCCCTGCTGCGTGCGTTGGGGGATCCGGACCCACATGTCCGATCCGTGGCGGTTGCTGCGACTCCGAAAGCGGGGGTTCCGGCAGAGGATGTCGTGCCGAAGCTGAAGGAATTGCTCCGTTCGGAACACAGTGTCGTGGCCGCGCGAGCCATCAGCGAATATCGCGGATCCGCCGCGACGGCTCTGCCGGAACTTGTCGCGGCCATGCACGACGAGAAGTTGCCGACGGAAGCGCGATGGAATGCCGCTCGGACCATCGGCAAGATCGGCCCCAATGCCGTCTCGGCGGTGCCAGACCTGATCGACGAAATGGATGACCCGGAGGACACGATTCGCGAGCACGCTGCGGAAGCGATCGGCGATATCGGCCCCGTGGCCGCCGAATTGGGCGTTCCCGCCTTGCAGAAAGTGCTGACCGATCGCTATGTGAAGGTTCGTCGCGATGCGGTGCGATCTCTGGGCTACATCGGTGCCGATGCTCGGCCGGCTGCGGAGGACATGCTGCGGTTGCTCAAAGATCCCGAACCGATCGTTCGCGAGGCCGCCGAAAAGGCTCTGAAAATCGTGGCTCCCGAACTTCTGCCCAAGGAAACCAAACCGGCCGACAAGAAGGCGCAGGAAAAGTAAGCCGGTCACCAGATCAAACTCTCGAGCGCGCGTTCCACTTGCTGCCGAGCAAAGGCATCGTTTTTCCAGTACAGCCCGACGAAGGAATACAGCCGCTGGTTCTTGTGCAGGCAAGTGACGTGCTTCATCAGCGTCTTGCCCCCCAATAATCCGCTGTAGACGATCCGCTCACCGGCGATCGGGCCAGCCTTCACCTTCTGGAGGGATTCTTCCACCTTCCACTCCTTCACACCGAAGGCCGGACCACTCCAATGCTTTTCGAGCTGTTCGGCCGCCACATCGTTGCAACAGATGATTTGTAGTGACGCTCCCCCTTCGGCCGTCGTCATTTGAAAGCGACTCAAGAAGACATCCCCCGGCAAATCGCCGGCCGGAAGCACTGAGTTCGCGGATTGGCTCCAACCTTCCGGGACACGAAACCGGAATCCTTCGCTTTCGCTGTGATAAACCGCAGTATCCCGCAGCAGCGGCGCGCGTGGTGATGAATCGCATCCGCAAGTCCACGCCATCGTGCCGACGAGCAGGCCCCATGCAAACAGCCTTGTAAGCTTGGCATTCGGTACTGCTGGCAGTTCGTCAAAAGTCGGATTTGACAACTTCTCCTCCAGAGCGAGTGGCCAACGAATGCAGAATTTCCAGGTTGATCCCCGAAGTGATCGCGCGCACCGAGCCATCGGCAAACAGAAAGAATACTTGCCCGGAGTGCGCCGAAAAGAAATCGTATGGCTCGCTGAATCGATCGTTGAGCGTGCGTGAACCGATGCGGGCCAAGGTCATGCAGGGGGACTCTTCGATCGTCGAGGTATACACCGGAGCTCCGGGCGTTGTGCGAACGGTTCCGCCGGTCATGACGCCAGCCCAGGGAGCCTTGGTGAACAACGCGGCCCGTTCACCCACGGAAATGGTTTGCGACAAACCATCGCGGATGTCTTGCGCTCGAACTCGGCTGTTGCGTTGAAAGGTTCCATCGCCATCGTCCGGGTTCGTGTTGATCAGACCATACTTCCCGAAGACGGCGACATAGCTGGTCGTGCTGGCGTCGGCCAGCTCAGATCCGTTCTTTCGAAGCACGGTGAAAACTCCCGCATCGGAATCCGACGGACAACTCACGAGGGAAAGTGTCCGAACGACTTTGTCCGCATTCACGGGATCACCGACCGACCTTTTGAGATCAATCTGTCGGTAGAGGGGTGTTTGGTCAATTTGCGGCAACAGCATGGTGATCCAATTCCATCCCGGATCCTGCGGTGGCGGAAGGGGGGCGGGAGGGAGCCAGCCGTCAAAAAGAAATCGGCTCTGTCCGTTGGGCGGTTCGAGGTTCATCGCTGCGGTGTTCGGCACGGGTCGAGCAAACACATACCCGGGCGGATAGGTCGCGTGAATCTCATGGTACTGATGCAGTGCCAGTCCCCATTGTTTCAGATTGTTGCGGCACTGCGTCCGTCGAGCAGCTTCTCGCACGGCTTGGACTGCAGGCAAAATCAGCGCCAGCAATGTGCCGATGATCGCGATCACCACCAGCACTTCAATCAGAGTGAACCCCAACCGAGACTGGAGTTTCTCGCGATTCGCTGTGGGGTCCATTTCAATGTCTCCAAAATCGAGCAACACTTCGCAATCGTAAAACCGTTCGCACATCCTGGCTGATCCGTCGCCGATGTCCCAAAATCGCTGACGTCAGCGAATGCTCCTAATCCTAGCTTGCGAGTTTTTGGGCTGCCAAACAGTTTTTCGGATCGACGAACCAAGAGTGAGTTATCAGACAACCGACCCGAATGCGAGTCTCCTTCTGAGTTTTGGCACCGATGTGTCTCTCAAGTGTTTGGATTTTGGTCCTACTTTGCGGCGTCAAAAACTCCGTCACGAATGACACGCATGGTCGCGATTTTGCCCATCCTGCCCGCGATTGGAAGCCTACTCTGGCTGATCGTTGTGTTGATCAGTTCGGGGGTGTTTTTGGCGTTCAGTCGACGCTGCCAAAGACAATTGGTCGCGTTTCTCAAGAGCCAATGGCGCGGCCTAGCGGTGCTGGCGGGCATCGGCATGACGCTGCCAGCAATCTATTCGATATCGGTTCGCGCGTTGACTGAACCCTCGCCGAAGTCGCCCCGGTCACCCATCGCGTTCATTCCGGAGGGTTGGCCCACCAGCCGGGGTTCGCTGGCGAGATTGGGAAGCGATGGTACTCGTGGCCCCCGTTCCGGAGGTGTCAATTGGGTGGGTCGTCGCGATTATGTTTTCTTCTCCTCCCCGGCGATTTGCGGCAAGTACGTTGTCGCGATCGGTTCGCGCGGCGATTCCGCTCGCTGTTTTTGCTGGGACGTTGTCACCGGTGCTGAAGTCTGGAACGCTGGGCCTGGGGATTACCGGATGACGCTGTCGTCACCGATCCTCGTCGATGGTCGCATCGTTTGTGGCGAAGGAGTGCATCACACGCCCCGAGCGCGCGTCGTCTGCCTTGATCCCGCGAGCGGTCACGAAGAGGGCGTCGCTTGGGAATTCGCGACGACGAGTCATGTCGAATGCACTCCAGCGTTCGACAACGGGCGAGTGTATGTCGCCGCCGGCGACGATGGCGTTTACTGCTTCGAGGGCGACCTTCGTCACCCGGCTGACCAACGAGTTCGCTGGCACATCTCCGGTGATCAACTTCCGGATGCCGAAACCGCGCTGGCAGTTCATGCGGGCCGTGTTTATGTCGGGCTGGGTCACGGCGGCAATGCGATGGTCGCATTGAGTGCGGAGACCGGTCACGAATTGTCGCGAGCAGCGCTGCCACTCCCTGTGTTTAGTCCGCCGGCGATCTTTGGCGTTGGGCTGTTGATTGGTCTCGGACCGGGGAATCTCGTGAACGCGCCGACCGCCGGCGCGGGAGAACTTCGACTCCTCGACCTCGCCACGTTGCAGACACGTTGGAGGCTGCCAACAACCGCCTCTGTCCTGAGTGCCCCGGCCGTGGTGGGCCACGAAGCAGTCATCTGCGTGGCCGATGGTCATGTGCTGGTCGTTGATCAGACTGGCAACGTGAGACGTCAGTGGCGGTCACCGGCACCGATTCTGACATCACCAGCGGTTTCACTCGACATGATCTACTGTGTCGATGCAGAGGGATTGTTGGTTGCGCTCGATCTCCAGCGGATGGAACCGGTCTGGCAAGTTCGGCTCGGCCCGTCTGGACTTTATGTGAGTTCACCCGTCGTCGCGCGCGGGCGTGTTGTGGTCGGAACCCCCGAAGGTTTCATGTGCGTGGGAACCTCGCCGCAAGGAAATTGAATGCCAGATTGGGTGCAATACTTATCGGACCCGTGGCCATTTCCCGCAGCGGACCAACGTCGGCGACTGGGCGGAAAGGGAGCCTCTCTGCGTTGCCTCCACGAAGCCGGTCTCACGGTCCCGCCGGGATTCACGATCACGACGGACGCTGTTCGAGAGTTTCTCGCGAGCGGTCACTGGCCCGACGGCGTTGAAGCAGAAGTTGCCGCCGCCTTCGATCGTCTGCACCTCGAAACCGCCGCTGGACACAGCACCGAGTTCGATTCACAGAGACCTCTCACCGTCGCAGTCCGCAGCGGCGCTGAGACGTCGCACCCAGGCTTGATGCGCACGATTCTGCACTGCGGCTGGACTGAGACCGTTGCAAGGCAAGCCAATTCCGCAGCGGCCTGGACTGAATTCGCTGACTTCCTGCTGGCAATGCTGTCGGTCCCACCAATGAGCCGCAGGGCGCTCGCCCCGGTTCGAGAAGTGCAAACCGGGGCGAGCGCCCTTCGGCTCACCTCGGCGGAATTGTGCGCACGGCTGCTGGAACAACATCGACAACGTGGACCGATCCGCGACGAGCCGCAGTTCTGGCTTTGGCAAGCCATCAACCTCGTCGCCGAATCCTCGCGGTCATTGCCACAGAGCGATGGCGATTCCGTGCCCTGCACCGCAGTCACCGTGCAGGCGATGTTTTCTGCCGAAGTCTCCGGAGTCTTGTTTTCTCGCGATCCGCTAGATCAGCATGCAGCCCACATGGTCATCGAAGCGGTGGCCGGTGAGGGCCAGCGGCTGATGTCAGGTGAGGTCAATTCGTGGAGTTGCCGACTCGATCGACTCACGCTTCGCCCGTTGGCAGACGCTCAAGTCAGTCAGCCGTCGTTGCGGCCCGCCGGACTTTCCGATCAACACCTCGAAGCGATCGCTCGCGCGGCCTTGCGAATGGAAACCGAATTCGCAGGCAATCCCGTTGACCTCGAATGGGGCTGCGCGTCCGATCGAATCGTGTTCTTTCAAGTCCGTCCACTGCCCCCCACACCAGGCGAGCCGGCGGGCGTTAGCCCCCGGACATTGGCGCGGGTCCGGGGGCTAACGCCCTCCGGCTCGCCGGAATCAGATTGCAGTGATTCCACCTACGACTCTGGTGAGCAATCCCGGCTGCGAGCATTTTCCGATTCCGGGCGTCCGCTGTGGGTGCGACATCAACTGGCCGAATCGTTGCCACATCCCACTCCGCTGTCGTGGAGTGTCTGGGAACAATTCCTGTCACCCGGCGGCGGATTGGGAACGCTGTATCGGCAACTCGGCTTCGCGCCGCGTCGGTTCACCGATGGGCAGGGATTCCTGCAACTCATCGCTGGCCGAGTCTTCGCCGATCCCGATCGACTGCCACAGATGATCTGCGGCAGTTTTCCGTTGCGGCATTCGCACCAACGACTCATCGAATCGACCGAGGAACTGCACGAGCCGCCAACCGAGTTTGATCCCGAACGTCTCGATCCGTGGTTCCTGCTCAAGCTGCCGCATCTGGCTTGGGTCATGGCCCGTTCAACATGGCGCATCCAGCGTCTCCGTCGGAAGGCGGCTCAACACTTTCACGAGTCCGTGGTCCCGGAGTTTCTGACCTCGCTCAGAAATCATTGGTCAATCGACTGTCGGCGGCTGACGCTGCGCGAACTGGTGACTCACGCCGAAGAATGCCGAGCGTGGCTGTTCGACGAATGGATGCCGCAGTTGATGTTGCCCGGATGGCTCGGAGTTCAAGCCTGGCAAGCGGTCGCGCGCGGACTACCGAAAGTACTTTCGGCCGATGAAGTCCAAGCGGCCCAGATCGCGCTTTTGTCCCGTGTGTCGTACCCGGTTCACGAATGTAATGTGCCGACAACGACAGGAGCCACATTGCCATTCGAGGGTGAATTCGAACTCGCCTCACAAGCTGGCGAACATCCCGAAGCACTTCTCACGCCACCGAACAGCGTGTCCGAGATCGCCATCACGGAAATGCCGGACTGGCCAGACGCGCTGCGGCCAATCGTGTCGGCGGATCGTCTGCGACGGCTCAGCCGAGTGATCGCTGGCGAACTCAGGATCGTGCACCACCTGCTGCCGCTTCGTGAAGTCGGAAAGGTCTACTCTCGGCTCGGCATCGCACTGCTGCGGCACATTCTTCGTGAATTGGCCACCCGATCCGGACTCGGCGAACGGCTGTACTTTTTCCATTGGCGAGAGTTGCCGTCGATCGCCGATGAAACAACGAACGGTCCAACAGCCGCACGTCTCGACGACCGTCTGGCCGAGTGGTCGTTCTGGCGCACGCGCGAAGTTCCTCAAGTTCTGCACGCCGACCACATGAATCCCTTCCAGAAATCTGAAGCGTCTCCAAAAGCAGGCGTGACGGAAACAGACTCTGCGGCACGGCACTTCGCGGCACGACCCCTCTCACCGGGCAAAGCGGCCGGAGTGATTTGGAATTGGTCGCAGTCCGTCGGCATTGCGCCGCCCTCCGGTTCCGTGGTCGTGGCCAATTCGGTTGATGCGCCGACCGTGCTGCACTGCAACACGGCCGTCGCATTCATCGTGGAACAGGGAGGCCTGTTGTCGCACGCCGCCGTCACGGCTCGATTTGTCAAACGCCCGATGGTGGTTCTCGATGAAGCCACATCGCGACTACCCACCGGTGCATCGGTCGAAGTCGATGGCGACACCGGAATCGTCACGTCGAGTTGGACGGAGCGATCAACATTTCCGGCTGACGATGCGTGAGTCTCTGAATGCGTTTCGGCAACGAGTGTCGCCCGCTCTCGCCGAGAGCCGACGACACACATCGATTGGTTCCATCGTCGCTCCGCGACGAGTTGCTTTGGCGGGATGGCCGACTGTGGGTGGAAACCCACGGCGACATTCGGCGGTCGCTCTGCGACCAAGGACAAGAACCAATGAGTCGCACACCCACCCGCGCTCCCGATGTCACCTGCGGTTCAGTCCCGAAGGGGCGAGCCTATGCCAGCCCAGGCCAGCGGCCTGGGTGGCCAAGCCCCAGAGGTCAGACAGCCCCAACGGGGCGGCTCTCAATGGGACCAACACGCAACACGTCATCGACGAAGACGAACGATGATGAGGGCCGCCCCGTTGGGGCGACCCCGCGCTCGGCGCGGGTCTCCTGACCCCGCCGTTTGGGCGACCGCAGGTCTCCTCGAACGGCGAGTGAGCGGGCCTCTTCTTTTTGTTCCTGACAACTCGTACGAACAATGGAGACCTTCGGTCCAAGTCCGCGGCGGGGTGGGGAGCCCCGCGCCGAGCGCGGAGGCCGATGGCCTGGGCTGACAGAGGAATGCCACGTTGTGGCGGAGGACGCTCCCTTCCCGCGCTGACGAATGGCAACATCAAGAACGGACCACAGCCGATCCCGCGTTCCCAACAGTTGCGCAAGAATTCGCGGTCGAGAGGCCGTCCGTCGCGAAGCGACATTTGATGGTAGCCGTGGGTTTCAACCCACGGATGGCGATGACGCGTGAAAGGTTCGTCGCGGAGCGACGATTGAATGTGTGGAGACGACAACACGCATTCCTTGGGCGGCCAATCGTGTGGCGATGGTTCGATCGTCGCTCCGCGACGAAATGGTTTGGCGTGATTGCCGACCGTGGGTTGAAACCCACGGCTACCTTCAGCGGTCGCTCTGCGACCAAGGACAAGAACCCAAAGAGTCCCGGTCTCAGAGTGCCGGAGTGCTTCGCCGCGCTCGGCGCGGGTCTCCCGACTCCGCCGCTTGGGCCGACCGCAGGTCTCCTCGAACAGAACGTGAACGATACTTGTGGATTTGTTGTCAAAGACTCCTGCGAGCAAAGGAGACCTTCGGTCCAATTCAGCGGCGGGGTCGGGAGACCCGCGCCGAGCGCGGAATGCCACGTTGTGGCGGAGAACGCTCCCTTCCCGCGCTGACGAATGGCAACGTCAAGAACGGACCACACCCGACCCCGCGTTCCCAACAGTCGCGCAAGAATTCGCGGTCGAGATGCCGTCCGTCGCGGAGCGACCTTCGGCGGTCGCTCTGCGACCAAGGAGAGGAACTAACACCC
>SYJG01000215.1 GCA_005798445.1 Planctomyces sp.
CGGAAACCAGCGAAGCATTGATCCACGTCGGCATGATCGAAGTCATGCTCAAGCGGCTCACCGGTCACCCACTCACCGAAGCCGCTCGCCGACAACTCGCAACCTGACCCCAAATCTCTAACTTCCCGCACGCCCTCTGAGGAAAAACAACCATTCGCTGGCGCGTCGTGCTGGTGATGAAACTGCCTTCAGCAAGAGGATTACCGAGGAACTTGGAACGTGGCTCCGGCGGTCTTTTGCGGTTTCTGCTCCGGAGCGACGTCGAGTTGTCGCAGCGTTTTGTGAATGATCTCTCGAGCAGGAGGAGCCGCGATGTCTCCGCCAAAGTGTTCGCCACCACTCGCTGGCTCATCGACCATGACCAGCACCAAGACTCGCGGATTCGCCGCCGGAGCGCCGCCGACGAACGAACTGACGTGCAGTCGATTCGAATACTTGCCGGTTTGCGGATCACGCTTCTGAGCCGTTCCCGTCTTGCCGAAGACGGTGTAGTCGTCGAGCCGCGCCTTTTTGCCCGTACCACGTTTGATGGCCTCGGTCATCGGGGATTCGACCAACCAACGTGCAACCTCCGAGCTGACCGTGGCCGAGACCACCGGTGCTGTGAGTGACTGCTCGGTGTCATCCACGAACGCCGGTTCCTCCGGAAGAATGTTTTGGAGGTCGATGAGCGATTCGTGTTCGGTTCGTCCGTCGTCCGTGAGATCGAAACGGTCATCGGTTTGAGTTCCGAGTTCCGAGTTCCGAGTTCCGAGTTCTGCGGGGTCGAGCGAGTTCAATGACCGACGCGGGGTGACATCCGGTTGCTCGCGCGGCAGGGCAGGGAAGGGGACTTCTTCGTTGGTCTCCGAGAATCCCGGGTTTGCAAAGTTGCGCACACGCCGTGAGACCGCGCCGGATTGAAAAGTGATCTGCTGCAACAGCGAATCGGCGTCGGCGGTTCGTTCGCCACGATCGGGCTTCTCGGCCCACGGACGGCCGAGTGGCTGCGTGCGACCCCCTCGGATCAAGTGCGGACTGATGAGCATGCCGCCGTTTGCGAGCGCTCCATGAGCGGTGAGCAGTTGAATCGGCGTCACGGCGATCTCTTGGCCCATCGGGATCGAACCGGTTGAGTACGACGTCCATTTCTTCAGTGGAGCCAGCATCCCGGACAACTCGCCAGGCAGCTCGATGCCGGTACGGCGGCCAAAGCCAAACGTGACCGCTGCCTGAAACAATTCTTCGTTACCCAACCGCTGACCAACCTTGGCCATGCCGATGTTGCTCGACTTCACCAGCACGTCGGTCAGGCTGAGCACACCGTACTTGTGATGATCGTGCAGCTCACGACGGCCCATGCGGTACAGGCCGTTCTCACAATGGAACGATTCGTCGCGGCGGATGAAGCCGTGTTCGAGTCCCCAGCCGACGATCATCGGCTTGAAGGTCGATCCCGGTTCCCAAATCGCGGCGATCGCCTGATTCTTCCAAGCCTCGATACTGACGTGCGTCAGATCGTTGGGGTCGTAGGTCGGCCGCGAGGCCATCGCCAGCACTTCGCCGGTCTTTGGGTCGAGCACGATCGCCGCCGCGTGCTTGGCTCGCCACTTTTCCATCGCTCGGTCAAGCTCTTCTTCGACGTGCATCTGAATGATCGTGTCGATCGTCAGCGTCACGCTTTGCCCGTGTTGCGGTGCTCGAGTGAGATCGGTCTGGACTTCGATCACTCGCAATCGCGAATCGAGCGTCAGCCGCCGATAGCCCGGCTTCCCTGCAAGCTTCGCGTTCATCGTTTGCTCGATGCCGCCCCGTCCGACACCATCGACGTCTCGACCGCCGAGCACATGCGCGGCGAAATGTCCCTGTGGATATTGCCGCAAGAACTCCTCGCGGAACCCGAAGAGCTGCGGCCCCTTCTTGGGCGATTCGAGGGCGTACAACTTGGCGAGCACTTCGTCGTCAACGATGCGCCGACTAACCCACAGGAAGTGTTTCTTGCCGTGAGCCGCGATCCGAGCCTGCAATTGATCGGCGTCTTGCCCGACCGCTTCGGCGATGGCTTGCACCAACTCCCACTGTTTGGGCTGTCGCGTGAGCTGGCTCGGCACGACGAAGAAACTCTTCGCCGCAATCGACGTCGCGAGCACTCGGCCTTCACGGTCGAGAATGTCTCCCGGCCGAGCGGCGATTTCCTCCCACGATGTGCTTTGGTCTTCAACCTGCTCCGTGAATCGCTGCCGGCTGAACCACTGCAACTGCACGAGCCGGCCACCGAGAACCATCCAAAACGCACAGATCACAACCACAAGAAATCGCGTTCTCCACGCGAGCGTCTCGTTCGAGGTTCTGGTTGGAGGGAGCTGTGCCATCATGAGTTGGTCGCTGGTCTTTTTCGTAGGGTGGGACAAGCTCGCTTCGAGCGCCAGCCCACCATTCCCACAGTTGTTGAAGCGATCTTTCATCGAGTGGTGGGCCGGCGCGGCGAAGCGCCGCTGGTCCCACCCTACAAAGCTATCTGACCGAGATGTCTTTCAGGTGCGGCAGCGCGAGAGTGGTACGGGGAATTGCCAACGGAGAAGTCGGCCCGGCCTGCGCGGATCGTGGCGGCTTCTTCATGTCGCCTCGTTGTTCTTCGAGCGACTTGATCGTGCGCGCCGGTGCTCCCAGTCGTTGAGCTTGAAGCCGCGTCTGCGCGTATTTCTCGACAAGCACGTCCATTTGATAACGCTGTCGCGAGATCGCACGACGGTACGACAGGCTTTGCTTTTCCAAAGCCACCCCGATCACGCTGATCACGACAACCAGGACGATGGCCGCGCCGAACCGAAAATACATGGTGTGCTTCGTCGCACAGGCGGCTCGCCTGTGATGGCAGTTGGAATCGGTCCTCAAACGACAAACGAGCTGCCTGTCGCAACGCCGAAACCTATCACACGCGACGGCTAACGGAGGGTCTTCTCGGTATCGACCACCCGAACCTGGCTGGCATCGTTCGGCAAACGCAGCTCTTGGCCGGGACGCAGGTTGTTCGGATCTTGTAAACGATCCTGATTGCGGTTGGCAATTTGGATCGCACGGGACGCACGGCCCAGATGAGCTTGCGCGATTCCGGTGAGCGTGTCACCTTTGCCGACGCGAAACCACGGTGCTCCTTGGTCATCGTAGAAGATTCCGGCTGGCAACGGCGCGGCCGAGACCTTCTTCGTTGCGTGCGGCTTTTCTTCCTTGGCCTCCACCGCCGCTTTTGGCTTGGGGATCAAGGCCGCGTGTTGTTGTTCGAGCACCTCTTTTGCAGGGGCGGCGATGATCAAACCTGGCCGCATTCGGCAGGGATCGGCCACGCGGCTGCGATTGTGCTCAGCCAACGCGAGGTAGTACTTCTCGCTGCCGTAGATCTTCTTGCTGATGGCACAGAAGTTGTCTCCTTCCTCAACGAGATACTCCCCCTCGCGAAGCAAAGGATGTCGTGTTGTTTTCTTCGCCGTGGTCGCTGGGCGAGCGGGCGGCAAGTCCGTGGTCGGCGAGGTCTGAGCCTTCGGGTCATCAAACGCAGTCGCTTCCGCAAACTCGTCCTTCTGCGCGACTCGCGCAGTTCGTTGAGATCGTTGTAGAACCGGCTCGAAGTCATCCTTTGGCTGCGGACGGTTGGTGGCACCGACTCGTACCGGCTCCTCGAATTCCTCGTCGGCCGAGGCGGCTGGCCGCGCGGGTTGCTTGTTGAGTCGGATCGGTTCGGTGGTCTGCGTCCGCGCGGAATCATCCGGTTCGGTTTGCTGTTCGATGCCGTCCAAAGTCACCGGCATGCGTGTGGTCTTGGCGGGAGGATCGTCGTCTCCGAAGTCCGCCATGTCGCTGACCGCTGCGGACGCCTTCGGTTGAGTCCGCAGGTTCGTGTTCTTGGTGTCTTCGGCAAAATCATCGAACTCGTCGTCAACGTTGTTCGGAAGCGAGGGCTTCCTGGTGACAACTTTTGCCTCGGGATCGTTCTGGCCCTCGCCAATGCCGAGGTCATCGTCGTCGAACGTGCGCCGTTTCGACTTCGTCGCGTTCTTGTCGAGGTCGTCCAGTTCCGAGGTCACGACACTGTTTTGATCACCGAACAGATCGCTGTTCGATGCGGGTTTGACTTCGGGATCGACCGTTTCGGACTTCTCGGCGACCGTCGAACGGTTCTTCAGGTGACGCACCACGACGTAGGTAAACAGAGCCAGCAGTGCGACGATAGCAAACAAGCCGATCACCGCCTCGCGCGAGAGCTTCGGCCGTCGGCCTGAGAAGCCCCATGCTTTCGCGAGTTGCTCGTCGGCGTCAGCCGGCGACGGCTCTTCGCTGTCATCGGCCTTGGCATTTTGAGCTTTTGCTTTCGCCGCTTGAATCGCAGCCTGAGCAGCTTGGGCCGCCGCTTGAGCGGCGAGATTCGGATTCGAATTTGGGGTTGGGTTCGACATGGGATTCCCCGTGGGGTTCGGGTTTGTGGCTCGCATCATTTCGGCGACGCTGACACTGCGGTTGGCGGGAGTTTGATTGCCACCCGCAGCTTGGCCGACCGCGCTCGCGGGTTGCTTCGGATTTCCTGAGGGCTGGGGGCCACCGGTTTTTTGTGGAGGCATTGCCATCGTGATTCATCCCGAAATGCGTGCTTGACCAAACGGTCTTCCAACGAATGAAACGTGATCACCACCAGCCGCCCGCCGGGCCGCAGTGAGTCGTACAAACTGTTCTTGAGTGCGTGTTCGAGATGCTCCAACTCGCGATTGACGGCGATTCGCAATGCTTGAAACACGCGCGTCGCTGGCTCCTTGCGAGCCTCGCGTTTGATCGAGGCCGGTAGTGCCGCGTCGATCGCAGCCACCAGATCGGAGGCAGTACGAATCGGTGAGGTGCGGCGCTGCGTCACGATTTGCTCGGCAATCGCCCGGCTGAATCGCTCTTCGCCAAACTCGTGAAAGATCGTCGTGAGTTGCTCGGCCGTCGCGTGCGAAAGCAACTCCGCTGCTGACTCCCCCTGCGAGACGTCGAACCGCATGTCCAACGGACCCGAGGTGCTGAACCCGAAGCCCCGCTCGCGATCCGCCAATTGGTCCGACGACAGGCCGAGGTCCACCAAAATGCGATCGGCCGCATCGAGCTGCAGATCGCGCAGAACATTCGGCAGATCGCGATAGCTGGCGTGACACAGGTGACTCCGTTTGCCGGTCACGACCGTGGCTGTGTGCTGCAACATCAGCGGGTCACGATCGAGGCCAATCAGAATTCCATCAGGCTGAATGCGTTCGAGGATTTTTCGGCTGTGCCCACCTCCGCCGACCGTGCCGTCAACGACCGTCAGCCCCGGACCCAGATCGAGGGCTTCCAGCGTTTCCCGCAACAGAACCGGGACGTGAATCGCAGCCAAGGAAGTTTTCGAGAAAGTGGATTTGGCCGGAGAATCCCGGCAAGGATGGGAGGCAGGTCGGCTCGGTAAGGCCACGTTATCGCAACCTCACTCCGCCAAGTGGGCGGGGTTGTACGTCGATTTCCCAAAACGTGAGAAGAGCAGTTTCGTGGCCGACGCAGCTTGCGTCGGCTCGGACGCTGGCAGCGTCCGCCACGAGATGGAAACGAAAAACGCCTGGTCCGACATCCTGTCGGCCAGGCGTATTCGTGGAGAGTATCGACGCACTGACACTCCCGCTTCGCACCGGGGCGATCATCCGTGATCCCCATTTCCCACAGCCCGGTTAGCCAAGGGAGTTGCTTCCTTGATTCGGTGAGATTGTCGATCTGGTGTTCCTCAGGACTGGCGTGATCCCATCAGCCGTGTTGCTGGATCAACCTCGCGAGAAAGCGGCCAAGGCAAGTTCATCGAACCGGGCGGAGTGTTGTTGATCAAACTCCGTCCAGAGCGCCTTGTCCCAGATTTCCGCGTGGTCTCGCACTCCCAGCAGCATCACATCCCGTTGCAGTTTGGCGAAGGCGGCCAACCGTTCCGGGATGCGAATGCGTCCCTGACCATCCAACTCGACTTTCTCCGCTCGTGAAAAAAAGAACCGTTCGTATTTCAGAACGTCGGCTCGCGTGGAAGAACTGGCGTCCATCCGTTGAGCCAACTTGTCGAAGTCCTCCGGCGCGTACAGCACCAGAGCTTGATCGTTTCCAGGTCCAACAAAGAGGTGAGTCGTTCCCTGCTCGGCCGCTTTGTGCGCTTCGGTGGCGTTGAGTGAGGTGAAGGCTTCCCGAAGCTGCTTCGGGACGGCGATCCGGCCTTTGTCATCGACAGTCCGTTCATAGGTGCCGGTGAGGGCCATCAGTCACCACTCTTCCCCACAACCAACCACATGGCCCCAATATCCTGATCGGAGGTCGAATCGTCAATGATCTTTTTGCGCGCGAGTTCACTTCGCGATCTCCTTCTCGACGCAGGTCCAAGCACGCCTTCCGATTGGCGATTTGAAAGAAATTTTCAGAAGCATTTTTACGACGTGAACGCCGCGTCGTTTTCGAGCAACCGGAGGTAGAGTTGCTCGTAAGAGCGGATCATCGCTTCGAGCGTAAAGTCTTTGAAAACAGTCTGTTGAGCGGAATTCGTGAGGCTCGTCGAAAACCCGTGGTCGATCAAAACCTTCTCGATCTGCTGCTCCACTTCCTCAACCGAACCGGGGGTCGCGAGTAGTCCTGTTTCCCCATCGCGAATTAGCTCCTCAGTCCCTTCCACGCGGCTCACCACTACCGGTAGCCCCGATGCCATCGACTCCAACACGATGTTGGACATCCCCTCCCACAACGACGGCAACACCAAGACGTCCGCAGCCTTCAACAACTGCGGAACATCTGGCCTCCAACCCGCAAAATGGACATTCGAATTGAGCCTGTGTTTGGTGACCCACTCGGTCATCGAGGATCGCAGTGGACCTTCGCCGACAAACAGCAGTTGCCAGTCGGGGTGTCGGGCGACGAGTCGCTTGAAAGCTTCCAGCAGCACGAACGGAGCCTTTTGAGGATTAAGGCGACCGACAAACAGCATCAACGGAGCAGCGGTCAGTCCCAGACGGACTCGATCTGCCGCCGTCGCCGTCGCGAAGCGTTCGCCATCGACTCCGTTCGGAATCACGCTGACTTTGGCGGCCTTCAATCCGGAGTTTTGAATCGAGAAATCCGCCACCGCTCGGCTGACGCAGACGTTGTGATCGACGAAGCTTTGAGTCAGCCGATCCAACCACAACGGCACGCAACTGCGACGCTCGGCGACGCGAATGCCGCAGACGACGTGCGGAACTCCCGCCCACCACGCGGCCAGCCGGCCAATGACGTTCGCATGAAACAAAAAGCTCTGCATCAACGCCGGTCGAAACTGCTTCAACTCCGCAGCGAGCCGCCGGATCACTCCCAGATGGCGAACGCTCTTCGCGCCGAAGCAGGTCACGGGAATGCCACTCGATCGAAGCCGTTCCACGAGTGCTCCGGGACCGGACAGGCAGAAGACTCGGGGTTCCCAGAGGCGGCGGTCCAGCCGCGTCACCAACTCGACGAACATTCGCTCGGCCCCGCCGACGTCGAGGTCTGTGATGCAGAAGGCGATTCGAATCGGCGGACGTTCGCCGGAGTCGTTCGCAGCCAATACGATCTCGCCCGCCATTCAACGTCCTTTGAAATGCCACCGATCCACCGAGTGACTTCGTCCCAGACCATACGAGCAAAACGGCATGTCGAGCGAGTCCATTTCCCCGTCGCCGCCGACTTCAGCGGACGAGACCAATTCCTTCGACGATGTCTCGTTGTACGACTACCAGTTGCCGGAAGAATTGATCGCGAAGGAGCCGTTGCCTCAGCGCGATGCCTCGCGATTGCTGGTGCTCGACCGGCACTCGGGGGCGATTCAGCATCGCGGGATTCGCGACTTGGCCGACTTGTTGCGGCCGGGCGATTGCCTCGTGCTCAACGACACGCGAGTCCTGCCGGCTCGGCTCGTCGGCCAACGAGCCAAGACGGGTGGAAAATGGGAGGGGCTGTATCTCGGACAAGCGGAGAACGGTGACTGGCGGCTGATTGGCCAAACGCGCGGGTACTTGAAGCCGGGTGAAGGTGTGACGCTAATCCCGCTCGGTCAGGCTACTGAAAGTCAGCCGGAGTCGTTGCATCTGACGCTGATCGACCGCGAGGAGGAGGGCGTTTGGTTGATGCGCCCTGAGCCATCGGGTGATGTGGTCGAGTTGCTCCAGCAATTCGGCACGATGCCGCTGCCACCGTACATGCACCGCAAGATCGCGAACGACAACGACTGGCAGCGGTATCAAACCACCTACGCGAGTCACCCCGGCTCGGTCGCCGCTCCGACAGCGGGGCTGCACCTCACAGAGTCGTTGCTTGCGAAGATCCAGGAACGCGGCATCGACATCGCTCGTGTGACGTTGCATGTCGGTCTGGGAACATTTCGACCGATCTCGACGACGACGCTCAGCGGTCACATGATGCACTCCGAATGGTGCGAGATCGACGATGCCGCAGTGCGGACGATTCAGGCGACGCGCGATCGCGGCGGGCGAGTTGTTGCTGTCGGAACAACTTCGGTGCGGACGCTCGAAACGGCGTCCGCCGATGGCGAACTCAAACCTTGGCGTGGGGCGACGTCGATCTTCATTCGGCCGCCGTATCGGTTCCGCTGCGTCGATGCGCTGCTGACGAATTTCCATTTGCCCCGCTCGACGCTGTTCGTGCTGGTCTCTGCGATCGCGAGTGTCCAACACATTCAAGCGGCCTACGCCGCCGCGATCCGCGAACGCTACCGCTTCTACAGCTACGGCGACGCGATGCTGATTCTGCCATCGACCGCAGCCGAGGAATGAGCCAAAGCGTCGCACCGTGAGATCGGATTTCACTCGCTCACGATTCTCGCCGCTCCCCAGTAACCGAACTCGTAGGACCAGTCGTTGGCTTGGTTGACGAGGCCGAGCGTCAGTTCTTGGCCGGCGAATTTACTCAGATCGACGGTGAGTCTGCGCCAACCGTTGGAGCAGGTCTCTTTCGAGATCATCTCGTCGGCGAGACGCTCGCCGTTGCCTCGGACGACGAGTCGCCAGTCGCCGCGCGGGTCGTGGGCGACATCGAGAAGCAGCGTCGTTTTCTTGCCGGCCGGCGGTGTGAGCTTTTGAGTCAGCACGCATGGAGCGTCGCGCGAGACGGGATGCGTGCGGAGGACGCTGTCTCGGCCGAAGTGGTTGTTGAGCAGGCCGATGCCGAGTTCTCCGCTGGCGTTCGCCGTGAAGCCGGGGAGGACTTCGGCGATCAAGGACTGAAACTCGGCGGGGTTGGTGCTGTCGCGCGGGGTGATGGCGGAGACTCCGGGGAGACGCTTCGCGGACTTGTCGTTCGGGTGCTTGTCGAGCGTCAGGAAGGCGAACAGATCGGTGATCTCCTGCGGCGTGAGTTGCTTCTCCAAGCCTTCGGGCATCAGCGAGAGTTCGTTGATTTTGAACTCCTCGATGTCGTCGCGCGGGATGATTTCCAGTTTGCCGACGATCACGGGAGCAACCGTCGTGTTCGCGCCGTTCGCGGGGACGGCGACGGGTTTGAGGACGACTCGCTGCGGGCTGTCTTCGACCAGCAAACCGCTTTGGACTCGGCCGGCTTTGTTGACGACGGTGCAGACGCGATAGCCGGCTCCGATGACCAGGCTGGGGTCGAAGATGTTTGACAGGAGTTGGTTGAAATCGTTGCGGCCGTTCGAGGTGATGTCGGGGCCGATGTCCGGGCCTTCGCCGTAGATTTTGTGGCACGCGGCGCAGACTCGTTTGAAGACTTTTTCCCCCGCGAACGGATCGCCCGGCTTTTGCCGAATCAGCGACTTCATCTCGGCGACGACTTTTTCCCGATCGGGGTTGCGAGTGTCGCGGACTTGGCCCCAATGGCGGCTCAGCAGGTCGTTGAGTTCTTTGTCCTTGAGAGCCTGAATTCGTCGGGCTTGATTCACATTGATGGCGGTCGCCGCGATCTTTTTCTCGCCGACTTGCGACAGCAGTTGCTTCGACCAGCTTGCTCGCTGAGTCAGCAGTTCGATGGCCGACGGCTGGAGTTCGGGTTCGAAGGTGGCGTACCGCGTGAGGACGAGGTCAGCGACTTTGGGATCGTCGAGCCGGCCGATCGCGGTGAGGAGCTGCGATTTGAGCGGAATGGCGCTAGCCACCGGTGGAACGGTTTGACCGGCGGCTAGCGCCGTGCCGCTCACCTTCTCGTCCAGGACCTTGGCAATGACTTCCAGCAACACCTCGTCCTTTGCGGCGATCAGTGCGTTGAGCGCCTTCAATCGCAGATCGGGTTGCAGTCCGGCAGTCGAGAACCAACGGCGGACGCTTGGAAGGCCACGCGGGTCGCCCCATGAAACCGCCAGCAGAGCGGCGTCGGGTTCGAGCTGGTAAGTCGGAGACTTGACACCCCCGCCGCGTAACAGCGGAGTCAGTAGCTCGTCCAAAGCGGCTTTGAGTTGATCGAGCTTTTCACCTTTCAATTCACCTGATTGCACTTTAACAGAGATGGCTTCCAAGACTTTTCGTCCGGCCAATGGATTCCTAACAGTCGTCAAATAAAAGAATTTCGAAATCAAGTTTGCGTCGAATCTTTGCCGCCCCAGCAGGCGGTCAATCACACGCGGCATGATTTCTACGATCGGTCCTGCTTCGAGGTATCCCTCCTGTGAGAGATAGTGAAACAGTTGACTGTGATGATCCTCTAAGAGTGGATGCAGATTCTGCCAAGCAATTCGCGAAATCAATTTGTCGTCGTAGAGCAGAGCATCCACCATCACCTCAATTCCCTGCCAACCGCACGTCTTTTTTGCAGCGATCACCCTTTGCAGGATGACTTGCGGTGTATCTTTTGGCTGAATGAGAGGTATTCCGAAGTAATCCTTGTCAGCTTCAGCTCGAATCAGCCAAGAGTAGATCGCTTTGTCGGCGAAATTAGCCCACTTCCAAAACAGTTCCGTTGGTGTGACGCCGCTACCCAGTATCGACCAAAGCGAGTGCATCTGTGCGGGCCGTGACGTTGTCGTCTCACGGATCAGGTCTTGCAGAGTCTTGACGATGGCTTCGTCTTTGCGATGTGGGATTCGCTCCTGCAACAGCCGCGTGGCTGTCCAGCGGATGAAATCGTTCTTCGCACCGAGCCGTTCGATGAGTTGCTCGTCGGTCTCTTTCGCGAGATCGATTTTGGGGTACACGCGAGTCACGGCCGGGGCGGCGACGTTGGTTTCACCATTCGCAATCGCGACTGCGGTTTGCCCCAAAGGGGCTTGGTAAGTCAGCCCAGGGCGAGCGACCAACGGGAGCGACGCCCTGGGTTCGGTGTCGGAGGATGTGTTGTGCCCTGAAGGGGCACGGGAACCGTTTGATGTGGCGAATCGTTCCGTCGCCCCTTCAGGGCGAATTGGGTTTGATGGATCTCGACCCAGGGCGGCGTTCGCTTCGCTCACTTGCCCTGGGCTGGTTTCCTGCGCCCCGTTGGGGCGGGAGGCATTTTTCGCATCCGGTTTGCCGTTGTATCTGACTCGATAGAGCCGGCCTTTGAGGCGGTCGATGCCGGCGGGGTCTCGGTTGGCGTCTTGGTAGCAGTGGTAGCGGTCGTACCAATCCAAAATGTAGAGGCAGCCGTCCGGGCCGGTCTTCTGCACCACCGGCATGAACCAGGCGTCGTTGGCC
>SYJG01000216.1 GCA_005798445.1 Planctomyces sp.
AAACTTAATCTGCGCACACATCGCTGGGACTCCATTCCCAAAGGGCCTTTCCAAAACACACCCAATGAGAACGTCCCAGCGATCTTTTCCTCTACTTCTGCTTTGTTCAGAACCGTTGCGTTTGAGATGAGCGAGCGCCTTTAATCTCGCGAAGGCGACGGAACCCTTTCAGGGTACAACCACATTTTGGGGATTCGTACCCAGGGTAGCCGCGATGCGCGGCAACCCTGGGCTATGTGACGCAACTCCTTCGGAGTAAATGCGAATGCGAACGTTGAGGATTGGGAACTGCTGACGTTGCGAATCCGTGGTCACTTACTCTGAAACAGAGCGCTCTGCACCACTTCGTGCAGGAGGGATCGGAAGCCGTAATTCTTGTCCCGCACACGGCCCACGATGGCTTCGATTTCTGGACGATCAGCTTTCGTCGGCGCTCCGCCCGTGGAGTAGGTCACCAGCTTTGTGGTCAGTGAGCGAGCGAGTTGGTCTTTGTCACGCAGCAGCAACTGGCGGAACTCGTCGATGTTCTGGAACGGTTGGCCGTCGTCGGTCACACCGGACGGATCAACTCGCGGGCCGCGGTAGTAATTCATCTTTCGACCGTCCAAGACCACTTCTTCGGCATCTCGTCGCCAACCGGAGATCCGATACTTTTCTCGCCAGCCGCCGATGCAGTCAAAACTTTCGAGAGCAAACCCCGGCGGGTCGATCTTGGAATGACAAATCGCACAGGCAGCGTCGGTGCGGTGTTTGGCCAGTTGCTCACGAATCGTCGTCGCGCCGCGAATGTCGGGGTCGATTGCTGCGACATCCCCCGGTGGCGGTGGTGGCGGCGTTCCCAAAATGCGATCGAGCACCCACGCGCCGCGCATAACCGGTGAGGTCGTGGTACCGTTGGCCGTCACTTTCATGACGCTCGCCATCGTCAAGACGCCGCCGCGATGACTGTCGGGCGGCAGCGGTGTCTTGTGAAACTCCCAGCCGGTCAGGCCGGGGATGCCGTAGTGTTTTCCCAAGCGGCCGTTGAGCATCGTGAAGTCGGAGGCCACGAAGTTCGTCAGGCTCAGGTCGTGCTTGAGGACTTCGTCGAAGAACAGTTCGGTCTCGCGGATCATCGACACTTTCAGCAGGTGATCGAATTCTGGGTAGACGAGGTGGCTCGGTTCCGTCGCGTCGATTTCGCGCAGGGCCAGCCACTGGCCGACGAAGTTGTTTGTGAACTGTTCGGCCTTGGGGTGCTTGAGCATGCGTTCGACTTGCTGGCGCAATACTTCGGAGTCCGACAAACTAGCCCGACGCGCAAGCGAGGGGTTGGCGTTCAGTTCATTACTTGAGACCACTCGCTGGCGCGTCGTGCTAGTGTCGGCGAGATCAAACAACTCCTCGTCGGGCATCGTGCTCCAGAGGAAATACGACAGCCGATTCGCCAACGCGAAGTCGTCGAGCTTGCCCGGTTGCTCGCGAAGGAACAGGAATTCGGGCGAGATCAGCACCCCTTTCAGTGCGGCTCGCATCGCCAACTCGAACGTGTAGCCGCCATCCAGCTTGGCCTTCACGATGGCCACGAATGGCGCGACGTCTTCGGCGGTCACGTTTCGGCGAAACGCGCGGTGTGTGAACTTCGTCAGGATGCGCTCGGCATCGACGAGTGGCTCGTCCGAGACCACTTCCACGCGGTCGGAGAAGTTGTAGTTCGGGAATTTCTTTTGGGGCATGTCGCCGAAGAGGCGGCGATGACTTTCGGGAGGCCAAGTCTCGTTGAGCGGGCCTTCGACCTCGACATACTGGACCGCCAGACCGGGGCCGTTCCAGTCTTCACCGCCGGTTTGCTTCACGGTGTTCGCGCCGGCGAGTCCATAGGGCAGCATCCGGATGGTGGTGCGCGGCTCCATGTAGCGGACGAACTCAAACACTTTCGGCTTGTCGATGGGGGCATCGAAGTAGCTGATTAAGCCGTGCGTCCCCGTCATTCGCGTGTCGCTGGTCGTCACCCGAAACGTGACCGGCTTCCCTTCGTCTTGAATGGTGGATGCCGAAATACGGAAGCGATAGTTGCCAGCATCCGGCGGATAAAAGTGTGTGATCCCGACGTTGTGCCATTCGGACGAGCAGAAGCACACAACCTCGCCGTCCTCCCGAAACCGATAGACGTCTTCGGTCGTTGATTTGACCCCGTGCGTGTCTTTGAGGCTGTATCGCTGGTCGACCCGCGGCGGCGGCTTGGGCCGGTTGGTAATCGCCATGTTCAACGCCGTGTCGGCCGCTTCGAGATACTTCTCCATCAAGAATGACGACGTGTGATGCGCCGCACCGGCGTTGTCGAAACCATCGGCCGAACCATCCGCAGGCAACTGTTCTTTCAAATTGACGTTGATTCCCAGCAGATCGTTAATGGTGTTCTGGTACTCGATTCGATTCAACCGCCGGAGGACGACCCGCCCTTGAGTGGCCCTCGCCGCGGCATCGGCGGCGACCACGCGAGGAGCCAGCCAATCGATCAACGCTTGAAGTTCCTTCTCGGGCGGTCGCGGTTTTTCCTTGGGAGGCATTTCGCCGGCTCGGAGACGTTCGACCACCGCGGTCCAATGATTGCGAGCGGCGGCATCACTCAAGTCCATTGTCAAATTGTCGAGACGCAGCTTTCCCTTGGGCTTGTCGCCACGATGACACTCCACGCAATGCCGAGCCAGCAGCGGCCGGAATTGATCCTCGAAGTGTTTGGCATCGTCCGCTTGGCCGCGGTTCGTCGCACTCAGCAGCGTCAACGCCACACCGGCCATCAAGCCGACCCATCGACGCGATTCAGTCATGGCATCTCTCCGCTCCACCGACTGGCGATCCAAGCGATGCCCCTCATCTGGCGACATCCCGAATTGATTGTCGGCATTCAGATTGAGCACCGCAATCACGTTAGCTCTGTTTGAATTCGAGGCCGGTGAGCGTGCTCGTACTGGTACTGAACTTATCGGTTTCGATGCCCAGCCGTTGGAGCATGCTCACATACAAGTTGCATAGCGGCGGCGGATTACTCGGATCGAAGGCAAGATGCTGCCCGTGCTGGAAGCCTCCTCCGGCCAGCAGGACGGGCAAGTTCTTGACGGAATGGCTGCTGCCATCGCCGAGGTTGCTTCCCAGGAACACGGTCGTTCGATCGAGCAGATTGCCATCGTCCTCTTTCGACTGGCTCAGCTTGGCGAGCAGATCGCGGACGGTCTTCATGGTTTCCTGCTCGACGATACGCAGTTGGTCGAGCTTCCCCGGATCCTTGCCGTGGTGCGACAGGTCGTGATGGCCCAGGGTCACCCCCGGAATCGGCGGAGCGTAGGTCGAGCCGGCCAGCATGATCGTGATCAGCCGGGTCGAATCGGTCTGCAGCGCCAAATGCGTGAGGTCGAACAACAACCGCGTGCGCCCAATCAAATCGGCCGCGTTGGGGATGTCCTTCGGCGGCTCGGCATCCACCTTGGGCTTGGGAGTCTTGGCCCAGCTCTCATCCTTGACGAGCCGCTGCTCCAACTCGCGCACGCTGGTGAGGTACTCGTCGAGCTTGTCGCGATCGTCGGTCCCCAGATCGGATCGTAGCACCGCCGCTTGACCGCGCACGTCATCGAGAATGCTCCGCCCATCTTCGAGCCGCCGCACCTGAGCCTGCACTTCCTCCGCTCGCCCCTCCAGAAACAGCCGAGCAAACACTCGCGAAGGGGACGTCGCCGCCGGCACCAACGCCCCAGTTCGAGTCCACGAAATCCCAGCTCCCTCGCCCGACAAGGCCAAGCTGGGAAATCGCGTCTGACTCCCAATGTGATCCGCCGCAAACTGATCCAACGAAATCGCATTCCGAAACCCCGGCCTCCCCGCACCCGGCACGCCCGTCAAAAAACTGACCGAAGCCTGATGAGCAAACCCCGGACTCATCCCCGCATGCGACAACCCGGAGATGACCGTGAAATCGTCCCGGTAGTCCTTGAGCAATTCCAGATATGGCGTGAGCGCGTAGTCCTTGCCCGCTTGCTCAGGAAAAAAATTGGCCGGGTACAACCCCAACGGCGTGCAGATGCAGACCATACGGCGCGGCACTGCGGCAGCTTTTTCGCCCGCTCTCGCTCGCGGCAGAAAATCATCGAGCAACGGAAGAGCCAGCGAAACACCGGCGGCGCGGAGGAAAGTTCTGCGTTCAAGCTTCATGATGAATTCCTTGCGATCAGACTTCCGACAAAAAGTTGGGCAACGCTCTCTCGACCAACTCGTGTCGTGTCATCGGGCCGTGAGTTTGGATGTCCGCAAAGTCGTGCCGATCACTTCGTTGCTCGAATTCGGAGGAAGGGATTGATGACGGTCACGCCGTCGTAGTCTTAGGCAGCCGGTCTGAAATGTTCTACCGGTTATTGCGGGCGGATTGTCAGGCTCCATTTGGGCAAGGTGTCGGAGCGTTGGATGTGAGGAGCGTATTTTTGGAGGGCGGTCTTGGTGAGTGTCACGCCGCGTTCGT
>SYJG01000217.1 GCA_005798445.1 Planctomyces sp.
AACCCGATCGAACGCTGCTGGGGAATCCTGGAAAACCATTGGAATTGTGCACTGTTGACCACAATCCCAACCGCATTGGCCTGGGCCGCGACGATGACCTGGCGGGGCTTGCGACCCTACGTGCATCTGCTGGAAAAAACTTACGAACGCGGCGTGACACTCACCAAAACCGCCCTCCAAAAATACGCGTCTCACATCCAACGCTCCGACACCTTGCCCAAATGGAGCCTGACAATCCGCCCGCAATAACCGGCCAATAACCGGTAGAACATTTCAGACCGGCTGCCTTATGCCTGGCGGTCGTCACAGGAGTCTCAGAGAGCGGAGCGAGATCGTGAACTGGTGCCGGTGATTCGCGAGGTGTTCTGGTGTCATCGGCGTCGTTATGGAGCGCGGAGGATTGCGGTGGAACTGTCGAGCCGGGGGATTGTCTGTGGAGTGGCGCGGGTCGCGAGACTGCTGAAAACGCAGGGATTTCACGCGATTCAGCCGAAGTCGTACCGGCCGCGGACTACTCAGAGCCGGCATCGTCTGGGCTACAACCAGAACCTGTTGGCGGATCGCGCGGCACCGACGCGGATCAACGAAGTGTGGGTGGGCGACATCACCGACATTCCGCTGGCGACGCGGACATCGAGCGGCCGGTTTGGCTATCTGGCACTCCTGATGGACCTCTGCTCGCGACGGATCGTGGGCTGGGAATACGGAACTTCGATAAGCGAGGACTTGGTGCTGGGAGCGTTGCGTCGTGCGATCCAGAAACGTCAGCCGGGTGTCGGTTTGATCCATCACACCGATCGCGGCGGTCAATACGCCTCGCGCCGATACCGAGATGTGCTGAGAAGGTCGGCGATGCAACAGAGCATGAGCGCCGCCGAAAGCTGCTACGACAACGCGTTCATGGAATCGTGCTTTGGAACGGTGAAGACAGAACTCGAACTAGTGGAGTACGCGAACAGCTCCGAAGCGGTGCGTGAGCTGTCCAACGACATCCGCTACGACAACGGCTCACGCCGCCATTCGTCGCTGGGATACGTTTCCCCGGCCGCATTCGAGATTCAACTGACCGCTCAGAAATAAGAGAATGCACTGTCCGCGCAAACTGAAGCACCTCAACATGTACTCGTCGAGCGCAAACGTCACGAATGAAGGTACGGACAAGCGACTCATCGCACTCCCCAAGTGCCGAATCTACGGCCCGTGATCGTCACTTATCAGACCATCAAAGAGCTGGGGCCATCAAAGAGCTGCGTCCCCGTCGTCCCTTTTCCTTCCCTGTGACGCTGTTGTGGCCGGTCTCCTGACCGAGCCGCTGCCCCCCTGGACCGCAGGTCTCCGGCTCGATCGTCCGCACGAGCATGTCGTCAACACTTCTGGCCGTTCGGGGAGACCTACGGTCACGCTGAGTGGCTCGGTCGGGAGACCGGCCACAACACGCGTGATCCCGACGCGAGAGGCAGTCTCATTGGGAAGTGATCCGCTTCAGTCAACGAGCCCATGAGCTGGACAAATCGTGCTTGCTGTTACGGATCGGACTGAACGGCACGAAGATCACCGATGCCGGAATGCTGTTGCTGGTGAATTGGAAAGACTCACATCCTCTCCACAAACCACGGCCACTCGCTCAGCGAATGAGGACTCACGCCAGCACGTCGTCGATCGGCTGCCCGTACTGTCCGATTGGAACGGGACGGCCGAGCTTGTCTTGGATGGTCAGATGTGGATCGAGTCCCATCGCCGAGTAAATCGTTGCCGCGATGTCGGCGTGACTGACCGGTCGGTCCTTGACCCACGCCGCTTGATCGTCGGAGGCTCCGAAAACTGTACCGCCACGAATGCCGGCTCCGGCAAGCAGCACCGAGTAGCAGTGAATCCAGTGATCGCGGCCAGCGTCTTTGTTGACTCGTGGAGTGCGGCCGAAGTCGCTCATCACCACCACCAGCGTTTCGTCGAGCAACGCGCGGCGGTCGAGGTCTTCCATCAGCGAGGCGAACGACATGTCCACAACCGGCAGGTATTTCTTGAGGATCTGGAAGTTCCACATGTGCGTGTCCCAGCCGAAATCCTGGAACGTGCCGCCGCCGAGCCGGCCGTTGTACCAGTCCCACAAGACGGTCACGAACCGCACGCCGCTCTCGATCAGATTCGCCGCGATGAACGTGCTGTTGCCGAACAGCGTGTCGCCGTACCGCTCGCGAACCGTTGCGTCGATGCGAGCCGGATCGAACGCCGCCTTGAGCGTGTTCGAGGTCAGCACATCGAACGCCTTCTGCTGAAAGCGATCAAACCCGGACAAAGCCGTCTGCAAGGCCGGTCCGCGCAATTGCTGATCGAGTTGTTCGAGCAACCCTTTCCGCTGGCTGAGCCGATCAATCGTCACTCCTTGAGCGAGCACATTGTCCGGCAATCGCGGCACCCCCTTCACGAGTGCCGGGTCTTCACGAACGGTGATCGGCACGCCGGGGTCGGTCGTCGGCGTACACATGGCCTCCAGCGGGTCGTAGCGTTTTCCGAGGAACCCGGCATACGGTCCCGCTTTGATGGGGCCGCCTCCCCAACCGAGCGGCGCGGGGAGATGAGCGTACGCCGGTAGATCCGACGGCGGCGTGGGCCGCTTTACGAAGGACGGCAACGCGCGATGCTGATTCAGGTACTCGATGACCGACCCCATGCTCGGCGGGTACGAGTCCTTGAGGATCGTCAGGTCTTCGAGGAACTGATCCCAGCCGGTGAAGCTGGGCATCGTGTTGTGGCAGTTCGAGCGATTGACCACCGACCGCACGATCGCCGCCTTGTGCATCCACTTCGCGGAGCGTGGCAGGTGCTCGCAAATTTGGATGCCGGGCGCACTCGTCGCGATCGGATTGAACTCGCCGCGCACCTCGACAGGAGCTTGCGGCTTCATGTCGAACATGTCCTGCGTCGGCGCGCCGCCGTGTAGATACATCAACACGACGCTCTTCGCTTTGCCGACGTGCTGAGGCTGTGGACTTGCTGATTCGGCGTGCAGGACGCTCGTCAACGACAGCCCGCCGAGCATTCCCAGCGTGCCGGCCTGCAACGATTCTCGACGCGTGATCCCGTCGCAAAACCGCCGCCGTCCACCAAGCATCGTGAGCATGAATTCGTCCTCCGAACGCCGCGACTCAAGTGGTCGTAACGTATCGACGGCGACGGCGACGAACAAGCGGTTTCATGCTTCGTACGGTCATTCCGGCCGCGGCGCTTCCTCCGATGACAACGATCGCCGCAACTCTTCGATTTGACGTTGCAGCATTTCCAGTTGTTGCTCCCGCTGCTGGAGTTCGCGACGGATCTCAACCTTCTGCTCGCACACGATCTCGTTCTGGATCGCAGCCACTTGGTCTGGAAGATCGGTGGCCTGCAGGTGCTTGAGTGCCGACTTCAGGTGTTCCAACCGCGAAGTCTTTGCCGGAACATTCGACGGCGACGGCCCGGCACTCGGCCACGGCGTCATGACGGAAGGCATTGGTTGCCATCCGCCCAACTGCTGAATGGGATTCCCAAATGGATCGAATGGTGGCAGCGGTGTTGCCGCCATCGGTTGCGACCATTCCGTTGCTGGCAACGGAGTGCGAAGCAGCAGATCACGTAGGACCGGAGTTGACGCGCCGCGAAACATCTGCGGCGTTGGACCTGCTCCCGCATTCCAAGCGTCGGAATACGGGACATAGGCGGTTGTCGTGCCAGCGCGTGGATGAATCGCCATCGGTTGTGGTGGAACCTCGTTGGTCTCCAGCGACTTCAGGATTTCGGGAGTCACGGCGACGAAGAGGCATCGCTCGGCGCTGCCAGGCTCATTCTCTTTCTGAGCGGCACCCAGTGACTGCGTGACGAGCCGCACCGCCGTTTCCAACGGGTCCGCGTCGGACTCACTGGTTGGCAACACGGGCAACACCAAGACGACAGTTTGACGGGGCTTCACCAGAAGCTGAGTTCTCACTCGACGGGTGTTGAGTCCCGGAATTCCCGCAACCGTCTTGGTTTGGTCGAGTCGGCTGGATTCACACGTCAGCTCCAGGTTGATTTGCTCGTCATCGATCACCGTCGGTTTCGCAATCAGCGATGTGCCGAAACTTCGAAAACTGGTCGTCGTCTTTTTGGCTTCGCCAACACCAACGATCGTCGGCACTGCGAATTCGCCACCGCTGATGTAACTGGCAGTCTGCCCGGAGAGCACTGTCATCAACGGCTCGCCCGTCGGTTTCACACCGAATTTCGTCAAAAGTGTCCCGGCAGCTTGATCGACAACGTGAGTTGAGAAGATTCCGGATTGTGATGTGGAATCGGCGACGATCGCAGTCGTTCTTCGAGGCTCAGGTTTTGCCTCCTGCTCGCTCTTCGACAATCGTTGAAATGTTTCCGTCACGGCGCTGCGATCCGCTTCGATGATCTTGACGTGCAGCCGAACCTGCGCCTCACCGGGAATTTCGAGCAGGTTGACGACTTTCCTGGATTGCGGGTGCCCCTCAGGGGAGTTGAGGTCGATTACCGTTTGCACGGCGGCGACGATCGTCGCCGCTTCCTGCGCGCTGGCCGCCGAGCCTTTGATGACAAGGCCGTCTCGATGACCGTTGAGCTTGATGTCACACTTCGGGAAAAGCTTGTTCAGAACAGGCTGAAGCCGTTGGCACAGTGTGTCAAAAGTCGCCCCGGTCGCTGGAACCGACATCGGGACCTCGGCCGTTAGCACAAGCGGAAGCAATTCCGGCTCTTCTTGTGTAATGACCACTGTTGCCGGTGCTGTCCCCACCTTCGTTTTGACTGCCGTTTGTCTTTTTGATCGCTTCGACGGATTGGCATCGATGCGCTCAAAAAACGGTTGCACCATCGGCGGTTCAGTTGGGACGTCCGCTGGCACCGTGGCCGGTGTTACCGGCGGTTCACCTCCGATGACGTCATCTCGCACGCCGAGCCACCCCGCACCGATCAAGCCCAAAAGCCCCACGCTGGCCGCGATCCTTCGCCGCATGATTTCAGTCCTTTGAAAGAGTCGAGACGCGAACTCGATATGCCCTGCGAATGCGGCCCAAGTCACTGAGTTTCAGCGACTGACAGCAGATCGAGGCATCGCCACTGGAGGTCGCTTGTAGCAGGAGAATCCCGTTTCGACCAAGACGACTTGCGGACTCTTCATCGGCGGCCTGGTGATTGGGCGCGCCGGCGGTGATGTCGTCTCAATGCTTAAAGTGCCGGCGGCCGGTGAAGATCATGGTCATGCCATGTTCGTTACCGGCAGCGATCACTTCGGGATCGTTGCGGCTGCCTCCAGGCTGAATCGCGGCGAGGATGCCGGCCTTCGCGGCTTGGTCGATACCGTCGCGGAAGGGGAAGAAGGCGTCGCTGGCCACGACTCCGCCTTGGCAGCGGTCGGCGGATTTCTTCGTCGCGATCTCGGACGAATCGAGACGGCTCATTTGGCCAGCTCCGGTACCGGTGATCGCGCCGTCTTTCGCGAAGACGATGGCGTTCGATTTGACATGCTTGCAAAGTCGCCAGGCGAATCGCAGGTCGCGCAGTTCAGCGTCGGTCGGTTGGCGATTCGTGACGACCTTCCATTCGGTTTCGGGATCGGCGACGTCGTCTCGCGTTTGCACCAGCAGGCCGCCGCTGACTCGGCGATAGTCCATGCTCGGAACGTGGGGCACGTTTTCAACGTGTCCGGACCCGTCGGAGGCCGAGCACGTTGAAAACGTGCTCCACGACAGGCCGGGGACTCGCAGCAGGCGGACGTTGTTTTTCCACTTCGGTTTCGTGGTCAGCAGTTGAAACGCCTCGTCGGTGAAACCGGGAGCGATGATCGCTTCGACGAAACGATCGGGAATGCAGAACTGCTCGGCGGTCGCGAGATCGACAACTCGGTTCAAGCCGAAGATGCCGCCGAACGCGCTGACTGGGTCGCCGGCGTAGGCCTTCTCGAACGCGGAGGACAACGAATCGCTGATCGCGCAGCCGCAGGGGTTGTTGTGCTTGATGACGACGGCGGCGGGCTGATCGAACTCGCGGACGATCGCCATCGCAGAATCGAGATCGAGCAGGTTGTTGTACGACAGTTCTTTGCCGTGCAGTTTCTCAAACGCTGCAAGCGTTGTGGCGAGCGGCAGGGCGTCAGCCCTCCGAGAATTCGTGGTGGCATAAGGAGGTGTACTCGGAGGGCTGACG
>SYJG01000218.1 GCA_005798445.1 Planctomyces sp.
CGAGCCGTTGCAATCACAGCCTCTGTCAGTTCTGCATTCATCGTCTCGTCCCTGAGACCTGGATGTTTCTCCCAAACCCTTTCGCGGTCTATAACTCAGCAAGCCAAACTGCCGGTAGATCAATTTCAACTGGCTGCCTGAGTCTGACTGGCTCGAAGTGAACGGTACGATCGTCACGGATACGGCAGTTGGTGAGGCGGCAATTTGCCGGCTTCGAGGACTTTGGCGCGAACTCGTGAGCTTCGTGCCGTCCGATTGGCTCTTCACGCCAGTGAATGTGATCTCGGTTCGTAATGACTTGCATCGGGACGAAATTGCAATCCCCAATCATTGGCAACTTCCATCAGTGAAAGCGTGCCTTGCGGCGCACCCTCCGCAGATTGTTTCCTGGGAGGCACTCGCCAACTTTTTGAAAACGGCATGTACTCGGCTCACTTTCTCTGAAGGCGCATTTGAGCCGCTCGCGGGGCATCCGTTTTACCCGGGCGCGGCAGACCGAATTCGAGTCTTGTTGCACACGCTTGACACTTTCAAAGGTTGTTTCGACGTTGAGGGAAAGCGAACCGAAGAAGGACACCGACTCTTCACGGACCACTTTACTGGCGACAAGGCGTGGTTCTCTGATTCGTCCGAAACGGAGAAGAATGACTTTCGCCGCGAATTGACGTTTCCACATCCCGACCTTCCCGATGAGACGCTGTTTTGCACATGGCACGGTAAAGTGAAGACTCCACAAATGAGAATTCATTTCTCGTGGCCGGTTCGCGATGACGATCCTTTGTATGTCGTTTATGTCGGACCCAAAATCACAAAACGATGATCGCGGATAGCCAAGCTTGCTTCTGTTCAACCTGTGCCACCCGCGCGGACCTCAAGCATCGTCTCGCCAAACAGCGATCGCGCTGACTTCCTCCGCCGCGAGCCGCTCGCCGCTGTCGAGCCGCTGGGCGTTCGCCCACGGAGGATTCACGATCACTACCAACTTTGCTCCGACCATCTGCGTCAAATCGCGGAACGCGAGCGGGCGGCGACCGCCTCCCTCGCGCTGACAGGCTCAGGCAATTCACACTTCGTTGAGCAACCGCCAGGGATGGCGGTACGATCAACCTCGTGAGAAGCCCGATCCACGCCCAGGAATCACCACAGCCATGAGCGAGTCACCCGTCAAATTTGTCGAAGGTCAAACCGTCGGGATTGATTTGGGGACGTCGTATTCCGCGTTGTCTCGGCTGGGGGAAGATGGCAATCCCGAAGTCATCAACAATTCGCACGACAGTCCAATCACGGCGTCGATCGTGGTGCTCGGGGAGAGCGGAAAAATCCTTGTCGGGCCACCGGCGGACGTGTTGGCGCTGCAAGATCCGGCTCGTGTCGTGATCGCGATCAAACGCGAGATGGGCAATCCGCGATTTGCGTTGCATTACCAGGAACGGCGCATGACTCCGGAACTGATCTCGTCGCTGATCTTGACGAAGCTCAAGACCGACGCCGAGAAAAAGATCGGTCCGATTGGCAACACGGTCATCACGGTGCCGTACTACTTCAACGAACCCAAGCGAGCGGCCACGCAGTATGCCGGAAAGATCGCCGGCCTGAATGTCGTCGACATCATCAACGAACCGACGGCCGCCACGCTGGCTTATGCCTGGACGAAAGGTGAATTGGGACGGCTCGATGTGCCCGGCAAGACGAAGACGATTTTGGTGTACGACCTCGGCGGCGGCACGTTTGACGTCACGGTCGTGCGATACACGCCGACGGAGTTCACCGTGCTGGCCACCGATGGCGACACAATGCTCGGCGGTTTGGATTGGACCGAGCGCGTCTTGGATTTCGTCTGCGACAAATTTGTCGCCAAATACAGCATCGACCCGCGCGAGGATGTTCAGGCCAGATTCACACTGCTGCGCGAATGCGAATCGGCCAAGCGAGAGCTCAGCCATTGGGCAAAAACGAAGATCGACGTCACGTATCGCGGCCAAACTCTGCCTGTCGAAATCTCCAGACGCGAGTTTGAGCAGATGACGCTCGACCTGTTGCAACGCACACGCGACACCACCGAATTCGTGCTGGAGAACAACCATGTCGCGCGTGACGAACTTAGCGAGGTTGTGCTCGTGGGGGGCAGCACGTCGATCCCCACAGTCGTTGAGATGCTGGAACAACTGACCGGCAAGCGGCCGTCGAAGGTGCTCAACCCACAGCTCGCTGTCGCGCAGGGAGCTGCGATCCACGCGGCGATCCTCGAAGCCAAAGCGACTGACGCGCACGGTCATCTGTCGCCTGCACTGCTCAAACGCCTGCGAGCCATCACCACCACCGATGTGAATTCGCACTCGCTGGGGGTCGAGATCACCGATTCGAGAGATCCGACTCTCAAACGACACCATGTCATGATCCCGCGCAACTCGCGGCTCCCCTGTGGAATCAAGAAACAATTTGTGACGACGACCGAGACTCCGGAAAACATCGTCATCCGACTGCTGCAAGGTGAAGTCAGCGACGTCGCGGCCTGCACCTACATCGGCGACGTCCGTATTAGCCAACTGCCGAAGGCTCTGCCGGCCGGCTCGCCAGTCGAAGTCGTTTACAGCTACGACCATCGCGGCCACATCACCGTCGCCGCGAAAGAACTCATCGGCGGAGGTTCCGCCGCCGTCGAGATCGCCTGGGACGGAGCACTCGACAGCCACGCCATCGAAACGCTGCGGCAGCTCACTCGCCAATATCTCGTCGAGTAATTTCGACGTCCAACACGTCCCCTCTCCCGTCGGGAAAGGGTGGCCGAAGGCCGGGTGAGGGCCGAGAGGAGGTTGACGTTCATCCGGCAGTTGTCCTGCTGCGAAGAATCAACTCTCGAAGTGAAATCTGTCGTAGCTTGGCTCCCTCACCCTCACCATCTCCCAAAGGGAGAGGGGACCGGACGAGTCAACTGCCCGGCAACATCAACTCCGGCAACTCGGCCGAGCGTGTTCCTGGCAGCGGCAGGTTGTCTGCCGCGCGAAACGTGAAAACCGCCGAGTACTTCGTTTGCATCGTGTGATTGCGACTGGCCGAGTGCAGCGTCTTCGCGTGGAAGAACAACACGTCTCCCGGATCGAGTTCCACCGGGACCGCGCTTGCGATCACCGCTCGGTTCTCCGGCAAGTCGCCACGGAAGAACAACGAGTCGTCGAATCGCGAGCGGGTGAAGCCCATGCGATGTGAGCCGGGGATGACTCGCAGGCAGCCGTTCTCGATTCGTTCGGGGACGAGCGAAATCCAGACGCTGATGAGGTCGGGACGCTCGTAGGCCCAGTAGCGAATGTCTTGATGCCAGCCGGTGTCGCTGCTGAATTTCGGCTGCTTGGTCATGATGCAGTTGTGGTGCGCCAGCGGCATGACGATGCGTGATTGGGAGGGCGAGGCTCCCGCCGAGCC
>SYJG01000219.1 GCA_005798445.1 Planctomyces sp.
CGGCCCCATTGAAGCAACACACCGGCAGCCGGACCAGGTTCACGCACCCGGACACGCTCCGCGGCATCTCAGCCGCGGCCCCATTGAAGCTCGCGATGAGCGGTAGCAGGTCGGTTGCGTCTTTGACGCTCCGCGGCATCTCAGCCGCGGCCCCATTGAAGCGGTGGTTTTGGTGGTGCAGCCGGCCAATTCAGCCGTGCGCTCCGCGGCATCTCAGCCGCGGCCCCATTGAAGCCGAACAGCGTGGGCATGATGCCCGGCTTCACGGACCGCTCCGCGGCATCTCAGCCGCGGCCCGTAATGTCAACAAATTCCGCCGAGCAAGAAACTGTTTGGCGAATGGCTGTTGAATCACTTGGCAGCGCAGAAAATCGAGCGACCGCTCGCTGGAGCTAGTTGATTTTCGAGAATAGCCCGCCGGAATTCGGGCGAGTTTGGGGCGTGAGCGCGCACTGTCTCTGTCGGTTTCGTTCGCATGGCGTACGAAATTGAAGGCGACGTTGGTGGCAAAGTTCATGCGGCGCTGCGGTGATAGTAGCGCAGCAATCCGCCGAGGCGTTCGCGGCAGTCGATGATGCCACTCGAATGACCAACTTCCTGATTAGGGGCGATCAATTGATTGTCGAGTCCCTGGTGATTGCGTTCGGAGTGATAATGCGTCTGAAATTCAGCCAGCGCGTGTTGCAGGGGCTTTTCTCCAAAGAAGATCATTCGGTCCAGGCACTCTTCATGGAGGCTTCGCATCAAGCGTTCGAGATGGGCGTTGAGATTCGGGCTTCGCGGTGGTAGCAGGGTGGCTTTCGTTGCGGTGCCAGTCTCCAGAAATTTGCGGAGCGGCGAGAACTTGGTGTCGCGGTCCATCAACACATGCGAGGCATTTCGCAAGAATCCCTCCTTCGAATCGGTCAGCTCGCGTGTCACTTGAGTGACCCAAGCGCTATCGGGATTGGTGGTGACGCCAGCGATTTCAATATGGCGTGTCTTCAGTCTCATCACCACGAGCACTGACATCGTGACTAATCCGCGCAGCGTCCAGACTTCGGTCGTGGTGAAGTCGATCGCAAACAGCGAATCCCAATGAGCTTTCAAGAACGTCTCCCAGGTCGTCTGCCGTTGCCGATCCGGAGCCGGCTCAACGCCGTGTGATTTGAGCAGCTTGCTGACCGTGGTGTCCGAGACCGTGTGCCCAAGATTGGCGAGCGCTCCTTGAATTCGGTCGCAGCCCCACGTTGGATTTTCGCGGGCCAGCTTTAGTGTGAGATCGACGATCTCTTGCGAGATTCTGGGCCGACCAACCGCATTCCGTTGGCTGAGAACGTCGAGTTTTCGGACGACGAGTTCACGATGCCAACGCAGAATCGTATCGGGCGTCACGAGAGTCGCGAATTCCTTGAGGAGTTTGTGCCCAAGCGCCTTCCCTTTGACCGCCAGCCGCCGCCGTTGGTCATCGTTCAACAGAATGCGTTTCTTGCCAGCCTTCTCGCGAAGAATCAGATTCTCAGTTCGGAGATACTCGATGACCTGTTGCTGCTGCCGATTGACCCAATTCGCCAGAATGACGACCAACAGTTGCCAAGGTTGCAGAATGAAATTCATCGCAGAATACCACTTTCCAATTGCGAGTCGTCTCGAATGGCTTGATTGTCGGCCGGCCTTCCGCCCTGGGGCGCACCGTCCGCGCCGCTGAATGGTATCGATCATCCGATACGCGGCGACGATTTGCTCGGCATCTCGTGATCTGAAACTGGTGATAACTCCAATCAGGAATACAGCCCGCTTTGGGACGCGAGCGCCCCGAATCCCTGGATGGGATTATCTGCGAATTCCCCGGCATTTTTGATGGTTTTCAAAGCGGGGCCGTCGCGTTTGGATCGTCGCATGAGTGTCGCGAGCTAAAGTTCACGGCTTTTTGCGTCAATATACTGTGGAACCGAATTAGCTCTCGCCGTTGGTTGGTGGACCACAACAACGTCACGGTTCGCCATTCTTCTTGGCCTTTGCGACCTTGGCCAACGTGGTCTTAACGGCGGTGGCACATTCGCGAAGTCGACGATCCATGTAGAGCCGGAGTTTGCGAACGGACTCAACGCCCCGCAGTGCTCTTTCGGGTACGGCGGTTGTTCCGCTCCAATAAGCCGAGAAGGCTTGATCCAAAACCTCGGTCTTTCCAGACAGCCGGCTTGGATATCGTCGCATCAAGGACAGGTCACGATAGACGTACAACTCAAGCAACTTGGCGTAGCGGTCGGCTCCCCATTTCTTGCCCGATCCTTCGAACCAATCGTCGAGGTGGTCGAGAGGCATACCGAAGCAGTTGATGTCGGCGAGATTATAGATCGTCAGATTGCGATGCCGCAGAAGATACCAGGGGACGAACAGCGACATCCCGGTGCTCAGCGAGGCTGCGCCAAGTTGGTTGAATGTGGTCAACGCGGGTGCGGCCGGAATCGGCAAGTCCCATGTGCAAAGCCGCTCCAGTCCCCAGCGCTGAAGGAACTTGTCCGCCTTAGCAGCGACTGTCCGCGCGATCTCTGACCGAGGACTTCGTCGTGGAGATTTCGTCGTCAGTTTCTCACGTCCCCAAAGGGCCTCGAGTGCCGAACCGTTTGCCAAGTCGATCAAGATGGGGAGTTGACTCGGCGGACGAATGTTGTCAGACCAATACTTCTCCAGCACTGCCGCCTCTCGTCGGAACTGCGGACAGGTCACCAACCAGCCGACATACCCTTGGCGGAGTCGCAAAGTGAATTCAGCGGTTTGATTTTTGTTCTTGACATGCATGCGAATCTCGACCCGATCTTCCCCAACACGCTGATATTCGTCTTCGAGAAGCTCTTGGATTTTCCGATCCACGTCATGCTGTCGCCGGTCCAGGTCGCTCGACTGGCACTCTTCGCGAAGCCGATCGTCTGTGTCCATGATTTCGCAGGCGAAAGAGCCTCCATGCCAGAAGCCGGTCCGTCCTTGCGAGCGGAACCCGTTTTCAAACTTGATCTCGTCCTTGCTCAGCAGCCTCAGTTTGTCAATCGCGCGAATGAGCTTCTTGGGCAACGCATATTCCGCCGTCGCGTTCAATGGCGAATCTCCCGGAAAGGACTTTTCCAGGGCAAGCCAACCGGCATGGGTTTCCGTTCGCGGCATGTTGCGGATTCCGAAGTACGTTGACGTCATCCATTCGCGGTAGCACAGATCGCAGATCATGGGGAGGGAAACTCATTCAAAAAAGTTTCCCTTCGCATGACGCCCGACAGTCCCAAACTGGGAAGCACCAAACGGGGAAGCATCTCGAATTCACTGACCAACGTCGGTGAGCAATTGCGAGGTCGCGACCCCCAGTAACGTGTCGAGGCAGTGCGATGGTGCAGCATTCTGACAATAGCAAACGGGCGAGCGATAAAGCGAATCCAACACAGCTTAACGACTGCCAGTCTGTCACGAGCATTCTCGCTCGGACTTCCGTCGCGAGGTTGGCGGCGGATCCGGCCGCCGTGAGTACGAACCCGGCGTCAAGCGCCACCACAAAGTCGGTGGCGACTCTATCGGCCGCCGCGCCGAAAGAGTCGGCAAGTTACCAGCCGCTTCGCCGCATGGCCTCGGCCACTCTGCTTGGGCAGCACACGTTCCAGGCCCAAAATGGGCAACTGGTCCACATCTACCGACGACAAGGAAACTACATGGCGCGAGCGCGCATCTTCCGCCGTCAAGTCGGCGTGACTCTCGGAGAAGTCGAAGCCGAAGCACATCAGCGGCTGTGCCTCCTTCTGGTCGATCTCGCGAACGGCTCATTCGTCGCGCCATCGGAGACTCGGCGATCTGTCATCAACCGTGGGCCAGTGCCGCTCCTGACCCTCCGCCAACTCTGCGACGAATTCTTGAAAGAGAAAAAGCAAATCAAAGGCCCCAACCTAGTGCGGAGCTATCTCAATCGTCTTCAACACATTTTGGAGTTCGCGGAGCAACCGGCGAATTCACGCCGCTGGAAATTAGCCCGTGACATTAACCGAGACTTTGCCATCGCGCTGTCCGCCTTTCTGATGTCTCGAACCGTCACGCCCAATGGGCGGCCCGGCACGAAGTCGAAATTGATGTCCCCAAAGATGACCAGACTTTGCTTGGAGGCATTGATCGCCGTGCTGAACTGGGCGAAGAAGCCGCAGGTCCGCAAGTTGCCCGCCGATTACTACCATCCCTTCACCGAGGACATCCTCGGCCGTGAGCCGTCCAAAGACCCGCTGCGGTCGTCACCGGTGCCTATGGAAAAGCGAATTCAGGTGGTCGGCCTGATGAATCACTGGCAACTGGTCAATCTCACGTCCCTGCTGGTCGTCCCAACTCGATTCGAGGACGTCTCGGGCGCAGTCATCACCGACTTCGACCTGAAGGCGGGCGTCTGGAAGCTTGGCTCGCGGTTCGGAGGATCGGACTTCAACAAGGGCCAAGTCAATGTTGTGATGCCGTTACCGCCAATCTTGATCGACCTACTCCGGTATGCTGCCGCCGGACGAGGTGAAGGACCAATGTTTCTTCAACCCAAGTTCTACGACACACCGAGGCTCCAAGAGCGTCTCAAGCGGGTTGATTCTCGAAACGACCTGGAGGCGTTGATTCAGCTTCGATTTGGCTCGGCGGGGAAATCAGAGATCGCCACGCCGCAGGGTCGCAAGGTCATCGTCCGCAAGTTGATTCATGAACTCGGAGCGGTTTCGACACGCACAATCTCCAGTGAATTGAAACCGTTGTTCGCGGCTGCCGAAATCGCAACCGGCCGTGCCTACGACATCCGGCACGCCGTCACCGAGGACATAAACCGAGCGGGAATGTCACATCTCGCTTCCCGCTACTTCACATTGCACACGACCAACGACATCCTCAACACCTACGCCGGCATCAGCATCTTCGACGAGATGGCACACTACTTTGATCGCATCGCCCCCTTACTCCATGCGATCGAACGCCGTGCGCACGACCTCGGTATTCCCCTCGAACAATCCCGTAAGAATGCCGCTTGACGATCAATCATTGAGCAAGTAAATGAATCACTGGTCACGAATCATCAACCAATCCGATATCAAGTGCTGGTGCATGACTGGTGCATACTTGGTGCACAGCACCGACAATTCGGTTGGCAATGTTCCTGATCAGAGTCCAAAGGCATCTCGCTGTGAGATGCCTAGTTTTCCCGAGGTTTCTGCACCAAAGGTGGTCTTCAGAGACGGCCGGCGAAATCTCGGATTGATGTATTGCGGAGAGTCCCCCCCTCTCCGCATTCAGACATGGCTCTCTCGTCAACGATTGCGAGAGAGCCATTTTCATTGGCGAGCCTGATGGGCGCAGTGGAGATCTTCACATGACTCTGCGTTTTGCATCGTTGTTGATGTTGTTGACGGCCCCGCTGTTAGCCGAAGACCTCGACTACCGCGTCCTCGATCCTGATTTGAAAGTCGTGCGGCTCGATTCTTCTGACGACGATTCGTTTCTGTCGGTGCGGCTCGATACGGCGGGACGCATCTTTGTCGGAGGCCGCAAGACACTTTTCGTCTACGACGTCGATGAGGCCGGGCGGTACAAGCCGCGGCGGTTGCTGTTCACGTTTCCCGATCACACGTGGGTCAACGACATCGAGATTCGAGGCGACGATTTGTACGTCGTCACGGTCAGCGCGGTCTATCGGCTGCCGGGTGCGCGGCTGAAACGTGATGGTGTCACCATCGAGCGGCTGTTGTGGGGCGTGCCGAACGGTCACGTGCATCAGTGCTTTCACGCCTGTGCGTGGGGACCGGAAGGAGACCTCTATGTCTCGATGGGCGATCCGCTTTGGTACTACGGCGATTTCACTCGGCCGGATCACTGGGGACATTGGACGATGTTCTTCAAGCCGAACACGGCGGTCCAGGATCCTCAAGGCGAGCGGCGCGGCGTCAGTCCCCCGGTTGACCGTCGGAACAACCGGGGGGCTGACGCCGCCCCGCTCGCCAAGGCGGGTGGCTTGCGCGAACAGAAAATTCGCATCGGCGACAAAGACTGGGCGACGATGCCGTACAACGGCGTGGGTGGCGTCTTTCGCATTCGGCCGGACGGGACCAATCTGCGGAGCTTCTCGCGCGGATTGCGAAACCCGTGCGGGCTGTGCTTCGACAAGAATTGGAATCTCTTCACCAATGACAACGATCACGAGGGGCTTCCCTCGGCCTACGTTCCCGGACGGCTGTTGCATGTGACCGAAGGCTCGTACTTCAGTTGGCCGCGCGGATGGTTGCAGAGCAAATCGCCCGACCGCGCCGACATCCTGCCTAGCCTCAACGAAGAGCTGGGACGCTTCGTACCAGTCCTGCAAACGTATTATTCCGACGGATATCTGCCGGAGAAGTACGACAACAATCTGCTCGTCGCCCGCTGGTGTCGCCGACAGGTCACGCGGTTTCCGCTCGAAGCCAAGGGGAACACCTTCGTCGCGAAGGAGCAGGTCCTGTTGGAGGGCAAAGACCAGGCACGGCCGGTCGGCGTGTGCGTCGGTCGCGGTGGCCGAGTCTTCGTCACGATCTGCTATATGGCTCAGAACGAAGGCTCGCCCGTGTATCGCAGCGATCTCGCCGTCATTACGCGCAAGGACGATCCCGACACGCTGCCGTTTGACGGATACGACACGACTACCGTCGCGAGGGAGAAGCTGATTGATGAACGGTTTCAAAAGGAGTGGAATCGGTCATCGACTGCATTTGCCGAGCTGCTCCGTCGCTGGCAGGAATCGCCCCAGACGAATCGTCACCCCGGTCGGCATCCACCAGATCCACCACGACCTTTGGCGGACACTCTGGCGATTGCGGTCCTTGGACCATTACTCATCGAGCCACTTGCGAAGTCCCTGGCACAGGGGCTTGCCGATTTGGATGTTGAGAAGTGGATTGCGGATGCTGAGCGTGATCCCGAAGGGACGTTGAAACAGCATCTCCAAAAATGGAATGAGGAAAAACACGACAAGCTGCATGAGCGCGATTTCGACGCCGAGCTGGTGCGGGCCTGCCATGTGTTTTCGAGCCTTACGGTGCCGAAATTGACCGCCGCCTATTCGCGAGCCCCCGAACAAACCTTTCGCATGATGGCCGTTCTTACCGCAGGTTTCCGACTCACGATTCCCCCCGTCGATGCCAAGCTACCGGACGACGCGCCGCTTGCTCCGCAGCAGAAAGAGGAAGCGAACATCATTCTCTTCGCGGACGAGAAAGAGCCGATCGACTTACGCAAGCACGGCCGTGTCGGCAACTACACCGTGGCCGAGCATTGGAAGGCTCTGAAGCACACCGAGGAACAAGAGAAACTCTTCGCGCTGCTGGCTGAGCGGCTCGGAGATGAGGACGACAAAGTCCGGTTGCAGGCGGCGCACTTTTTGTCGCTGCTCAACGATCCGCGCTCTGAGCCAAAGATCGCAACCGTCACGGCCGATGTGCAGGACAAGCGGCTGAACCTGCAAGGCAAGTTGGAGCATGTTCGACCGCAAGTCTGGATGCTCGGCCCGGTGCCGGATGCGGATGGATTCAAGACGGTGCATGTGGTCGAGACTGCGGCCATCGACCTCGCCGCGAAAGTCTCCGTCGCCGAGAAATCGTTTGAGTGGAAGCTGACGAAGACCTCCAGTCCTGATCGGCCGCTTTACAACTTCAACTCCCTGTTTGGACCGTCGCCAAACTCGTCGGTCTATTCGCTGGTTCGCTTCGACGCGCCGACGGCTCAGCGCATGCAACTGCTCGTCGGCAGCGAGGACGGCGTTCGCGTCTGGCATAACGGCAAGCTGGTCTTCACCAACGATGCGATTCGCCCGCTGCAACAGCTTGATGATGTCGTGCCGCTCGATCTGCTGGCCGGGAGCAACGACATCCTCGTCCGCGTGCGGATGCAGTCGGGACGGGGCGGGCAATATCTGCACTTCAAACATCTCGGCGATGTGAAGTTTTCATTGCCAGAGAAGCCGGACGGTCTGTCGCTGGCGGATCGTCTGAAGTCGGCCAGCGGCGGTTCGCAGCCGATTGATCCGAAGTTCCTCGCGGTCGATTGGTCGGAAGCGGTGAAGACCGGCGACGTTGCTCGCGGCAAGAAACTGTTCGGTGCCGAATCGCTCGGCTGCGCGAAGTGTCACGCGGCGACTGCGACTCAACCGGGCGGTGGTGGTCCCAGTTTGGCCGATGCCGGCAAACGCTTCTCGGTGGCGTACCTCGTGGAATCGGTGCTGGCTCCGAATAAAGTGATCTCGCCCGTCTTCAAGTCCTCGACCATCGAGACCAAGGAGGGGAAAGTCATCACCGGTTTGATCGTCAGCGAAACGGGCGACAAGCTGGAACTGTTGCTGCCCGATACGAAGCGAATCTCGATCAACAAGTCGGAGATCGAAGCGCGGAAGCTCGCGGACATCTCGGCCATGCCGCAAGGGGTCGCCAAGACTCCGGAAGAGCTGCGAGATGTGATCGCGTACTTGCTGAGCAACCCGACTGACTCGGCAAAATGAGCGACGGAAATCTCTCGCTAAAACCGCACCCGTTGCGCGGCTTGCGGTTTGGCATTGCACCGGAGCCACAATCAAAACAGTTTCTTAGCCACGGATGCGACACGGATTGAACACGGACAAGAGCAAAGTCGAGTGTTGTTGCAAAGATCGAATCCGTATTCCATCCGTGGCCAAAACAAATGGACACGGCCGAACAAGAAATCGCGAGCTAGTAGTACAACGTGACGTGTTGCGCCACCGTCAAAACTGGAGGCATCACTACATGGCTGTCACGGACTCGGGAGACACTTACTCTTTGGCGAGCTTGGCCAAGTCGAAGTCGAAATTGTTTTCGCCGACCTTCACTTCCACTGAGAGGCCACTGGTGTCGAAGGCACCAAACTGAATCGGAATGTCCTTCGCTGGTTCGGGCTTCTTCGTCTTGCCGGACATTATGTCTTTGTACGCATCCGAGCCAACTGGCGGAGCGGGTGGCTCAGGGGCTCGGACCATGACCTGATACCGACCCGCAGGAATGCCAATGGAACCCACGCTGGGCTTCAAAGCGAACTTACCGAACGAGTCGACTTCGCCGGCGACTGTCGCGTTCTTGTCTTTGCAGAAAAACACGACACTGCTGTCAGGCGTCACGTTCTCACCGTTGTAAGTGACGGTCCCGGAAATTGAGGCCTGCGGATCCGTGGGTTTGGCCTCACGTTCTCCGCCGCAACCGGCGGCAGCGATTGTGAATGCCAAAAACAGAACGTTGGCGAATTGACTTCCAGCGGATCGATTCTTCAAAACAGCAAGGAGGCGCATCTATTGGAACTCCGTGAACTCTGACAAGGGTGTTGAATTCCTGAACAACGCTGAGAAACGAAACCGGGCTCCACCGAGGGAGCCCAATTTGTTTTGCCAAATTGGGCACCTAGAAGTCGGTGATTGTGGCTCCGTCATCACGAGTCATCAACCGGCGATAGGTCAGCATGTTGATGCTGTTATTGATAAACCGCACGGTCCCATCTCCCAACAGCCCATGTATGCCTCCGGTGTGCGCGGAGTTGAGCGGCAGGTTAATACCGAAGTTATCATGGACTCCCGGCCACGCAGCATCATTGTTAATGGCCGGGGCGTTCGGGGCGTAGCGAACTGTTAAGAGATTGAACTGACGCTCGAACATGCCACCTGGTGAGGCCTCAACGCGCGTGCGGTTGGGACTGCCCATCAGGATTCCGTGAGTGCCATTGCTCTGGACCACTTTGTTACCAGTCGCATCGCGAATGAAGTCGGACGCTTCACCGACCACGATGATGTTTGAGGTTCCATCCCTCATGCCGGCGACTGATCGGGATTCCAAGGGTCCGAACATCCCGCCGGCGGTGATGTTGCCTGTCGCGGCTTGTCCACCGCAGCAGCCACAGCAATTTGCCTTGCGGCTCGCGGGGTTCAAAAAGCCGTTGCCATCAGTCGCTCCCATGATTCCAAAATAATGAGCGTTTTGCATGGTGTGTCTGGCGGCAACGTCGCCGGCATTTCGCTTGGCCGCGAGTGGGCTCGACGGACAAATCACATAACTGAAAGTCGCTCTTGAAATCTCCGTTGCATTGGAGTCACCCGCTGCATCGCCGCTCCATGCCCACCCAGGATGGGTTCCATTAAACGTCAACTTCTTGAAGACCGCCGCCTGGTCCGTATAGGGCATAATGAAGATCCACCACGATGGTCCCCAGCCACCCGCACGTGATGCGACGTTTCCCGGCGGATAGAGCCCCTTCGTGGCCTCCGTATAGTTGGCGATCGCCAACCCGACCTGCTTCAAATTGTTTTTGCACTGGCTCCGCCGAGCCGCTTCGCGTGCTTGCTGAACCGCTGGCAGCAGGAGAGCAATCAAGACCGCGATGATCGCGATCACGACTAACAGTTCGATCAAAGTAAATCCACGACGGCGCATCGCACACCTCCAAAAACTTGATTCAAAAGACAAACGGGAAAATTACGCGAATGTCCGCGTTCATTCAAACAACAACTCTTTACTCGATCAATCATTAAGAGGGGATAAAGAGTGGAGTTTTGGGGTTTTCTGACAAGCCACGGTGTCGGGTTCTAAGCCACTGGTGTCGGGTTCAACGAAGGAAAGTGGATTGCAAGAGCACCACAGGTGCGTCACTCGATCGCCCAGGCCCGCGGCCTGGGTCAGCGGTTCGAGAACACTCTCTCAGCCCGAGAGGCACGCCGAGGTCTACGGGTATTGTCCCTGAGGCATCACTTCCGACTGCCCCTCCACCAGGATGATTTCCTGATTGGTTCGCACGTCGTTCCACTGCTGATGTCGCCCGCCGGGCCAGTCCACCTCAAGTCGAACCGTCTGGCTTTCCTGAGGCACTGCAAACGACAAGAAGCGTTCGTTCGTGACCAAGAACCCGTCTCCCGCCGTCAGAAACCGCACGATCTGCGAACCGTCGGCATGGACCGTGACCTTTGCCCCAATTGGTTCGCGGCAGCCGTTGCGACCGATTAAGCGGGCGGTGAGCAATCGGCCTGCGGGAGCTGTGCGATTCGTCAGCAGAGCGAACGGCGCATGCAAATGGGAAATCCCGAAATCGGCACGGCCATCCCGATTCCAATCGAGTTTTGCGAGCCCGCGACCCAAATATCGTCCCTCAAAAAACGCTCCCAAGGATTCTCCAGGGATCTCGGCAAAGCGGCGACCCTGCTGATTGTGGAAAACCTGCGGAGGTAGCCGATCGGAGTCACCGCGCGCCGCGGTTCGATCGACGTGGCCGTTGGTGATGATTAAGTCCTCCCAACGGTCGCCGTCCAAGTCGGCGAACTGACAGCCGAATCCGAGCATCGAGAGACTCGCGGTCCGGAGGTTCATGTCGCGGGTCTGTTCCTCGAAAAAGCCTCCCGACCGTAGCGAGAACAATGTGCTGGACTCGGCAATAAAGTTGGTGATGAACAACTCAATCCGACCGTCCCCATCCGCGTCTCCGGCGGCCACGCCCATGCTGGCGGTGGCGTGTCCGTCTTGATTAAACGCGACACCGCGAAGGACTCCTTCTTCTTGAAAATGGGGCACGCCGTCGGAGTCGGTTCCCTGATGGATCCATAGAAAATTCGCGGAGGTGTCATTGGCGACAAAGATGTCCAGCAAGCCGTCGCCACTGAAGTCCCAAACCACGATCCCTAACCCGCGACCTTCGGGAGCCAGAATGCCTGCCGCTTCCGAGACATCGCGAAAGGTGCCGTCGCCCCGATTGACGTAGAGCTTGTCCTGCTCGGACGGCAGTTGCCGCGGCGTGCAGGATTTCAAAGTTCCGTTGGAGTCTCGGCATTCCTTTTGAGTCGTCTCAGGAATCTTCGTGTAGTTCAGCAAGTACAGATCCGGCAGGCCATCACCGGTGAAGTCCGCGAAGACGCTGCTCGTGGTCCATTCGTCTCCGGTGACACCGGCACGGTCACTGATCTCCTCAAACGTCCCATCGCCGTTGTTGTGGAACAGGCGATTCGGCCCCTTGTTGCCGACATAGATGTCCGCGAAACCGTCTTGATCGAAATCACCCACGGCCACGCCATGTGAAAAACTGAACTCAGTGATCGCGGCCAGCTCCGTGACGTCCTCGAAGCGCTCGCCAGCGACGTTTCGAAACAGCCGATCGCGATCTTCCAAACGCGGTGTCGTCTCGCGCCAGTTGTTCGCTTGAGCCAAGTACAAGTCCGGCCAACCATCGTTGTCGAAGTCCACGGCCCCCAAGCCACCTCCCATCACATTGAAGATGTGTTGCAGCCGGTTCTCTTCCGACGATCCCTCGAAGTAGTTGAACTGGATCCCAACCTTCGCCGCGTCGTCGGTGAAATTCCACGCGAGACGATGGGTCTGAGAGGTTTCTTTGGAAGTGGCTTTCTCCTGCGGAGTCGGCCAAGACGGAGTTGGAAAATCCTGCACTCTGAGGGAGCGAATCGGCGACTGATCCGTCGCGTTGGGAACGTTTTCACGCCGTGCCAATCGCAGCCAGCGTTGCAATTCGCGACGCGGCGACTCTTGCGGGATGTCGAGTCTCGTCAAAATGTAGGCCCAGCCGGCGGCCTCCCAATAACGCCCGATCTCTCCCAACTGCGGGACGAGTGTCGCGATCACAGCGGCGTCGATTTCGACGCGCAACAGATTCAAATTGGCTTCGATTTCAGACATCACCTCGGTTCGGCGAGACAGTTCCGTGGCGATCTCCTTCTGTCCCACTTTCGCCAGACTATTGGCGAGTTGGATGTTCGCATTCAAGTTGTTGGGTTGCCGCTGCACCGCTTCGAGAAAACAGCGGACGCTGCCGGAAAGCAGACCAAGCTGCCGCGCCTTCAAGCCCTGAGCGAACCAAACTTCGGGATGATTGCGAGCCTCGTCGGGAAGGCTGCCGCGCCATTGCAGGAATTCGCCGAGGTCGCCCCGTTCGACGATCAAGCGGCCCAGTCGTCCCTGAGCTTCTCCCATCTCTGGCCGGACGGCCAACACTTGCCGCAGCGACTCTTCGGCGGCTGATGGCTGGTTTTCAAGAATTAATCGACGCGCAGTGGCCAACGTCACCAGCAGGTCGGGATTCGCCAAGTCTTGATTGTCCCGCTCCAATTGCTCGTCGCGCCGAAAGAAGAGTTCCGGAGTCGCGACGCACAGCAGTTCGTCCATGTTGCATTGCCCGCGCAGAATCGGAATGAAGAAGTGTGGCCCAGCTTCCCAGACTCGACCGGCGACTTGCAGGATGTGACCAAGCTGCTGGTTGGCCTCCCGGTGCGACGGATGGATCTGCAGCGCTCGGCGAAAATGCCGCTCCGCCAGAAGAACTTGACCGAGCACCGCGTGTCGGCGACCGATGCCAAACTCGCGCCGAAACTCCCAGCGACCACCATCCTGAGGCAATTGCTCGAAGAGCTGGATCGCCTCGGCATGCCGCTGTTGAGTCGCCGCTGCCTCGGCCGCGAGGGCCAATCCCACCACGTCGTCCGGGAAGTCTCGCAAATGCTGTTGAGCTTTCGTCCAAGCCTCCGGCAGCCGAATCAACTGTGCCCGCACGATGTCACGCCGCGAAGTTTCTCTGGCCGTTGGAGCAACAAACGGACGGACGCAAATGCCCAGTCCGACGACAAACACGATCAGCAAAACAAACACGACGAAGTCGTCACGTCTCACGGCGAACCGATCAGGGGTCAGGTCTTCAAATTTCATTTTTGGCATCGCGAATGGAGTGCGATGTGGATTGGAATGGCGGTGTGAGAAGGAAGTCAGGGGTGGATCGTGAGGCCAAAAATGAGATTTGAAGACCTGACCCCGGCTCGCGTGCAAAGTCGTGCATTCACTCTATCCGGCAGTGACCTTGGTCTTATCCCGGAGTTCGCTCAGCAGTCCCCAAATCATCAAGATTGAACCCAGAGCCAGAAAGACGACGGACGCCGGAATCAGAACCGCTTTGGCATCATCGTGATTGGGAAACTGAGCCAGTTGCGCGTGCGCGAAGGCCTGCTCCGCCGCGAGCAATAGGATGGTGCCCGATAGCAATTTCATCAGTTCTCTCCTCAGCCGTAGTCTCATCGCCGCTTCGTCACGGCGACAGCATCGGCCCGACATGAGTTTCCTTCAGCGGACAATGAGTAGAACTCAGTACCTAACAACGATCAAGGCCGTTGAACGATTGGTCGATGGTGCGGTTTGAATTCAGAGATTGGCAGCCGCTACCTTCCCCTTGACGTCGTGCGAAAATCATCGCTGCGGCGAATGGTCCCTCATTCAGACGGAAGCACGATGAGCACGGACGGTGTGGCGGTGGGTGATCGCGAGACGTATTCGCTGACAGGGGCAGCGGCGACTGCGAAACCATTGGTGGTCGGCGTGCTGCGCGAGACGTTTCGGAGGGAACACCGCGTCGCGCTAGTCCCCGCTTCGGTCGCGGCGCTCAAGAAGTCCAAGCTGTCGGTTGTCGTCCAAGCCGGAGCCGGAACGTCGGCCGGGTTTGTTGACGCGGCGTACATATCGGCCGGCGCGGAAGTGCTGGCTCATCGCGAAGAGGTCTGCTCGCGAGCCGACATCCTGTTGCAGGTTCGCACGGCGGGAGCCAACGCGGATGCGGCGGAAGCGGATATCTCCGCGCTGCGATCCGGGCAAGTGGTCATCAGCCTGTGCGATCCGCTCGGTCGGCCGGAGTTCATGCGGCGAGTCGCGGAACGGGACGCGCTGGCGTTTGCTTTGGAATTGTTGCCGCGGATCACTCGCGCGCAGAGCATGGATGTGTTGTCGTCTCAGGCGTCGATTGCCGGTTACAAGGCGGTACTGCTGGCGGCCGAGCGATCCGTGAAGATGTTTCCGATGATGATGACGGCGGCAGGCACGATCACTGCCGCTCGCGTGTTTGTGATCGGCGCGGGAGTGGCCGGTTTGCAGGCGATCGCGACTGCTCGGCGATTGGGTGCGGTCGTCAAAGCGACGGACGTGCGATCGGTCGCGAAGGATGATGTGATGAGCCTCGGTGCGAAGTTCATCGACATGGGCTTGGGGGACGCGGCCGGCGGCGGCGGTTACGCGAAAGGGATGGATGCAGACTTCTATCAACGTCAGCAAGCGGCCTTGTCGCCGGTCATCGCTGAAAGCGACATCGTCATCACGACGGCGGCGGTGCCGGGGCGGAAGGCTCCGCGATTGGTCTCGGCCGAGATGGTTCGTTCGATGGCACCCGGTTCGTTGGTGATCGACCTGGCGGCAGAACAGGGGGGCAACTGCGAATTGACTCGGCCCTGGGAAACGGTCGATGAGAACGGCGTGTCGATCATTGGCTGCGTCAACCTGGCGGCCTCGGTGCCGTTTCACGCCAGCCAGATGTTCTCACGCAACACGACGACGTTCTTGCTCTCGCTGGTCAACGAGGGCCACTGGGCGATCAATCGCGAGGACGAGATCGTGCAAGGAACACTGGTCACGATCGACGGCCAAGTCGTGCATTCGAAAGTGCATGAACTGCTGGCGTCGGATGCGGGCGAACGGTGACCGGTTTCGTAGCCGACGCTGCTAGCGTCGGTCGCGGACGCTGGCAGCGTCCGCCACGGTGAGCGTTCAATGCCCATCACCACCCGCCAGGTGCTTGGCCAACTCGCCGACGACCCCCTTCGCATCTCCGAAGAGCATGAAGGTGCGGTCTTGGAAATACA
>SYJG01000220.1 GCA_005798445.1 Planctomyces sp.
AGGCTTGAACAACCAAGCCAAACTGGTGTCGAGAAAATCCCACGGCTTCCGCACCTCGCGAGTCGCCGAACTCGCACTCCTCCACCAACTTGGAAACCTCCCTGAAAAACAAATCACTCACAGATTCTGCTGAGGAACCAGATTTTTAGCAAGCGGATCAAAGTTCAGACACCGACACGGGAACTCGCTGGTTGGGTTGCGTCGATCTATACTCCGTCCGCTGTCGGTGGTTGTTTCTGAGTTGCTCCTTGATTACGGTCGGAGGTGTCCTGTGTCGCGAGTGATTTTGAGCTTGATGATCGTCAGTCTTGTCAGCGGTTTCGCGAAGGCAGACGATCCCACGAGTGTTTCCACTCCCGCTGAAGCCAAACACCTCGCGAATCTCCGACAGGTGACACTCGGATTGCCGCGAGCGGGTGAAGGCTATTTTTCGCCAGATGGACAGTGGGTCGTGTACCAGGCGTATCCGATCGGGTATCCGTTTTACCAAATCTATTTGCAGCGGCTGGACGAGAAGGTGCCGATGCAGCTCAGCACCGGACGCGGTCGCACGACTTGCAGCTACTTCACTCCGGACGGGAAGACGATCCTGTTCGCGTCGAGCCACACGGACCCCGATATCGAACAGACGGAAGCCAAAGCGCGAGCACTCGCGAAAGAGGGGGGCCGGCCGCGCTATCAGTGGGACTTCGATCCGCACATGGAGCTGTACACGATCAATCCCGACGGCACGGGCCTCAAACGGCTGACGAACTCGCCTGGTTACGACGCCGAGGGGAGTTACTCGCCCGACGGTAAGCAGATCGTGTTCACGTCCTCGCGCGATGGTGATGCCGATTTGTTCGTGATGGATTCGGATGGCTCGAACGTGCGGCAACTGACAAACGTGGCCGGCTACGACGGCGGGCCGTTCTTCTCGCCCGATGGCAAGTGGGTCATCTTCCGCAGCGATCGTGACAAGGAGCACATGCTGCAACTGTTCGCGATCTCGGTCGATGGCAAGCGCGAAGTGCAACTGACCAAGAACCTCGACGAGGTCAATTGGTGCCCGTACTTCCATCCCAGCGGCAAGTATCTGGTGTGGTCGGGAGCGAACTACTCGCAAGGCCCGCGCGGAGCGAATTTCGATCTCCTCACGATGGACCTCGATTTCACGGGGGACGCGCCGAAAGCGGGGGCGATCACCCGCATCACCGACCACAAAGCGGCCGACGTGCTGCCAGTTTTCAGTCCCGACGGCAAGAAGCTGATGTGGACTTCGACCCGCTCCGCCGACGGTACCAGCCAACTCTGGATCGCCGATTGGCTGCGGAAGTGAGGTTTGGAGTGGCGAGGGACGAGGGGCGAGGGGCGAGTGAAGAACGGCTCCAGCGCGAGACGTTTGTGCTCGGCATCGAGCATCACGCGGAGATCGCATCGACCAACAATCGCGCGCTCGAACTGTGTGCGGACGTCGATTTGCCGGTGCCGTTTCTGGTCAGTGCCGACCATCAAACGGCCGGCCGAGGTCGCGGCGCGAATCGCTGGTGGTCCAGCGACGGCGCGCTTCTATTCTCCGTCATCGTCGATGCGGCCGAGTATGGCTTGCCGGAAAGTCGCTGGCCGCAGATTTCACTGACAGTTGGGGCGGCCGTTTGTCAGACGTTGCAGACGTTGGTCGGATCGACGATCGCCGTCGGACTCAAGTGGCCGAACGATGTCTGGCTGAATGGTCGCAAGGCAGCGGGCATTTTGGTTGAAATTCCCGCCACGCGGCGCGGTCGGCTAGTGATCGGCGTCGGCCTGAATGTCAACAACTCGTTTGAAGCGGCTCCGCCGGAGCTGCTGACGTTGGCCACGTCGATGCGCGACGAAACGGGCATCGAGTCCGATCGTTACGAAGTGCTCGTCCGCTTGCTGCGACAGCTTGACGAAGACTTGAGATCTCTCGCGGCTTCTGATCATTCGCTGACAGTGCGATGGCAACGTTTTTGTGTTCTGCGCGACCGAACCGTGTCGCTCGATAACGGCCAGCAGCCGATCACCGGCCGCTGCCTGGGCATCGCCGCCGACGGTGCCCTGCGATTGCAAACGGCCGCTGGAGAACAACGCCTGTACGGCGGAACGGTGAACCGGATCTCGTGAGGCAAAACTCTTCAACTCGTTCGATCCGCGGCATGGGGCAGGTGAGTCGTTCGTCGGTCTTGTTTCTGCGTGCCAGTCACACGACGGCGAACTTCAGCTTGCCCTGGTTGATCAGTCTCGAGGTTGCATCGGCATCAATGCTGTAGTTGAGATCGTTCGACACGGCGGAAAGGCCAAAATCAACTGTCGTACCCTGGCTCAGGGCGGTGAGAAGAGCATTTTGCAGGGCTTGGCTCATTTTCATGCTCACGTTGATCGTGCCATCGAGCGCGACCGTCGCCGTCGCGGCCAGGCTGAAACTGGTGCCGTCCACAACGATGGTAAACATCGCGCCGTTGAAGAGCGCCACGACATTGTCGTTGTTTGCGACCAGCCCATCCGTGATCCGGAGTGCGAAAGAGATCGTGCCAGCCTTGGCGATGTTGAGCGTCCCTTGCGTACTGGCATCGACCGTCAGCGACTTCGCGGTGATGGTGAACGAGACGATGTCGCTTGCGGCATCAGTGAAGCTGGCGGGAGCGCTCGATGTGAAGAAAGCCCGCACATAGTAGGTGCCGACGTTGATCGGGGTGGCAATCGAGGTTGTGCCGCCCGCGTCGGAGTAGAAGGCATACGAAACCGAACCAGAAGCGTCGGCTGGCGTGACCGTGGTGGTCAGGTTTGCGGAGCCGTAGGCGGAACTGGTGTAAGTGGCGTCAGACGCAGTGACGGTGAGCGTGGTGACAATGACCGGTGGAACTGTGTTGTTCAACAGGATGCTCACGTTGTTTGAGCCTTCGTTGGCAGTCGAGAGATCGAGCTTGCCGTCGGCGTTGAAATCTCCCGCCGTCACACCATGGGGATTGACTCCCACAGAAAAGTTGGCGGCGGCCCCGAAGCTGCCCGTGCCAGTCCCCAGGAGAACACTCACGCTGTTGGAGCCTTCATTGGCAGTCGCGACGTCCAGCTTGCCGTCGGCGTTGAAATCCGCCACGGTCACGCCGTGTGGCTGAACACCCACGGCGAAATTGGAGGCAGCCCCAAATGTGCCATTGCCGTGACCCAGCAGAATGCTGACGTTATTGGAGTTTCGGTTCACGACAACCAGGTCCATTTTTCCGTCGGCGTTGAAGTCACCTGTTGTCATGCTCGTGGGTGTTGTTCCTGCGGCGTATGTGACCGCCGGCTGGAACGACACGGACAAAAGTGAACGGTCCTCGAGAGCCTCCAACGTCGGCAACGGGCAAGGCATACGACGTTTCCGTCGGGATGAAAAACCGTTGGTGAGATTCGTTCGGCCGAACTTTCGGAACAGAGTCGCGAGATTGAAAAACATGACGTGGTCCTTTCATTGGGAGGTCGTCGCCCGATCAAACCGTTGGCGAAATGGCGCTCCGATGGCTTGCCCAAGGTTCGGCCGCAAGTGGCAATTGCCGCGGTCTAAGGCAGCCAGTTGAAATTGATCTACCGGCAGTTTGGCTTGCTGAGTTATAGACCGCGAAAGGGTTTGGGAGAAACATCCAGGTCTCAGGGACGAGACGATGAATGCAGAACTGACAGAGGCTGTGATTGCAACGGC
>SYJG01000221.1 GCA_005798445.1 Planctomyces sp.
AGTCAATCCCGTTCGAATCACTCGGAGGGCTGACGCCCTGCCGCTCGCCAAAACGTCTCATTTGAGACCGGGCGGGGTATATATTTGGCCGCAACACTGTAGTGGGTCAGTTAAGGAGGATGAACAATCTGGTCAGTCCGATTGATCGGCGGCGAACTTCCCATCTTCGTTGGAGCGTCCAGCATTCGCACGACGCGAAAGCCGTTGTAGGAGTGGTTCCGGTGAAGGTAGCCGTGCGCAACACAACTGCCTCGTGTGGAGGAGCGTGCTCCGGTTGGTCTGGCGAAGGCATGGCCGCCGCGCATCACGCGCCAGTTGCGACTCAGGAACGAGCGGCGCGGATCGACCTGCGGCTGATCGGTGAAGGATTGATTCGGGGCCGGCAACCACACATCGCTGTCCCCTTGGCGATCCCATTGCCAGCCGTCTTCGACGAACTCGAAGACGTTGCCGCACATGTCGAATAGTCCGAACGGATTGGCATTCAGCTCGCCGACCGCATGCGTGCGTTGGTCCGAATTGTGTCCGAACCAGCCGATCCGCGCGAGGTCTTCCTTGTCATCTCCGTTGGGAAACTGCGTGGTCGAGCCGGCGCGGCAGGCGAACTCCCATTCCGCTTCCGTCGGCTGACGATCCCCGTTGCCCGCATCGAGCGGCGTGACGCTGGACTCAGTACGGAAGTAAGCCGGCTTGAGGTTCTCGCGAACGCTGAGCTTCGCACAGAACTCCGCCGCCGCGTTCCACTCGAAGTGTTCGACGGGGTGATTGGTGGTGTCACGGTTAGCGACCCGTTCCACGATGTCGGGATACTGGCCGGTGGCCGCGTGCGAGGACGGGTTCACTCCCATCACTGCGGAAAAATCTTTCTGCCGAACTTCGTGCAGGCCCAGGTAGAACGGCCGAGTCAGCGTGACACGGCGCTGCGGACCCTCGCTCGTCACGCACGCGACCCAATAGGGATCGTCCTTCACCACGTTGAGCAAGTCCGAGACCTCCTTTGGTGACGCGCCCATCAAGAACTCGCCCGGCGGAATGAGTACGAACTTCATGCCAATGCTGTTCTCGAATTCGACCGGCACTCCGAGATGCTTGGCCCACGCCTCTTGATGCGCGCAGGCTTGCTTCGCATCGAACGGAGCCTTGGCGGGTGGCGGCAATTTTGAATCTGAGATTTGAGATTTCAAATTTGAGATTTCAGATTTCGGATCAGCCGCCGCCTTGGCCCGATCGGTCCAAGCGATCTTGCAGTTGGGCAGTGCCTTTTTCAGAACGGCGACGCTGTCAGCAGTGACTAGAGTGCCACCCGCATTCACGTCGGTCAGACTCGTGCAACCCACCAACGGCGAGAGGTCCGTGATTCGAGTCCCAAAGCATTCCAGTGAGCGCAACGGCATTCCTTTCAGCGGCGACAGGTCGGCCACTTTGGTCGAATGGATTCTCAGTTTCGTCAGCAGCATCCCGCGTAACGGCGAGAGATCGGAGAGAAGCTGGTTCTTGCTGAGGTTCAAATAGTCCAGCGGCATCCCTCGCAGCGGAGTCAGATCGGCCACCATTCCGCCACTGATCGTCAGTTTGGTCAACCGCATCCCGCGCAACGGCGAGGGGTCGGCCAACAAGTTCGACGAACCCTCCAACGTCAGGCTCCGCAGCCGAGCCAACGCGCGGATCGGTGCGATGTTCTTGATCTCCTTCGGATTGATTTTGAGTTCCGTCACCCACTTGTATTCGACCTGATGCGTCTCGTTCCCGTCGTAATCCGGATTGAGTTCCCGCAGCTTCTTCACGACCGCCTGAACTTGCTCCTCCGGCGGCATCGCGGCGACAGCCTTCATCCACTTCTGAAACGCCGGATCGTCGAGCGTCACCTGAGCCGCCGATGGGATCAGCGAGGTCACGGAATCAACGCTCGCCTTCGACCTCGGCAATTCCTTGGCGACAAGAAACTCCTTGCCGCGCATCACGCGCACGCGGTTGCCGACCTTTTCGACTTTGATCTCGACCGGCTCCCACTTCGCGACCGTGATCTCCGGTGTGTCGAGTCTTGTCTCGCCAATCTGGACGTGCAACACATGCTCGCCGATCGGCAGCCTGAGCGTTTCCTCCGTCTTGCCGCGCAGCGTCCGGCCGGTCTCGCCCAACGTGACTTCGATCTGCTCGTCGGCGATCTCCAGAACCAACGTCCCCGACTTGCTTCGCACCACTACATGACGGCCAGCAGAACGACAACGACCGCCGCGATCGAGCCGACGAGCCATTTCAATGTGCGCTTCGGCGAGCCGGGGTGCGTCAGCCCCCGGACTGTCCGAGGGCTAACGCTCCTCGGCTCGCCAGAACGTTGGGCGTCTTGCTCGAACGTCAGCGTCTGATCGGTGCGCGGATCGGTCCCCGCGCCGTCCGCCGACGAGATGATCGTCTCGGCCTCGCCCGACGAGGGTGACACCACCGTCCCCGAAGCCTTGCCAGAGGTCGCCGTCGCCGAGTCTCCGCCGCTGATCTGCCGCAGGAAATCTTGCAGCTCTTTGCCGCTGCCCGAAGCACCGTTCGCCGTGGCGTTCGTGGTGCTGCTCCCGGATCGCTCATACACGACCGTCGCCGACCCGCCCGACAAACAGCGTTCCAGTTCCGCAATCACCTGCGTCATCGTCTGCGGTCGATCCTCCGGTTTCTTCGCGACCATGCGTTTGAAGACAGAGTTGAGAGTGGGGGGTGCGGAGTGGGGAGTGGAAGGCATCACCCCGTGGTCTTGCTCCCCACTCCTCACTCCACACTCTCCACTCAATTCTGGAATCGGCGACTCGCGATGCGCCATCAGCTTCTTCATGATCGTGTCGCCGTCGTACAGACACTTGCCGGTCAGCAAGTAGTACAGCGAGCAACCCAGCGAATAGATGTCGCTCCGCGCGTCGGCGTGCTTCGTATCCATCGCCTGTTCGGGAGACATGTAATCGACAGTCCCCATGATCGTCCCAGTCGAGGTCAGTCCCGCTCCTTCAGACGAACCTCCCACCGAGTCATCGATCCGGGCCAACCCCATGTCGAGAATCTTGACCGTCCCCTTCGCGTCGATCAGCAAGTTGGCTGGCTTGATGTCGCGATGAATGACTCCCTGCTCGTGCGCGAACTCCAACCCGCGCGCCGCCTGAATGATGCACTTCACCGCCTGCTCGACCGGCAACGGCCCGTGCTTTTTCACGAGCACCGACAGATCGCTCCCCTCGACGTACTCCATGACCAGGAAGTGCGTCCCCTTGGCCTCGTCCGCGTCGTCGGCCGCGACAATGTTGGGATGCCGCAACTTCGCCGCCGCTTCGACCTCGCGATGAAACCGCTTGAGCGAGTCGGGCGTTTTGACCGCTGCCGGCGACATCACCTTCAGCGCGACCAGCCGTTTCATTCGCTTGTGTTCGGCCTTGAGCACCATTCCCATGCCGCCCTGGCCCAGCTTGTCGAGGATGACGTAGTTGCCCAGCGTCAGCGATTTTCCCTTGCCGCCGTAAATCTGCTCCGCCTGAAACTTGGTCAGCTTCTTCTGCTTGACCAACTCACGAGCCAATTGCTCTCCGTCCTGCGGCTGCTGATCGTTCGGCAACGCGGACAGGGCCGACGAGACATCATCGGCAGACAGCAATCCGCTGCCGGTCAGTTGGTCGAGGAATTGGTCGAACGACAATGCCATGCTCGGTCCTTGGGACGACGGGAGTGTGATCCTATCGAATGGGCAATGACTGTCATCCCGCTCGCTCGTGCTGCATCGTCCCCCCGCCTCGACAGAACGCCGTGGGGCAAGCGGCAAATCCCCACGCTCTGGCGAGACGTGGCTACGGGCTGGGAATCGTTTTCACGACACGGAACCCGACGCTGGCGTTGTGGGTGGAGGCCAGATTCGCGCCGCGATGGGCCGAGCGGCAGAGTCGAATGGTGTTGTCCCACACGCCGCCTCGCATGCAGCGAACACCAGACGATGGTGGGCTGGTGGGATCGACGGTGACGGAGTTCGTGAGCGATTCGTAATCGCGTGGGTCGAAATCATCCTGGCACCATTCCCACAGGTTGCCGTGTAGATCGTGGAGCTTGAACGGATTCGGCAAGAGCTGTCCGACCGGATGGCTGTGAAACTCGCCATTCATGGCGACCCAAGCGAATTACTCGAACGGAGCATCTTGCTCACCGAACGACCACGGCGACTCCGTCCCGGCACGGCACGCGAATTCCCATTCGGCTTCGGTCGGCAAGCGATAGCCGGTGCCGGCGACGATCGTCACGTCATCGTCGGATCGTTCGTAGCAGGGCGTCAGCTTCTCGCGCAGGCTGAGTGCGTTGCAGAACTCGATCGCGTCGAACCACGTCACGTTCTCGACGGGATGCTGAGTTGTTTCGCTGCCGCCGACCTGCGCCGCAAACTCGCCGGTCGGCGAGAACTTCGACGGGTTGCCACCGATGACCGCTTGATACTCGGCCTGCGTCACTTCCGAGACGCCGATGTAAAATGGCTGAGTCAGTCGGACTCGATGCTGCGGCCCATCGGTCGCCATCGAGCGGCCTTCGAGTTTCGAGAACGCTTCGATCTCCGGTTCGCTCGCTCCTTGCTGGAATTCACCCGGCGGGATCAGTCGCAGTTTCATGCCAATGCCGTTCGTGGTCTCGACCGGCTGCTTGAGGTGCTTGGCCCATGCGGCTTGATGCGCCTCGGCCTGCGGGCCATCGAAGGGAGCGATCGCCAGCGATGGCGGCACGGCGGGTTGTGCGATCGTGATCGGCCCGTCCGATGGCTTCGATTCCCTGACGCCACGTTGTCGATCGAACATCACCCCGGCGATCAGCACACTGGCCGCCACGATCGCCAGAACGCCGCGCGTCATCCAACGTGAACGAGGGGGGCGTGAACCGACCAACGGTGCGAGATCGGCGAGCAACTCGCGCATCGACTGGTAACGCTCGGCGGGCTGCTTGGCGACCATTTTTTGGAAGATGCGATTGACGGTGTCCGGTACGTCTTGACGCTTCTCGCTCAGCGACGGAACCGGCGTGTCCCGATGAGCCATCAATCTCTTCAAGACGGACTCGCCACAGAAGGGTGGCTGGCCGGTCAACAAGTACGCTAGCGTGCAACCAAGACTGTAGATGTCGGAGCGAGCATCCGCTTGGCGAGTGCTCAGCGCCTGTTCGGGAGCCATGTAGTCCACAGTCCCCAACAACACACCGGTTCCGGTCAGTTGGGTCTGCTGTGCCTGCCCATCGGCGGCGAAGCGAGCCAAGCCCAAGTCCAGTACTCGCACGTTGCCGTGCTCGTCGCAGAGCAGGTTGCTGGGCTTGATGTCGCGGTGAATGACTCCTTGATCGTGCGCGTGAGCCAATCCCTCCGCCGCATGAGCCACATACCGCAAAGCTTGCTCAATCGGCAGCGGGCCGTGCTGTCCGACCAGCAACGCGAGGTTCGATCCCGGAACGTATTCCATCACCAGGAACATCGTGTCGCCGATTTGATCGGCGTCGAGCGTCGGGACAATGTGCGGATGATTCAGTCTTCCACCGGCACGCATCTCGCGCTGAAACCGTTGCAGCGAATCGGGGGACTCGGCGAGGTCCGCGTGCAGCACTTTGAGCGCCACCTCGCGCCGCATGTGCCGATGGACCGCCTTGAAGACTGCCCCCATGCCTCCCTGGCCGATCTTGTCGAGAAGCACATACTGCCCCAATCCCAACCGCTGCCCATGCGGATCGAGAATTGCGAGCGTCTGAAATTCGGTGAGCACATTCCGCTCGACCAACACGCGAGCCAACTCCTCACCATTACTCGGCAGACTCTGATCCGGCAGTGATGCGAGCAACTTCCGAACATCGTCCGCGACTGACAGCCCCGTCACTGCGAGTCGCTCGAAAAACTGATCCACCGACAGGCCCATTCACGCGTCTCCTTGAGGAGCCATCGTAAACGGCAGACGGCAATGATTGAAACCGCCAACGTCGACGTTGTGAGAGACTTTGAGTTGGCAACATCTCCTGGCGAGTTCAGCCGGAATGCGCCACCGTCCGGTTCCAACCCCGGGTCGTCGGTTCGAACCGGGGCAAGCGCCCTTCGGATCATTCGACAGCGCACTGTTTTGCTGGAGTTCCGCCTTTAGTTGCTGGAGTTCCGCCTTTAGGCGGTGGTGCAACCGGCGACAGCCGGGACTCCCGCTGGAAAGTGCGCAGTAGTGTCATCTGCACGATTGACGCCTGATACGATTCTCGGCACCTTGATGCTTCGCAGTGGCAGAATCACGGTGAAGTTCGCCCGCGATGGAGATGATGATGAACCCATCTCGTTCGGATTTGAATCGACGCGATCTCTTGCAGCTCGGCGGATTGGGGATGCTGGGAATCACTCTGCCCCAACTTTTGCAGGCTGAGACGCCGCCCAAGTCTCGTCCGCGATCTTGCATCTTCGTGGTGCAATACGGCGGAGCCAGTCATCTCGACAGTCTGGATCTGAAGCCGGAAGCTCCGGCCGAGATCCGTGGGCCTTACAGTCCGATTGCTTCGGCGGTCCCCGGCATGCAGATGTGCGAGCTGCTTCCGCGATTGTCTCGGATCGCCGACCAGTTCACGCTCATCCGCTCGATGACGCACGGCAATCCTGGTCATGACGGCGGCATGCACGTCTGCATGACGGGACATTCGCAGCCAACGGAAGCCACGCCGTATTTTGGTTCCGTACTCAGCAAGTTGAAACCGGCCACCGTCAACATGCCGAGCTACGTCTGGTTGCAGAACCTGGCCGGAGATGTTCAACCGCGCTACCTGTCCGGCGGATTCCTGGGTTCGGCATTTGGACCATTGCGAGTCGGGACGGACGAAGACAACCCGGCGGCTCCTGGGTTTCGAATGAAGTCCTTCGATCCCCCGCCGGAAGTTTCCGGCCAGCGACTCGTGACTCGACAAGATTTGTTGAACGGGATCGAGTCGGGCCAGGAATTCTCTCGTCGCCCGATCGCCAATTCGTTCGGCGAATTTCAAACCAAGGCGTTCGATCTCATCACCGGCCCCGCCGCGCGACAGGCGTTTGACTTGGGACAGGAACCCGCAACCGTTCGCGATCAATACGGCCGCCATCCCTTGGGGCAGAATCTCTTGATGGCGCGACGGCTGATCGAAGCCGGTGTGCGGCTCGTGAGCGTTACGGCCTGGGCAGGTACACCTCCCGGCGAAAAATTTCGCAACGTGCAAACCTGGGACATGCACGGTGAAGGTGCGGGACTGGGCAGTAGTTTCGGCACCGGAGCTTATGGACTGAGCTGGGCGTTGCCGCGCATCGATGAAGCCGTCTCCGCATTGTTGGACGACCTGCGTCAACGCGGTCTGTTGGAGGACACGTTGGTGGTCATGGTCGGCGAGTTCGGCCGCAGTCCCCGAATTTCCTACAACGGGCGCGACCACTGGCCCGCCTGCTACTCGGCGCTCATGGCCGGAGCCGGAATCCGCGGCGGTGCGGTTTATGGAGCATCCGACAAACAGGGTGCCTATGTGAAAGATCATCCCGTCTCACCTGAGATGTTTGGGGCCACTCTGTTTCACGCTCTGGGAATTCCACCGGACACCCGGTTCGGTCCAGACGGCTTCAGCTTCCGTGTCAGCGACGGCGAGCCGGTCCACGAGTTGTTTGCGTCAACGAATTGAGCACTCAAACGACCGACGTCATTTCGATCTCCAGCCTGGAGCCATGAATTGGGAAAATTGCAGACGTTCGTTGGGTGGATGCTTCTGACGGCATTGGCTCCAGGTCTGCTGACAGCGGCGGAATTGGAGGAGCTTGATCCAGCGTCTTACCACACGGGTGAACTCAACGGCTCACTTCGTTCCGCCGAACCATTGCCACTTTATGACGCCGATCCGCAACACCTCTGGAATCGACTCTTCGCGGCGATCGCGATCCGACACAGCAACCTGCCGTCCAAGCGTGGTGGGACTCCCGTCGCGCGAATCGAAGGGGGTGACAAGATCGAGTTTCTCGCATGGCCGGGGACGGCCTATTGGGACGAGCCGGAAACGGTGTCTCGGCTGGAACGACTGCTCGACGAGTTCCTGAATCAGAAGGGAGAGCAGCTTTCGACCGTCCCGCTCAAGCGGGTGATGTTGCAGCGCGACTTATGGGCGGCGTTCGATTATCTCATCAGCCAGAACATCGCGCGACGCGGCGATCTGGAAACGCGACGTCGACGAACGGAACTCTGTCGGCGGTTCGCGCGCGTGATGCGAGCGTTGGCGTTACCGGCCGAGACGCTGGCCAAGCTGCCCGACAATTATGCGTTGGCTCTGCAATCGGGCCGATTCGCCGCGACGCACGAGTTCGACCCGCGCCGCGATTACCTCCCTCCGCGATTGCTCACGGACGCCGACGAATGGCCGGAGCTGGATTTCCATCAGCCGAAGCTGCACGAAGACATCGAGCGGCGTTTCGTGTTCCTGCACACGCGAGCCTTTCGCGGTCGGTCGTACTTCCGCTTCTTCTACCGGTTCCCCGAAGGACGTCGGCAGCTTGAGGATTATTTGAAGCAGGTCGATGCGGTCGGTGTCGATTGGCGAACGGCTGGGCAGAATGGGTTCATCAACCTCAAGCCCGATCTCCCGCAGATTCCTGCTGGGACGGAAGTCTCACTGGTGCAGTTTCTGATCGCGCTCGACACGAACCTCAAGCCGGTCCCGACCAAACTCGTCGAATCCGTCCGCGTGAATGTCTACAAGAGCGTCCTTGGCGAAAAAGATCCGACGACGAACTCGAATCAGGGGATCAACTTTGCGAAGTACACGCTCAAGCGACGGCTCGCTTTCGCGGACATGCAGTTCGGCGGCCTGCACCGCGAACCGGACGATCTGCCGGTCTATCGGGTCATCTTTGAAAGCGAGAACGCTCGCGATTGGGGACCGCGCGGACGATTTTTCGAACTCGTCGCCGATTGCCGATCGTGCCACGCGGACCGAGCACAAACGGGAGTCCACACGATTCCCTCACTGGTGAATTCGGGAGGCATCGATTCGGGAGCGCAGTTGGGCATCGTCCACACGCTTCCCGCCGGGGCACCCAGTCCGCACCCGGCACGCACTGTCAAGTGGAAGACCGCGGACGAAACGTATCGCCGTCTGGTTGAGTTTCTGGAAGAGTGAAACCCATGATGGTTGGCGCTCATTCGCGATGCGTCGAAGGTGAGCGCGATGTCGATCAAACGCCAGTTCCTCAAAACAGGATGAATTCTATGAAAAAGATTTCGAGCCTCCTCCTTGCCGTCGTCCTCCTCGCGGAAGCACAGGCTCAGGACATCAAACGCAACATTCCCTACGCCGAACCGGCCCAGGAGCGGCATGTGCTCGATATTTATTCGCCGCCAAGCGCGAAGAATCTGCCCGTGATCTTCTGGATTCACGGCGGCGGGTGGCAGGCTGGTGACAAGAGCGATGTGCAGATCAAGCCGCGCGTGTTCGGCGAACGAGGTTTCGTGTTTGTTTCGACGAATTA
>SYJG01000222.1 GCA_005798445.1 Planctomyces sp.
CACAACCAACCATCAATACGTCTGACATCTCTCAAGCTCCTTGAAATAATTTGGAAATGGGGTTTCACCGCTCCATCCCAAGTTCACCTTCAAGGAGCCCTTTTTCAAACCTCCCACATAGTGACTGGCGCGTCGTGCTGGGACTTCCACCAACTTTTTCGAATTCCTCGCTGTCCCATGCACAAACGAAAAAGACGGATAACATGCCGCCTTCGATCGGTCGGCAACACTCTCTCATTTCAAGATTTGGTGAAACGATGACCAAGCATTCGCGGCCATTCCATCGTCATCTCTCGGCGTTAGCCGGCAACCGCACAGGCCAACGAATCCGATTCCGCCAACGAATCCGAATTCTCGGCCACCATACAACGTTCGCAGCCGCGTTTTCCTGGCTGCTGGCAACGACGCTTTGCTCGCCCGGATTCGTTGCCGAGGCGGCTGACGCGAGGAAGCTCAAGCTGATCGATCCCAAACCTCATCAAGTCGTTCAACGAACGGGGAGCGATCCGGTGACGGGACATGCCGATGTCCGCGTGCGAGGCGAATTGCCGAACGGTGTGGAGCGAGCCGTGTGGGAGTCTCGCGTCGTCACTCTGAAAGGAGCATCGGGACACGGGGCCGATTGGAAACAGATCGAAACGACGTTCAAGGACTCGACGTTCGCGGCGACCGTTCGCGTGTCGGCGGGAGGTTGGTATCGTCTGGAGGTGCGTTGCCACGTGGGCGACGACACGGTGGCCGTCGGCCAAGTGGAACCAATTGGCGTCGGTGAGGTGTTCGTTGTGGCTGGTCAGTCGTACGCGACGAACTGCAACGACGAGCGGTTCAAAGTGACTGACCCGCACGAACGTGTCGTGGCCTTCGATTCCGCGAAGGGAACCTGGGGAGTTGCGAACGATCCGCAGCCCGCCCCGGATGGCAGCGACGGTGGTTCGATCTGGCCGCCGCTGGGGGATGCGCTGGCGAAAGATTTGCGTGTGCCGATTGGTTTCGCCAATGTCGCGGTCGGCGGAACCTCGTCAATGCAGTGGATGCCGGAAGCGCCGTTGCATCCGCGATTGGTCCAAGCGGGGAAAACGCTTGGACGATTCCGCGCGGTCCTTTGGCAGCAGGGGGAGTCGGACGTCATCGCCAAGACGACGGCGGAGAAATACGTCGCGAATCTCAATACGATCCGCGAGAAGGCCGTAAAAGCGTGGGGCTTCGAGCCGCCGTGGCTGCTGGCGAAATCGACGCTGCATCCAACCGTCTACAACGACCCCGAAGGGGAGGGCCGCATTCGCGGCGCGATCGACGAACTCGTCGAAATACCTGGCTTCCGACCCGGCCCCGACACTGACACGCTCACTGGCGAAAACCGAGGCGATGCGAAATCTCGCCGGCATTTCAGTGGGATCGGCCAACGCCGCGCGGCGGAAATGTGGCTTGCGGTGCTCAAACGCGAAGTCGTGAATCGGCCGCGGTGAGGTCGAATATGCGAATTCAGGATTGTCCCGTTGAGAACTTGAGACATGGAAATGAGTCAAACAGTGATTGAGAAAAATGACACTCGCGCACCCAACTCGGCACTCCGGTGTCATGGCTTCACGGATCGAATGTTTGTCGCGAACAGAATATGGCGTTCAAGTCCGAGAGTCTCACTCGTCACATTTTCACGAATTCGGAAACCGAAGACTCCAGATTCGTCCAATCCAGTGACCTTTCCTGTGAAGGTCAGTACTCCATCTTTTTCCGACTGCCAGGCAAGACTTGGGTAGCGGCAGGTGACCGTATGCTCGCGAACCTTCAGCATAACCATTGCCTCGATCATCGACTCAGGATTGTTCATCCCCGGCCAGGCATGGAGTCGGCGAAATGAAACCGTCACGATAAAATCCTTGCCGACGGTGATTGTCGTGGCGGCATCGACCGGCTTGCCGTCGATTGCAACCTGCACTCGTTCATACCGATCGGTGGCAATGGCGGGTAAGTCGCGAGGCGGCGTGGCCTCTCCACTGCCACTGCTGCATCCCAAGATCAACAGGCCGAAGACCGGCAATAACAGGGACACCACGACTTGGAATCTGCCGGCCTCAAGGCAACGTAATCGTTTCATGACCATTTCGAGTCCCCATCCCTCTCCAAACAACGCGAGTGACATTGTTGTTCACGAATCGAACGGCTCCGTCCGCCATGAGTACATGCACGCCGCCAGAATGCAGACTATTCGCGGTGAACGCCCCAAATCGACTATCCAGTGTCTTATTCCGGCACGACGCATGATTGGGACGGACGATATGGTCGTACCGCGTTAAACCGTCGATGAACGTCAAGGGAAAATTGTCACCGGGACCACCTGGACTACCGAGGGCACCACTGGGCATCGACTCACAAAGGTCAGCGAATAAATCCAATTGATTTGGCTGACCGTAGAGTATCGGCGTTCTCCATTTGGCGCGACGGTCAGTACTGAGGCTCCGAAACTCGTTCATTTGCTCGGAGACGTAGGCTGTCATCGACAGTCCATCGGGGATATCCCGCGAACTCACCGGCCCGCCCAGCGGTATCGAAGTCATGCCGTCCGTGTCAAAGGGATATTCATAAGCAGCGAACATCGACCCGGCATTTCGCAAAAAATTGATGGCCGACTTCCACGAGCCTAACTTCGGATCACTCGGACATTGGAGAACTGGTACGGAAGTCACGCTCATAACCACAGACAGGTGGAGAGAATCCTCTCCATGTCCCTGTAATTGGCGGAATAGATCGACTCGATCCAGGTCCGGTAGCAACTCATAGTGCCAATCTAGTTCTCCATTGCCGCAAGGATAACGTCGATTCCGTTCTTCAAAACTGTGCAGGGCAAGTCCGATCTGGCTCATTCGCGCTCGGCACTGCACGGCGTCGGCAGTACGACGCGCGCTCCCAATTGCCGGCAACAGAAGCGCAAACAACATTGCCAAAATACCAATGCTCACGAGCAATTCGACGAGCGAAATGCCCAGTCGCGCCGGTCGATCAACCGTTTCAGTGTGGGGATGATTCAGACGCATACAGTCTCGTCGAATGTGGCCGGACGATGACACGACGAACTCAAAATCGTCCGGCCACACTAAAAGTAGCCGGTGGTGCCGCACAACCGTCAAGGCGCAACCATTTTGAAGTAGGCCGATTCACCCGTATCTGTAAAACCGTTTGTTCCAAAGGTGGTTTGTCTGAACTTATATTTCACAAGGTACTCGCCGATTTCGGCCACTCCAAAATCAAATTCGGCCTTCGTTTGGCCCCCCGCTCCACTGATTATCTTTTCTGCCGTGAAATTTTGATTGGTGATTTTCACATAATCCCCGGCTGCATTTTTCTTGAGGATTTCGACTTTTACGTCCACGCCTTTTGCACGGGTTCCCTTAAACACAAATTTGTCGGTCATCGCTCTAAACACCTGATTAGGTTCGGGTGAAACGATCGTGAATGGCGATTTTTCCACAAGGAATGAGACCGCCTGAGAGGCATCAGTCGGACTCGCCGGGCCATCCGACGCAACGATGGTCGCTGCAAAGGACCAGCCCGTTGGACTGCCCATCGTTCCGTCCTGACTTCCAATGTTGGCAGCATTCGCGACCGTAATGACTCCGGTGCCCCCATTGATGAGAAACGTTCCAGACGGGTCGGTCGGACTACCTCCACCGAAAGAAAAAGTGATCGCGTCACCATCGGCATCTGTTGCGTAAGCTTGTCCGACGACGTCACCGTTGACAACAGTGTCGTTGAAGGAGATGAGTGGTGCGCCCGTGAGTTGCGGGGGCACGTTCATCATTCCCCCGGGACTGGTCAGCATCAGCCGCGACTCCAAAACGAAATCCGACGGAGCAGGTAGGCTCGATTGCAGTGGTCGGCGACGTGCGCGTCTTCCCGACGAAATCCACGCGGCCAATTGTGCGAACACTGGCTTCGGGTCTAATTTCATGACGTGCCCCTCTTCCCCTTTGGCGATTTGATGTCACACCGGCCTGGCTGAAGAACTCAGCCAAGGAATTGCCGACGTGCCAGAATGCGGACATGCTACGAAGCAAGTTTTTTTTTTGTCAACCGTATACCTCAGAAACGTACCGACAGTGCCTATCCCGGTATCGCGTGCAGAGTCATCCCCTCGCTGAACGGGATCGGCGATGGCATTCGCGCTCGTCGCCAAGTAACGTGAGCGAGCCTCATTGCGACCTTCGGAAGAAGTTCGACGGACTACTGTCCTCGAATCAGAAAGCGGCCTTTGACCAAGCGGCGGCGAAGAATGGAAAGAAGTAACGCAACCATGCAATGACCTCGCACGGTCGTGAATGCGACGGGCGAGCGGGGCGGCGTCAGCCCGCCGGTTCGGCGATGGATGCACCGGGGGGCTGACGCCGCCCCGCTCGCCAGAAAGTCTCACGGATTGCTCGCAGGAGAGTCCGGCGTTTGGGGATGCTCATGTTTTGGTTGAAGCGACTGCTGACTCCGCCGCTGATCGTTCTCGCGGCGCTCCTGATGTGGGTCGAGGAGTGGCTGTGGGAGCATCTGAAAGTTCTGACTGCTTGGGTCGCGAAGTTTCCGCTCTTCCGCTGGCTCGAAAAATTCATCCAGGGGTTGCCCCCGTACCCGACGATGGTGGTGTTTCTGATTCCGGGAGCGTTGCTGTTTCCCGTCAAGTTGGCCGCCGTTTGGTTGATGACTCGGAGCCAGATTCCCGGCCATGTCTTGATTGGTCTGGGCGTGATCGTCGCGGCCAAAGTCATCGGAACCGCGGTCGTCGCGCGGCTGTACGTCCTCTGTCAGCCGAAGTTGATGACAATTGGCTGGTTCGCGCGGTTGCATGACTGGCTGACGGCGACGCGCGACCGACTGTACGGTGCGATCCGGGCGATGCCGTTGTATCAGGTGACGCGAGCCAAACTCTCGGCGATCAAACAAACGGTCAGCCGGATGCTGCATGTGATGCGCGGGCGGCGCGGCCTCGGCGCTCGTTGGCGAGCGATTCGGCGTTGGCTCCGGAGACGCAAACATCTGCGGCGGTTGCGAGCGACAAACTAACCCGAAGCGCCAGCGAGGGCGAGCGCTTCACACGCCTTCATTCACGATCATCGTCGATGAAGCGTTCGCCC
>SYJG01000223.1 GCA_005798445.1 Planctomyces sp.
CGCCTGCTGCCGCGAAGCGAGATCTGGAAAATCGAGGTCGAAGATTTCCCTGCGTTCATCCTGGTCGACGACAAAGGCCACGACTTCTTCGCCGACGTCGGACCAGGATGTTCTCATTGATGCTTGTAGGATGGCCGCCCTCGGCCGTCCTGCGTTGACTCACGAACACGGACGGCCGAGGGCGGCCATCCTACGGAGCAACGATCATGTCTCTGCCCGTGAAGATTGGTGTCGTCGGTCTCGGCCGATTCGGTCGGCTGCATTCGCTGACACTGTCGGGATTGGCCGAAGCCGAACTCGTCGGCGTTGTTGCTCGACGACAGGCGAGCCTCGACAAGTTGCGAACCGAATTGCCAGATGTTCCCGGTTGGCTGAGCCTCGATCAGGCGATCGACGAATCGGGAGCGGAAGCGTGGGTCGTCGCCTGTTCGACGGCCGAGCATGTCGCCGTTGCGACCAAGTTGCTGCGAGCCGGCAAAAAAGTGCTGCTCGAAAAGCCGATCGCCGACACGCTGGTGGACGCGGAGCAACTCGCCCCTCTGGTCGCCGCCGAGTCGTCGAATTTGATGCTTGGTCACATCCTGCTGTTCAACAGCGAGTTCAAGCAGCTTCGCGAAGAAGTCGCCAAGCGTGGTCAGCCGACGTTCTTCGACTGCGTGCGACATCGGCCGGCCAGCATCGTGAAAGATTTCGCGGGCGAGAACCCGCTGATCGCCACGATGGTCCACGATCTGTATTCCGTACAAGCTCTGATGAACCGCGCCGAACCGGAACGATTCAGTTCACAGTTTCATCGGGTCGAAACCGGTGCCGTCGATGTCGCACTGGCTCAGTTGCAGTGGAGCGACGGGACGCTGGCCTCGTTCGCAGCCGGTTACATCACGCCAACAGGCATGGCTCCTCGCGGCTTCGATCGGATGGAAGTCTTTGGCCGAGGTTGGTCGGCCCGCATCTCGCCGAATCCGCGCCCGATCGAAGTTTGGGACGACAAGGCGTCGTGGCCGATGCCTCTGGAAATTCGCACGGACGTCGGCGGTCCCTCTGGCATGATGGCCGAAGAACTCCGCTGCTTCTGCCGAGTCGTTCGCGGGATCGAAAGCGTTCCGGTCGGAGCGACCTACGCCGATGCTCTGCAAGTGCAACGCTGGATGGACCGACTGACGGCTGCGGCACATTGAGCAGTCGAGGCGAGCCGGGGTCAGGTCTTCAAATTTCATTTTTTGGGGTTACAAATCGAGTGCGGCGTGGATTGAAATGGCGATGTGAGATGCGAGTCAGTGGTTGATCGCGAGGCCAAAAATGAAATTTGAAGACCTGACCCCTGATCGGTTGCGGCGTCGCGACGTGCTGCGGGCTGGCGGATTAGGCCTGCTCGGCACGCCATTACTGACGACTGCTCATGCCGAACCCAGCTTTGCCTCTCTGCCGAACTTCGGTCGCGCGAAGCGATGTCTAGTGCTCTACATTTACGGAGCTTGGAGTCAGCTTGATACGTTCGATCCAAAACCGGAGGCTCCAGAAAACATCCGAGGCGAGTTCGGCACGATCGACTCGAAGCTGCCGGGCGTGCGAGTTTGCGAGCATCTGCCGCGATCGGCCAACGTGCTCGATCGTTGCACGCTGGTGCGGTCGATGTCGCATCCGTGGAACATTCACTCGGCGTCGTACACGCTGACCGGCAACCCGGACACCGAGCGGATCGAAGGCCGGCAACGGAATCCCGACCAGTGGCCGTACATCGGCGGAGTCATCGACTACTGCGCGTCGCTAGGCGAATTTGGCCCGCAGCCGCGCGGCGTGCCGGTCAACGTGATGTTGCCGTGGCGACAGAGCTTGTACGCTCGGCCGAACAAGCGATCGGGGACGTTCGGCGGTTTCTTGGGGACGGCGTTCGATCCATTGTGGACCGAGTTCCGTGGAGAGGCTCCGCAAGGCGATCCGTTTCGTGAGATCACTCTCGACGGACGACTTGAATTCGGTTCCGGTGACGGAGCGACAATCACGCTCGATTCTCTCGACCGACGCCGCTCGTTGCTGACTCAGTTTGAACAGCGAACGGCGGAACTCGATCGTTCGGCCAGCGCGGCGGGATACTCGAAGCAACGCGAACTGGCCCTCGACTTTCTCGCTCGACCACAAGTAGTCGATGCGCTGCGATTGGAACGGGAGCCGATGTCGCTGCGAGAAGACTACGGCATGACGCTGTTCGGCCAGTCCTGCTTGTCGGCTCGGCGGCTGCTCGAAGCGAACGTGAAGTTCGTCACCGTCTGCTGGGACGAGTTCGGCCAAACCGACGAGAGCTGGGACACGCACTACGATCACCACTCACGCATGCGCGAGTTCCTGTTGCCGGCATTCGACCGCGCGTTCTCAGCGCTGATGCTCGATCTCGATCGACGCGGATTGCTCGACGACACGCTGGTCCTGTGCCTCAGCGAACATGGCCGCACGCCGACGTTCGACATCACCGCCGCCGGTGCTCCCGGCCGAGGCCACTGGTCGCGAGCCTACTGCCAAATCTTCGCCGGAGCGGGTGTGCCTCGCGGACAAGTTGTCGGCTCGACGAACTCAACGGCTGGCGATGTGCTTGATCGGCCGATTGATCCGAAGGACATTTTGCGCACCGCCTATCACTTGCTCGGCATTGATGCCGATCGTGAGTTGATCGCATCACCCGGCCGCTCGGTGCCGCTCGTTGCAGGTGGCCAAGTCGTGCGCGAGTTGCTGGGTTGATTGCCGCCGCCTCGTGGCACCGGCAGAATGTCGTCCGTCTCGTCCTTGAGTGATCCGCCATCATGCTGCATCCCGAAACGCTCGAAGCCTACCGCAAGATGACTCCGTCAGAGCGGCTGAATCTCACGCTGGACATGACGCGCGAAAACTTTCGCCGGTTATTGGCTGGACCGCCGGACATCGTCGCGCGGCGGTTTGAAGTTTTGCGTCAGCAGAATGACGAGCGCAATCGGCGGATGCTCACCGCCATCGCGAGGACTCGCGAATCATGACGTCCGACGACTTGAACATCCCGTTCCAAGATTTTGTCGGAGTCTTCGAGCGACTCAACATTCCTTACGCGCTGATTGGCGGATTGGCCGTGGGAGTGCATGGCATTCCGCGACCAACTCACGATTTGGATTTCACAATCGCGGTGAGCCGCGATCGCCTTGCCGAGTTCTTTCAGGCGATTACTGAGTTGGGATATGACGTCCCACAAGAATTCACGAAGGGTTGGGTCGATCAAGTGGCGGGAATGCCGCTGGTCAAAGCGCGGCAATGGGTCGAGGGCAAGACCATCGACGTCGATATTTTTATCGCGGAATCCAAGTTCCAAAAGTCGCTCATCCAACGCCGAATCAAGGCAGAGGTGGAAGGACAGCCTGCGTGGATCGCTTCGCCCGAAGACCTCATTTTGCTGAAGCTCATCGCCGGTCGCCCGCGTGACCTGGGCGACATTCAAGACATCCTGCTGGTTCAGGGTCCATTGGACCAAGCCTATTTACAGAGCTGGTCCAAAGAGTTGGGAATTCACGAACGACTCGTGACAGCGATCAACGATTTCACCAAGTAACAGCCGAGTTCAACTTTGGGAGACAAACCGATGCGACGACTGGCGATGGGTTGGGCCACTGTGATGGGAGTGCTGCTGATGACTTCGTCTCTAACTGCGCAGGAGACGTCACTGACGGTTCGGCTGCGATCGCAAAAGGGAGTTTCGAATGCGGATTTGAAGACCGAACGGACGGTCGTTGAAGAAGTGGAGCGTCTTTGGTCGGCGAAAGAAACGGCCGTCATCGTTTGCGACCTGTGGGACGCGCATCATTGCTTGAATGCCGTGCGTCGGTTGGAAGAGTTTGCTCCGCGGATGAACGAGGTTTTGAAAGAGGCTCGGAAACGCGGGGCGACGATCATTCATTCGCCGAGCGATTGCATGGCGGCTTATGAAGATCATGCGGCTCGGAAGCGAGCGGTGGCTGCTCCGGCGGCGAAGGTGAAGCCGAAGGACGTCGAGCATTGGTGCTCGCGGATTCCCAGCGAAGAGAAGGCGGTCTATCCGATCGACCAATCGGACGGCGGCGAGGACGACGATCCGGCCGAGCACGCCGAGTGGGCGGCGAAGCTCAAGGCGATGGGCCGCAATCCGGGGATGCCGTGGAAAACGCAGTCGAAGCTGGTCGAGATCGACGCCGACCGCGACTTCATTTCCGACCGAGGTGACGAAGTCTGGAACGTGCTCGAATCACGCGACATCAAGAACGTGATTCTGGTTGGCGTGCATCTCAACATGTGTGTGCTCGGCCGACCGTTCGGGCTGCGGCAGATGGTTCGCAACGGCAAGCACGTCGCACTGATGCGCGACATGACCGACTGCATGTACAACCCCAAGCGTTGGCCGCAGGTCGATCACTTCACCGGCAATGACCTCGTCGTCTCGCACGTCGAGCGGTTCGTCTGTCCGACGATCACCAGCGATCAAATCCTCGGAGGCAATGCGTTCCGCTCGAAGTACGACAAGCGGAATGAAGTCAGTCCCACGATCAAACCGCAAGATGCTCGTACCGCTTGGCGGCCTATGACCGTTGCGAAGCGTTGGCAGCAGCTCAATCTGACCGAGGCCGAGGGTTATCAAGGTCCGTTTTGGATTCGTTGTGTCGTTCGGCTCCCCAGCGATTGGCTGCAATGGAGACGATTGCAGCTCAAGTTGGAGGTGGACCATGAAACGTCGGTGTGGTTGAACGGCCACGAAGCCAGTTCGAAGGTCGAAGCTGGAAGCGGCAATACTGTCACCTACCAGTTCCCGGCCGAGGCGGTCGTGCCGGATGATTTCCATTTGCTCGTGATGCGGCTCAAGGGACCAGGAGGACATCTCACGTTGCCTGAACCGCCGACTCTGGTCAGCGGCTCGCGAAAGCTGGAATTGAAAGGCCAATGGCAACTCCGACTCGGCGATGATAAGTCGTGGTCGAACATCCCGCTGCCGGCGAAGTTCGGCGGCTCGACCGATATGCTTTTTGAGCCAACCCCCTAATGTTGCCCCTCTGTGATTCTCTGTGTCTCTGTGTTTAAGAATTTGAAACACAGAGGCACGGAGAGTCACAGAGAGGAATGCACGACACGATCAATCGAAAGGCACAACATGCACGACTCACAACAACTGACCCGCCGCGAAGTTCTCGCCGCCGGAACGGCCGCTCTTGGAGCTATCATGACTCAACCGCTGACTGCCGCTGACAAAGACCTGCCGTGGATCGACGCGCATTCGCACATCTGGCCACCGGAGACGGACAAGTTCCCGCTGGCTCCGGGACAGACGAAGAAGGATCTCAATCCGCCCAGCTTCACCGATGACGAGCTGATGGCGATTGCTCGGCCGGAGGGTGTTGGTCGCGTCGTGCTGATTCAGCATTCGGTGTATCACCTGTTCGATAACTCGTATCTGATCGACGCGGTGCGGCGACATCCGAAGCTGTTTCGCGTGCAAGGGATGGTCGATGATCACCTGCCGAATCCGGGGGCAGCCATGAAGAAACTGTTGCCGCAAGGAGTCACCGGCTTCCGCATCACGCCGTTCGTGCGGAAGAAGGAGAATCAGCCGAAATGGCTCGAAGCGCCCGGCATGATCGAGATGTGGAAGACCGGGGCGGAAACTCGACAGGCGATGTGCCTGCTTATCAACGCGAGCGACTTGGCCGCGACCGACGCGATGTGCGAGCGACATCCCGACACGCCAGTCGTGATCGACCACTTCGCTCGCATTGGAGTCGATGGCGAGATGCGCGACTCAGACATCAAGGCTCTGTGCAAGCTAGCTCGGCACAAGCACACGAGCGTGAAGATTTCGGCCTACTACGCGCTCGGCCAGAAGAAGCCGCCGCATGACGAGCTGATCCCGATGATCAAGCGGCTGCTCGACTGCTTCGGTCCGCAGCGACTGATGTGGGCCAGCGACTCGCCGTATCAAATTCAGGGAGCCAACAACTACAAGGCGTCGATCAGCCTCGTCCGCGACCGGATGGATTTCCTCTCGAAGACAGACCGCGAGTGGCTGCTGGCGATGACGGCGGAGAAGGTCTTCTTCTATGCCTGAGTTCGTGTTGCCGGAACTGACTTCGTCCCAATGGATATTGGCCTTGGTCTCCGCGTTCGGACTGGGAGTGGCGAAGAGCGGGCTTGCGGGAGTCGGCCTGTTTCACGTCGTGGTCTTCGCGTTCCTTTTCGGAGCAAAGAAATCGACGGGGATCGTGCTGCCGATGCTGATTATCGGCGACGTCTGCGCAGTGCTGGCGTATCGGACCAAGCACGCTCGTTGGGACTACATCAAGAGCATGTCGTTGCCGACGGGGATCGGTGTGGTCATCGGCTGGGCGTTGATGGATTCGATCAGCGAGTCGGCGTACAAGCCGGTCATTGGCAGTATTATCTTGGGATTGGCGGCCATGCAGTTGTCGCGGATGTGGCGGCCGGACTGGTTCGAGCGTGTCCCTCACGCCACCTGGTTTGCTTGGAGCCTCTGCCTGATTGCCGGGTTCTGCACGATGCTGGCCAACGGAGCCGGTGGGATGATCGCGCTGTATCTCGTGACGGTTTCGATGCCGAAGCTGGAGGTTGTGGGGACGACGGCCTGGTTCTTTCTGATGCTCAACCTGTTCAAGGTTCCGTTCAGCGCGCAGTTGGGATTGATCGGAGCCGAGACGCTCGCAATCAACGCTGTGATGATTCCCAGCATTGTGCTCGGCCTGCTGGCCGGCCGCTGGCTGATCCACCGTATCCCGCAGCGACAGTTCGACAGCCTCGTGTTGCTGCTGTCGTCGGTCGCGGCACTGCGATTGATCGGTGTGTTTTGAAGCGGCGCGTGCAAAGTAGACGAGTCGCTTTGTGACACGAATTCCGGTCACGGAGTGACCGATCTACGTTTCTCTGCTCACTTCCCGAAGCAATACAGCCACTCTTGCCGCTTGCCGCCGGACCGAGTCGCGGTGCGGATGAAGAGTTGGTTGCCGGAGACGGCGGGGCTGGGGAAGGCTTCGTCGCCGAGTTGGTTTTCGGCGACGAGCTCAAACTTCTCCTTGTTCGGTTTGAAGACGTACCAAGTGCCGACTTCGTTGGCTTGATAGATGTGTCCACCCGCGAGGACCGGCGATGAGCTGACAGGACCGGCGAGCCGCTGCTTCCACATTTCTTGGCCGTCGCTGGCTCGCCAACAGAACATCACACCATTGTCGCTGAGGGCGTAGATGAAGCCGTCGAGCGCGAGCATCGACTGCTCGTAGCATTTTTGCTGATTCTTCCAGAGGACTTTACCGCTGCCGTCCGCTTTGACGGCGATGGTTTCGGCCTTCGGGTATCCACCGCTGGCGACGACGATGTCGTCCGTCCAGACCATCGTGCCGCACGTTGCGTGAGTTGTCCCATCGACGTCCCACAACTTCTTGCCGTTCGCGGGGTCGTAGCTGGTGACTTTCTCGGCTCCGCTGATCAGGAGTTGATCCTTTCCAGCGACGTGTGCGACGACGGGTGTCGAGAACGTGATGTTGTCTCGACGCGGCGTTTTCCAGAGTTGTTTGCCAGTGGTGCGATCGAGAGCGGTGATGGCACTTGTGCCGTCGAACTCCGTCGCGACGATGACCGAGTTGCGATACAGCGTTGGCGACGGAGCGTAGCCGTACTCGTAACGCTGCGGATTAAACGGGCCGACTACCTCCTGCCAAATCTTCTTGCCTTTCAAATCGAGCGCCGTGCAGACCACGGTCTTGGCGTGGAAGAACGTCACGAACAGTCGCTCGCCGTCGCAGGCGACCGTCGGCGTTGCTTCGGTGTTCTTCGGGTGATTCTTGGCGGGAAAGCCTCCCTTGGTGAGGTCGGTCTTCCAGAGTTGCTTGCCCGTCGAACGATCGAACGCGACGACGGAATGCTGCTTGTCCTGCTCGTCTGCGGTCTCCAACACAACCAGGTTGCCGACCACGATTGGCGACGAATGACCGCGTCCGGGCACGGGCGTCTTCCAGGTGACGTTTTTGTCGTTGCCGAACTCGGTTGGCACGGATAGGGCACCGGTTGCGATGCCGTTCCTCGAGGGGCCTCGCCAGTACGGCCAGTCCTTCTCGGCCGAGAGTTTCGGAAAATCGGCGATGCCTCGATCAGCGGCGAGTGCGTCGTCATGTGAGATGAGTCTCGCGAACGAAATTAGTCCGAGAGTCACAAGCCAAACGTGAAAGCTCGAAGCACGCATGTGGTCAGTTCCTTCAATAAGTCGGTGGGGGACGAGGCGGGTTGTCGGTGTCGCATCCCGCGACCCAGAGCGGGTGCGGGAGTATATTCCGTCGCTTCCGATACGTCTCGTGTTGACCCAAGGGCACTTTCAGTTCAGAGGGGACTTTCACCGCATGTTCGATTTGAGTCAGCAAACGACGGACATTGCCACTCTTCCCACGGAGACGTTTGAGTGGGGCACTCTGACTTGGCTGTGCAACGCCAAGCTCTCGCCGGGAGCGAAGCAGACCGTCGGCCTGTGTCACATTCTTCCGGGCCGAGGCAATCCGGTGCATTACCATCCGAACTGTGAAGAGGTATTGCACATGCTTGCCGGAACGGGGCAACACAGTTTTGATGGCGAGTGTGTCGAACTCCGAGCGGGTATGACGATTCGAATTCCCCGCGGTGTGAAGCACAACATGACGAACTTCGGCAAAGAACCGATCGTCTGCTTGATCACGTTTGACTCGGGTGAGCGCGAGACCGTGTTTCTAAATCCGTAGGGTGGGACCAGCTCGCTTCGAGCGCCGGCCCACCAATTTCGCATTCGTTGATGGCATTGTTGGCGGATGGTGGGCGGGCGCGGCGAAGCGCCGCTGGCCCCACCCTACGACTACGTCGCGTCGGAAATGTCGTCACCGTTGTAATGCTCGTAGAACAGCCGTCCGATTTCTTCGCTCAGCCTCGTGAGGTACTGCTGCTTGAAGGTCGCAAAGGGGACTTCGGTGGCGGCTCGCGGTGCGACGGTCGGAAAGAGAGACGTGATTTCCTTCGTGTAGATTTTCTCCCCTTCGCCATCCTCGTCGATCTCGAAGACGCTGACGACCCCTTCGGCATGGCCGCGGAGCAGGTCGTGGCTGTGTTCTTCCCACAGGTTGAAGCTTTCCAGATCGATGTAGATGACGTACTTCACACCCAGCGCTTTGCCGATTTCCGAAGGCTCGTCCCAGTTTTCGGAATTCTCGTCGAGCCACGCTCGAACTTGATCCGGGTGGGCGACTTTCATTTTGTGAAAAACTAAGCGTTTGGTGAGCATCTTGGCGAGGTCATGATCGACGGTGGAGAAGTCGTACTTCACGTCCAACGGCGCGTAGCAGACGACAGCGACGGTTGCCTCTTTGTCCGTCATGGACTTCTTGGTCATGAGGTCGAAGTCCGGCTCGATCGACGGCGGCCCACCGAGCAGATAGCCCCAGAAGATCAGCGGCTTCAAACAGCCCGTGCAGGTGAACGGGATCAGCAGCGAGAGAACCGCCAGGCAGAATGACGAATGACGAATGACGAATGACGATGGAATGACGAAGGATGAAGGACAAACGGGTTCCTGGCGAGTCGCTGACGAATGTGATGCCGCATCATGAAGCCGAGCGTCGTTCAGTCCGGAATTCATTGGCAGGTGTTGTTCGGATTTCGCCATTCGACATTCTTTCGTCATTTGGTATTCGGAATTCGCCATTACATTTCGTCTCCCATTCGGTAGTCGTAGAAGCGACTGCCGAGTCGGTCGCTGAGATTGTCGATGAATCGCTTCTCGAACATCTTGGGCGAGAGCGAGTCGCAGGGGACAGGGCCGTGTGGCGGATACTGATTGTGAAAATTCCCCGTGAAGACTTGCTGCGTCTCCTTCGTGCCCGCGATCTCTTGGACTTGAAAGACCTGCATCAGTCCGGCGGCGCTGCCGTGGTACAGATTGGGGCTACCTGGGTCTTTGAGACTGAATGTGTCCACATCGACAACCGCGATGAAATCGGTGTCGAACTCGCGAGCCAGTTCACCGGGATGGTCGAAACGTCCGCCGTTCTTGTCAATCCACTTGGCGACGTCGTCCGGGTTCACGATCTGCACGCCATGCTTTTTGAGGCGGCGTGAGACCGCATCGATCAAATCGAGGTCCAGCGACGGGCTTTCGCCCTCAATGGTTTGCGGTGTGCGGACCACGACCAGCAGTTTCTTCTCCCCCTTGGTCAAATCGACGCCGGTGCTTTTCCGAAATTCGGAGAGCTGTTTGGAGTCGCCAAAGATCGCTCGGCCCGCCATGACGCCCAACGAACAACCGGCACTGCTGAACAACGCCAACGCAGCCAGCAGGGCCGAGCAGACGCGCCAACGAACCGAAATCCATTTCGGAACGACGGAACAAGTCATGGTCGTGGGAGTGCGGTGAAGGTGGGAAGAAATGCTGGCTCACCCAAGAATCGGGCAGGCCACGAGAGGTGGGAAGCTGAAGAGGGCGGGTTGATAGCTGCGATTGCAAAGTGCGGCAAGAGGAAGTCGAACGTTAAGGCGAGCGGAGGGTGTTAACCCTCCGAGAACAGAACTCGAAACGAAAACTCTGTGGGTTAACACCCTCCGCTCGCCTCATCTCGGTTCGGACACGCCGGAGCAAACCTCGACAGCCGGGCCGGTCATGTAAACCTCGCCGGTCTCGGCCCATTCGAGCAGCAAGTCGCCACCTCGGAGGTGGGCGGTCACTTTGCGGTCGGTCAGGTTGTTGAGCACTGCGGCGACGACCGAAGCACAGGCTCCGGTGCCGCATGCCCAGGTCTCGCCGGAGCCGCGTTCCCAGACTCGCATGTTGAATTCGGTGGGCGAGAGAACCTGAATGAACTCGGCGTTCACGCGGCGCGGAAACGCCAGATGCTTTTCGATTTGCGGGCCGATGCGGAGCACCCAGTCGTCGGTGATCTGATCGACGAATGTGACACAGTGCGGGTTGCCCATCGAGACGCAGGTGACCTCGAACGTTCTGTCGCCGGCTGTCAATTTCTGGCGGATCGGAGGATCGCCCGGTAGCGTTGTCGGAATGTCCGTACTCTTGAGAATCGGCGGTCCCATGTTGACGCGGACTTGGCCAACTCGGCCGCCGTCGACATCGCATTGCAGAGTCAACACGCCTCGGCCGGTCTCGATCCGCAGTGTCTCGCGCCGAGCAATCCCGTGGTCGAACAGATACTTCGCCACGCAGCGAACCGCGTTGCCGCACATCTCCGCCTCACTGCCGTCGGCGTTCCACATTCTCATCCGCGCGTCGGCGACTTCCGAGGGACAGATCAAAACCAGGCCATCGCCTCCGACGCCGAAGTGCCGATCACTGATCTCGATCGCCAGCTTTGCGACGTCTGCCGGGAACTTCTCCTCGAAGCAGTTGACGTAGACGTAATCGTTGCCAGCTCCGTGCATCTTGGTGAATCGCATGATGTCTCGTCCCTTTCCTCGCGGACATGTGGCATTCGACACCAGCACGACGCGCCAGCGAGTGGTTGTTCGTGATATGCCACTCGCTGGCGCGTCGTGCTGACAGGATCAAATCAATTCGCTGATGACTCGCGCACTCGTCGGCAGCACGCGGATGCGAGCACCCGCGATCGTCGTGACGGTTGGGTCTTCGCCGTAGCCGAGGTTGTGATACAACGTGGCGAGCACGTCTTGATAGTGAATCGGGCGGTCGATGGCCGAGTCCCCGAACTTATCGGTCGCGCCGAGCACTCGGCCGACACGCATTCCGCCACCGGCGAGGATTGCACTATTCACTCGCGGCCAGTGGTCGCGGCCGGCGTCTTTGTTGATCTTCGGAGTCCGACCGAACTCGCCGATGACGCAGACGGTCACGTCGCGGTCCAGTCCGCGAGCGTAGATGTCCTCGATCAACGCCGAAATACCGGTGTCGAACAACGGTAAGTGATCCTTGAGGTATTTGAAGTTCTGGCCGTGAGTGTCCCAGAAGCCGTAGGCCACCGTGACGACTCGCACGCCCGCCTCAACCAACCGCCGCGCCTGTAGGAGTTGATCGTTCCACATTGGTGCGCCGTCTCCGAGGTGCTTCGCCGAACCCTTGCCGTATCGCTCGCGGACTTTCGGGTCTTCCTTCTCGACGTCGAGTGCATCGACCAGCCGGCTCGACGTGAGTACGTCGAACGCTTTTTGATAGCTCGTGTCCATGCCCGCCAGCGACTGACTTTCGACTTCACGCTTAATACCGTCGATCGACGCCAGCAACTCTCGCCGAGTCCCGAACCGTGACGCATCGACGAAGCGCAGTTTCATACTGTCGATATCTTCGCCGTCGGCACTCACCCCACGAAACGAAGGGCCGAGCATCCCTGGCGACGGGCTGTTGTACGGCCGGTGCTGCATCGTCGGGAACAAGTCCACGAACGCCGGCGTGATCGCATCTTTCGGTCCCATCATGTTCGCGATCGCCGAGCCAAAGTTCGGCCAGCCTTCGCGCTGCGCGGTGCTCATCGTGCGGCCGGTCAGGCTTTGAAAGCTGCTGTGCTCATCGACTTGTCCGACGACGCTGCGAATGATCGCCGTCCGGTCGGTGCAGCCCGCCAGCTTTGGCAGTAACTCGCCGAGCTGGATGCCCGGCACCTTCGAGTCGATCGGTTTGAACTCGCCGCGAATTTCGTCCGGAGCGTCCGGCTTCAAATCGACGGTGTCCTGGTGCGCGATTCCCCCCGACAGGTAGACGACGATCACCGACTTGTTCGACGACTTCGCCGAGCCGCTCTCTTCCGCTCGCAACAACTGCGGCAGCGTCAGGCCACCGAACGCCAGCGAACCGATTTGCAGAAAATTCCGCCGCGACACGCCGTCGCAAAAGCGTGCGTCACGATTCGAGGAAGTCAGCACGGACAGCATGTCAGCCTCCGAACGAGGACGGTCTTGGTTGCCGAGGAGTCACTTTCACATCGGCAAAATAACACCTCGCACCGTACCTGCGAAAGGCTCTCTCGCGGCGGGACGGGGGCCAAAAGTTGCCGACGATCCTACAAACGATAGGGGTAGGAACGACTGATTGATTTCAGTCGCCCCTCCCTCCGAACCGGACGGGCGGGTTTCCCGCATCCGGCTCTCCGGTTGATGGTCTTACCTGCGAGAGGATTGAACGGCCAGAGCATGGGCGGTCGTCAG
>SYJG01000224.1 GCA_005798445.1 Planctomyces sp.
AGTGAACTTCGTAGCGATGCTTGGCGATGGTCAGCACGTCGCCGGGCATCAGCCATTTCGAGTCATGACGCTCGCCGTTGATTTTGACGCCGTTGCTGCTGCCCAAGTCTTGGACTCGCCAGAAGCCGTTGATGAATTCCAACTCGCAATGGTGCGACGAGACGTTCGGGAACTGCAACTGGATGTCGCAATGCGAACGCCGACCGACCAGCAATTTGTTCTTCAACAGCGGGACAGGGTCGCCGCCGCCGCAGGGGATCAGTTCGCCGAGCACTTTGGGTGCTCCCATCGTCAGAGTTGTCTGATCGGTCGAGGCGACCGAAGAGTCAACGTGTTATTCGAGAAGGCAGCTTTGCCGCCGGTTTCGTTGTTTTGTCTCAAAGCCAGGTTCGAGGAATGCGAGATGAATTTATGGCGGTGCGACAAGTCCGTCAAAGGGGTGACTCAATGACAACGGCAGACCGCGAGCGATCACGCTACAATCTCGTTCCCCGAAGTGAGCCAAGCGGTCGCGGCGGATTGTCTGAGTCGTTCGCACTGAGAGAATCTCTCTGCGGCGATTCGGCGTTTCGCCGAGGAAAGTCCGGGCTTCCAAGGACAAGGTGGTGGGTAACGCCCACCGGCCGCGAGGCTAGGGACAGTGCCACAGAAAACAAACCGCCTTGTGGTTTACTCCGCAAGGTAAGGGTGAACCGGTGCGGTAAGAGCGCACCAGCAGGTCGGGTGACCGGTCTGGCTCGGTAAACCCCACCTGAAGCAAGGCCAAGCAGAGAGCAAGGTGAGTCGCGCGAGCTTCGGTTCGCAACGCTCACTGCGGCGCAGTCCGCGCCGGACGACTCTCGGGTCGGCTGCACGAGGCGGCGAGCAATCGTCGTCCCAGAGGAATGACCGCTCACGACAGAACCCGGCTTACCGGCTCACTTCGGGGTTTTGAATTTGAGATTGCGGATTTTCGATTTTCGATTTGTGATACCTCGTCACTTTTGATCCCTCGAAGGAGCGAGCCATGAAAACTGCCGTCATCGTCGATGCCATTCGGACCCCGATCGCGAAAGCCTCCGCGGACAGTGGCTACTTCCGCGATGTGCGAGCTGATGAGCTCTCAGCCTCCCTCATCAAATCGCTCGTCGAGCGAACTGGCATTGATCCGCACCTGATCGATGACGTTCGTTGGGGCTGCGTCCAACAGCAGGGGGAGCAAGGCTACGACATCGCACGCATCGCCGCACTGATGGCCGATCTGCCGATCGAGGTCGGAGGCGTGACAATCAACCGCAACTGCGCCTCGAGCCTGCAAGCGATCAACGATTCGGCGATGGCGATCATTTCTGGCTACGAAGACGTGCAGATTGCCGGCGGCGTCGAGCACATGGATCACATCCCGGCGAACAAGGACTACAACCCCGCCCCAGGTCTGTTTCGCAAACACAGCGAAGCGATCATGAACATGGGTCTGACCGCCGAGTTCCTCGCGATGAAGTACAGCATCAGCCGGCAACGCCAAGATGAGTTCGCCGCGCGCAGTCAACAATCGGCCTGCGAGGCGACTCGGTCCGGCGCATTCGCCGCCGAGATCGTGCCGACCTGGGGCCGCAACGAGATCGGATTGAAGTCGCTGATCGCCACCGATCAGGGACTCCGCGCCGACACAACGGTTGAAGGACTCGCCAAACTTCCACCCGCCTTCAATCCCGCCGGAGGCAGCGTGACCGCCGGCAATGCGTCACAAGTCAGCGTCGGCGCGGCGGCGGTGTTGATGATGTCGGAGGACAAGGCAAGCGAACTCGGCTTCAAACCACTGGTGAAAGTTCGCTCGATGGCCGTCGCCGGAGTTGCTCCCGAAGAAATGGGAATCGGCCCGGTTCCGGCCGTCCACAAAGCTCTGCAACGCGCCGGCCTCAAGCTATCTGACATTGACTGCATCGAAATCAACGAAGCGTTCGCCGTGCAGGTGCTGTCGGTGTTGAAGCTGCTGGGTATCGACGGAGCCAAGGTCAACACGCGCGGCGGTGCGATCGCGCTCGGCCATCCGTTGGGTGCGAGCGGAGCACGCATCGCGACCACGTTGCTGCACCGCATGAAAGACACCGGAGCAAAGCTGGGCCTAGCCACGCTCTGCGTCGGACAAGGGCAAGGAGTCGCGACGGTGTTCGAGGCGTGTTGACGGATACGCGTAGGATGGGCACTCTTGCCCGTCCCAAACGTATCGGACGGGCAAGAGTGCCCATCCTACATCTTGAGACTCGCACAGATGCGGCTTACGCTCAATCTTGGAGGTGTGTCATGGTCGTTCGTTTGTTCGTGGGCGTGTTTGTGGTTGCGGCGTTGCTTTTTAGCGGTGACTCAGCCAAGTCAGAATCCCCTACGGTCGCCTACCTATTCCCCGCTGGCGGTCAGCGTGGCACGACGGTCCCAGTTCGGATCGGCGGCCATTTTCTGCACGGCAAGGCCGACTTCATGATCGGCGGAGCTGGCGTCACCAGTCGCTCTCCCATCGAGCGAATCCCGACGACTTGGTTCGAGGGCCCGCTGATCCTGCAACCCGCGTCGCAAGCGAAAGAGGATTATCCCAAGGACTATGCCGGCGAACTGAAGATCGCGGCCGATGCTCCGCTGGGTGTGCGATACTGGAACTGTTCGACCTCGCAGGGAATCACTCCTGGAATGCGATTCGTCGTCGGTAACTTGCCCGAAGTCCTCGAAGAGGAAGTCGATGGTCTCGCGCCCGCAAAGCCGGTCACATTGCCGGTCACGATCAACGGCCGCATCTTCCCGCGCGAGGACGTCGATGACTGGTCGTTCGTGGCGAAGGCCAACGAGACCATCAGTTGCGAGGTGAATGCCGCGCGGCTCGGTTCTGGATTGGATTCAAGACTCGAAGTCCTCAACCCGCGCGGTGAAGTGATTGCCGAGAACTCGGACACCTTCGGAGCCGACTCGTTCGTCCGTTTCACTGCGTCAGAAGACGGAACCTACACCGTCCGCATTCACGACATCCGTTTCGAGGGCCTGCAACATTTCGTGTATCGCCTGACGATCTCCTCCGGCCCGTGGCTGGATCGCGTCTATCCGCTCGGCGGTCAGCGCGGGAAATCGGTCGAAGTACAACTGGCCGGAGCCAACTTGGCTCAGAAGACTCAACCGTTTGCCGTGCTCGCGACCGAGACACTTCAGGGCCTTTCGATCGTCCCATTCCCGGCCGAGCATCATCCATTTCCGGTCCTCTTCGAGACCGATGATTTCGCTGAGCACCTCGAAGCGGAACCGAACGACGACGCGGCTCAGGCGAAGACCGGCGAGTTGCCTTGCGTGTTCAACGGACGCATCGACCGCGCGGGCGATGTGGACCTGTGGAAGTTCAATGGCAAGAAAGGCGAAGCGTGGTCGTTCGACTTGCGAGCCAGCCGGCTCGGCTCACCGCTAGATGGCGTGCTGACGCTGCTCGACGAGAAAGGGCAGAAGCTCGCGACCGCCGATGACCTCAGCAACGGACAAACTGACGCAGTGCTCACCGCGACATTGCCGGCCGATGGTGTCTTCACACTGAAAGTCGAAGAACGCATCAGCTCACGTGGCGGCCCGGAGTTCGCGTATCGCGTGCGCGCTGTGAAGCAGACTGAGTCCTTGCTGCGACTCACCACGACGCTAGATGTCCTCACGCTCAATCGCGGAGGTGAGGCAAAACTGAAAGTGCTCGCCGAGCGACCAGCCGGCTTCGCTGACGAGATCCCGCTGGAACTCGAAGGCTTGCCCGAAGGAGTCACCGTCACCGGCAAGCTCGGCAAGGGACAGAATCAAGTCGATCTCGTCTTGAAAGCGGCCGACACGACAAAGATCGCGACCAGCAAACTGCGGATCGTCGGCAAATGGAAAGTCGGCGACGCGGAACGCTCGACGGTTGCGGTGATTCAACGACCGCTCGGTGAACCGGAAGCGAATGAACTGCTGCTGCGAATCAGCGTGCCGACACCGTTCAAGCTGAAAGGGGTCTTCGCCACGAAATACGCTCCACGCGGCAGCGTGTTCACACGCGAGTTTCACGTCGATCGCAACGGCTTCACCGGCCCGCTGTGGGTGGAGATCGCCGACCGTCAGGCTCGGCACCTGCAAGGAGTCGTCGGTCCGCGCATGGACCTGACCACCGAACAATCAGATTTCGAGTACCCCTTCACGCTGCCCCCCAACATGGAGATCGGCCGCACTAGTCGCACCTGCGTCGCCGTCTTAGGCGAAGTCGTGGACGCCGACGGAACCAAGCACATCGTCAGCCACACCTCGCAGGAGCAAAACGAACAAGCAATCGTCATCGTCGATCCGGGTCGCTTGAGTATCGAGTCTTCGATGCGCAGCGTCCGCCGCGTTCCAAACAGCGAAGTCCGCATCCCATTCCGAATCAGTCGTGGCGTCGGCTTGCGCGGCGCGGTGCGAATCGAATTGGTCTCGCCGAAATCTGTGCGAGGAATGATCTGCGATGCGGTCGAAATCCCCGCGGATGCTGGCGCTGGCGTCCTGACGCTGCGTTTCGCCGCCGAGGCTTTCGCCGACAAAGCGGCAGGACCGGAATGCTCACTCAAATTGCGAGCGACTATGACCGACGAACGCGGCTGGCCAGTGACCGATGAAGCCGAAGTTCGACTGGTCGAGGAACCGTGACGTGGGGCAGGTTTTCAACCTGCCAGGATGACGTCATGCATTCTCAGTGGTTATGCAAACGCTTGACGAGCAGGTTGAAAACCTGTCCCACGCATGAATCAACTTGGTCGCAGGATTTCTGCTGCACAAAGTTCGTTGCCGCACAGGTCGAGCAGGCCGCGTTCGGCGATCAGGATCGCGAATGTGGCGTGGACACGGCGGCAGGCGCGGGCGAGTTCTTGTTGCAGCGCGAGCAATCGGGCGGAGTATTCGGCGATTGTTTTCTCGACGACTTGCAGGTTGGCCTCTTCGGTGGTTTCCAGATCGACCAGCTTGCGTCCACCGAGCGTGGTGGGCCGTGCCTCCCAGGCGTTGAGCACTTGCAGGATCCAGAGCACGCTGGCGTCTCCGGCCAGGCGGCGCAGCAGCAAGTCGGGATCGTGTGGGAAGAGAAAGTCGCTGATGACGACTCGCACGGTTTGCCGTTTGAGCGGGATTGCGTGCGTGTCGAGGGCCTCGCACAAGTTGCGTGAACCGTCGAACGGCAGAGAGTTCAAGCCGTCGAGTGACTCGAACGGCAACGGTTCGAGCGGCGTATGGTCGGTAATCGGAATCAGCGCGGGGCGTCCGCCGAGATTGCCTCCGAGCAGCGCGAACAAGCCGGCCAGTTGTCGAGCGGCGAGTGCTTTCATCGACTCAGACTCCGGCAGCGATCCTGTTGGATCGACCGAGGTCATCGAGCGGCTGGCGTCCAGCAGGATCTCCATGCGGGGGCTGATCTCTTCGCGATACAGCCGAACCATCAGCGCGTCGGATCGAGCATACGCGGCCCAGTCCAGATGCCGGATGTCGTCACCCGGTTGGTACTGGCGGTACTCCTGAAATTCGAGCGAGCTGCCTGTGCCGCGGCCCAACAATTCTCCCGATCGGCCGGACACCGGCATGCGCGGCAGTCCGAGCTGGTATCTCGCGGCGGCTTGTTGCACTTCGGGGTCGAATCGCATGAGGAGCTCGGCCGTTGGTGTCTTTCATTCGTCGCCGAGTCGCTCCGCGACTCGGAGCGGCGTCGCGGAGCGACGCCGCTACGTTATGAGTCGGGAGTCAGCGCGGATTTCGGAGCGTGAACCACTATCGGCCCGGCCTTGTGCCGCAGCACTTCCATGAGACCGATCCACATCGGCCGCACGTTGAGCAGCAGTCCAAAACCGGCGGCCGACCATAACGTGATGAGTTCGTGAGTCGCGAATTCCCCGAAATAAGTGGTGCCGCCCATCAGTCGTAGAATTTCGATTGGGTTGCTGACACGCAACCAGCGCGACAGCCACTCGTACTCTCGACCGAACAACAGCGGCAGGGAGGGGACGATCATGCCCATCGCCAGCAGGATGAAGATGATGACTCGGACGTGCATCGGCCGCACCTCGGACGAGGCGCGCCGCAACGCTCGGCCGAATGCCGAGCCTAAGCCCACATAGATCACCACATACAGCAAGAACGTGAGCGTCCACAAACCTTCCCTGCGACTGCTCGAAAAGGTCCCCACGAACAACGACTCCACGAACAAGGGGATCAACGCCAGATGTAGCACCAAGAACAGAAAGCCGCGATTCCCTCCGGGGAGATACGGAGCGGCCAGCAATCGCAAGATCGTCGTCTTAGGAATGCCGCGCCGTACTCGCCGCGAGACAAAGTCTGGTTCGGTGGCCGCGAAGAATCCGCTAACAGCCACATACAGCACGCTCCACGTCACGATTTCATTCAGGTTCCAGCCGAAGGTGGCTCCGCCCAGCAGATACTGCGAGACGACAAAGACCAACCAATACATGAAAAACTGAATTGAGCATGCGATACGAATCCCCGTGCTGCGATTGTCCGCGTCAAACGTCAAATGCGAAGTCGCGATCTGTGTGAAGAGAAAGAAGAACGACAACCCCGCGACCAAGAGGCTGCCGGTTTCAACCCAAAACTTGGCCTCATCGAACGAAATCGTTTCCATCAGCAGCCACGGAACCGTGCTGAAGATGATCAAAATCCCAACCAGCAATCCCAAAAAAATCACGCCAGCCATCAACCCTTGCAACTGTCTGTTCTGAGGAATCGCCGCGAGCATCAG
>SYJG01000225.1 GCA_005798445.1 Planctomyces sp.
AGAAATATGAAATCGCGGGTTTTTACTGGCAGCAGGGCTATAACGACATGGTCACCCCACAGGCGATACCCGAATATGCGCAGCTTCTCGTCAACTTGGTCAGCGATCTCCGCAAGGAATTCAATGTGCCGCATATGCCAGTGGTGGTCGGCCAGCTTGGCAATGGCGGACCGGTGACCGAGGGCGCGATGTTTGAATTCAGAAAGGCGCAGGAAGAAGGAACCAAGCGGATCAAGAACGCTGTATTTGTCCATACCACGGACTTCGCCCGACCCCCAGAACTCTCGCCCTGTCCCACGCATGGGCATCACTGGTTCGCCAATGCGGAGAGTTACTTTCTGATCGGCGACGCTGCCGGTGAGGGGATGAAGAGCCTGTTAAAGTAATCCTCTTACGTTAGCTCTGCATCATGAAAACATCGATCAAAACCCTCGGCTTGCTAGCCGTACTTGCGATGGGCTTCACCAGCTCGCTTTTCGCACAAGTCCCCGATCTCACCGCATCCGGCGTCATCGCAGCACCACTTCACCCAATGGGAAGACGGGCTTAAACAACTAAACACACCATGAAAAAACAATCATAGCGAACAAGGCCAACCGGAAATTCATTCGATGATACATCAACTGAAACTCTTCGCCGCGCTGGTATTGGTTTCCTCATCACTGGTTCGCGTCGCAGACTTGTCGAACCTCGCCAGTGCTGACGAGCCGCCGCGGGCCTCGATCTGGGGCCGGACCATTGCCGCCGAGCCATTTGACAAGTCGCCGTTCCACGAGATTCGCATTCCGGAGTGGGTGCAAGAGACGGTTGGTGTCGGCTACACGCTCTCGGTTCAAAATGCCGAGCAGCGAGAGCGGACGGTCAAAGCTGGAGTCACGATCAGCGAGATGGGTTTCGTTGATCCGTTTCACGTCTTCTATGACAGCAAGCTGCTGAAGCGGCGCAGTCCGCATGTCGCGGCGGACGCGGTTGATAAAGAAGTCGCCGAGTACCGGCGGCTTGGGCTGAGGATCCTGGGCGTCTATCCGCCGACGTTGCAGAGCGAGGTCTACGCCGAGCATCCCGACTGGCGACGAGTTCCGACCAATACGACCGAGATCCCTCAGGTCGATCTGAAGCAGCATCCCTATGGAGGCATGCTGTGCCTGCTCGGCCCGTATGGCGATTTCTTCATCGAAGTGCTGGCGGAGATCGTTGAGAAGTACCAGGTCGATGCCTTCAGCTTTGATGGACTGCATTACGCGGGCGTCTGCTACTGCCAGCATTGTCGCGATAACTACCGGCGCGACACAAAGGGCGAGATTCCCAACGTCGATCTGAACGATGCCGCGTTCCGGCGATATCAGCATTGGGCCGATCGTCGCATGGAGGACGTCATTCGTCGGATGCACACGCGGCTCAAGGGGATCAAGCCCGATGTCGCGCTCGTGACCTGGACGACGAACGCCGGTCGCTTCGGTCATTATCGTGACCTGCCGCGCAACATGCCGGCGCGGATGAATCTGTTGCTGGATGCGCCCGACCAGGAATTCTGGCTCGATGAAACCAACCGCGGGGCCACGATCGTCCCTGCGCTGGCGAACGCCTATATCTGGGCCTGCACGAACCACCGGGTCGCCTTCAGCGAGCCGTACCTGATGTCGCACGGCAATCCCTATGGCAAGGACAGTTTCCCCGCTCATGAAGTGCTGCGGCGGGTGCTGCTGGCGGCGACTCACGGTGCCAGTCCCAGCCTCGCGGTCATTCAACCCGAGCACATGCAGAAGGGAGCCTATGACGCGCTGGCCGAAGTCCAGCGCCGCAAGCCCTGGCTGACTCACAAACGCCCAGAGCCGTGGGGGGCGATGCTGCTCAGCGACAACACACGCACCTTTTACGGTCGCAGTTCGGGGCAAGTCGAAGATCGCTATCTGGCGCATGTCTTCGGCACTTATCGTGCCATTTTGGAAGAGCATCTGCCGGTGACGGTGACCTGCGATTGGAACCTGAACGAGGCCGATCTCGCGGGCCAGAAGGTGTTGATCCTGCCGAACGCGGCGAGTCTGAGTGACGCGCAAGCCGCCGCCATTCGTGAGTTCGTGAAGAACGGCGGCGGACTGGTCGCATCGCTCGACACGTCGCTTTGCAACGAGTTTGGCGACCCGCGTCCCGACTTCGCGTTGGCCGACGTGCTCGGCGTTCATCACAGCGGCCCGACGAATCCTGCGAACAAGCCAGGAGCGACAGAGGGAACCGCGCAGCCCGCTGCAGCCACTCGCCCTGATCTCGACATCAACTTCGCGAGGAACCTCGATGACGACTACTGGCGGACGCGAAAAAATGTCTTCGCACTGCGAGTGCCGACAGACAGCGTGCTCTCCAGCGACAAGCTGCGCGAGCTGATCGGTCGCGAGCCCGTGACCTTCAAAGGCCCGCTGCTGAGCACTCGGGTTCGCGAGGGCATCTCGATCGCAGCTCAAGCGGCTGCTCACGGCGCGCCGGACGCCGCGCCCACTCCGGCAATCGTGACACGACAATTCGGCAAGGGCCGAGTCGTCTACTTCGCCGCTGGCCTCGATCACGCGTACTACAGCTATGCGTATCCCTATCAGCGAGTGTTGCTGGCCAATGCGATTCGTTGGGCGGCAAACAGCACTCCGCCCGTGGAAGTCGAAGCTCCGCGCTGCGTCCATTCCACGATCTTCCGACAGGAAAAAAACGGCCAGGCGAAACTGCTCGTGCATCTCTACAACGACGTCAACACCACGGCGTTTCACGGTCTGCCCAACGACGATGTTCCACTCCGCGAAGAGACGCTGCCGATTCACGACATCCGCATAAGCCTGCACGGCTACGCCATTCAGAGGGCCACGCAACAACCCGAAGCCCGCCCGCTGTCGATGACTGTCAAAGACAAATCGACTATGATTACGGTCCCGCGTCTCGAAGTTCACTCCGTGATCGTGCTCGATCTGGCGAGTTCGGAATGAGACACATGATCCAGTGGCGACGCTCGCAAGACTTTGCTGTGGCGATTCAGGAATCCGTCTGTTGGATCTCAATGCCATGAATTCGGATTCGTTGCGGAGTATGTTTTATGCAACTGTCGTGGGGTGTCACCGGTTTGTTGAGCGGCTACATCGTTTTGGCGAGCGCATTCTCGATGCAGGCAGGGGAGTTTCACGCGACATCGACCGGCTCGCCAAAGGGAAACGGATCAGCGACCGAGCCATGGGATTTGGGGACTGCACTGGTCGCGAGCGAGATCGTAAAACCGGGAGATACGGTTTGGATTCATGCGGGAACGTACCGCGGCGGGTTCGTGTCGCGATTGAGCGGGCGGCCCGGTCATCCGGTCGTCGTGCGCGGCGAGCGTTCAGGGCGGGTGACGATCGACACTCACCCGCGCGATGAAAAGGACGACGGACAGTTTTTGTTGCTCGGAGCCGACGCGGTCTATCGCGACTTTGAAGTGACATGCAGTCATCCGCAGCGCGAGACCAAGATCGCCGGTCCGTGGCCCGCCGACATTCGGCGCGGCGACGTCGATGTGCGCGGGGATCGCATCGCTGTGGTGAATCTGGTGGTGCATGACTGCGGAAGCGGGTTTGGTTTTTGGGCCGAAGGGGAAGGAGGTGAGATCTCCGGCTGCCTGATTTACAACAACGGCTGGCGCGGGCCGGATCGAGGTCACGGCCACGCGATCTACGCGCAGAACGCTTGCGGCACGAAGCGGATCGTGGACAACGTCGTCTTCCACCAGTTCGCGTATGGCATTCACGTTTACGGTTCAGAGAAGGCGTCGCTGAAAGGCTTCGAGATCGACGGCAACATCGCCTTCGAGAACGGCTGCCTCACACGCGAAGGAGACAACGCGCCGGGCATCCTGGTGGGCGGCGGCTCGCCTGTCGAGCGGATCGCAGTGCGCGACAACGTAATCGTCGGTGGCACGGTGCGACTGGGCTATCCGTGGGGCACGACCAACGAGGATGTCGTCTGCACTGGCAACTACTCTGAGGGCCTGGTCGTCCGCGACTTCCGCAAAGGGACGGTCAGGAACAACACGCTGGTTGCGTCGTCCACGGTCGTGTCGCTGGAAGGGGCCGACCGGCTGCTACTCGGCGGCCTGCACTGGAATGAGAACGACTACTATGTGACCGACGGCCGTTGGGGCGAGTGTTCGGTCGTCGAAAGTTCAAAGAGCTGCGGCCTCAGTTTCATTGAATGGCGTGAGAAGACCGGCCTTGATGCCAGGAGCACGTTCACGAAAGGTTCGCCATCCAAGCTGCGAGTCATCGTGCGGCCCAACGCTTATGAGCCAGGCCGAGCGCACGTTGCGGTCCTCAATCCGCAGAAGCTGTCCGAAGTCGAAGTCGATTTGTCGCCCGTGCTGAAGTCCGGACAGCGGTTCCGCATCGTGAGCGTCAAAGACGTGTTCGGCGAGTCGCTGGTGTCGGGTCTCTATGACGACCGCCCCGTGCGAGTTCCGATGAAGCCCATCAAACCGCCACCGCCAATCGGAATGCCGAACGCGGAACTGCCAGTCACCGAACCCCAATTCGCAGCCTTCGTGGTCTTGCCTGAGTGATTCGCGATCAAGCAACGTGCCACTAGAAAATTGGAAACTACGATGAAACGTCAATCGTCCATCATCATCGGCCTACTGACTGCGATCGTAGCCTTCGTCCCGATCGCCTCGGCGCAGGACAAAGCACCATCGGGGCCGCTCGCCGCGCTGCCCAGCCAGCCAGGCACGCACATCGAAAAAATCAAACTTCTTGGAGACAACGAGTGGGTGAATCTCGGTGCGCCGGCAGCGGACCCGAAGTGGGGCAAAGCGCGCGGCAGTGCGTGGGGTGCGAAGGCTCTGATCCTCGCTCCAGACCTGCGCGGCGCATTTCTCTTTGGCGAGGGAGTCCACGGATTCGTCAAACCGGACGGTCATGCAATGGACGATCTGTGGTTTTACGACATCAACGCGCACCGCTGGATCTGCCTTTATCCGGGCATGAATCCCAAGACCTTCAATCAACGGGTCAGGGACCAGGAAATCACGATCGATGACGCCGGGATCTTGCGCGAGAAAGACGGATGGGCCCTGCCGATGCACACTTCCATCCACGCGTGGGGCAACCTCGCCTACGACAGCGATCGAAGGAAGTTCGTCTTCCTCAGCGGCCTCGGTGGCAACGGGGTCTCCACCAACCCCGAATCGACCAGATACTTCCTGGGCGGTTGGCAGCAGATGGATGAAGGCTTGAAACTGCTGGAAGAGAAGCTCAAGACGAGCCACCCACCCACCACATACTCCCCGTGGAGTTACGATGTCGCGACCGGCAAATTTGAACGCGCCCCAGCGACCGGCGCGAGGCCCGCAGGCGGATTTCCTCAATTGCACTATCTCGCCACGGCAAAACAATTCTTGGCAGTGGGTTCCAATACGGTGACGCACTTTGACCCCGTCAAAGGCCACTGGACCGACCTCAAACCGCAAGGTCCAGAGCCGAAGGGTTGGGATGCTCCCGGCTGTTATGACTCGAAGCGGAACCGCGTTTATCGAAACGACGGCGACGGTTCGAAGTCTGAGGGCTTGATGGCGTACGACATCGCTACCAACACCTGGAGCCACTTGAAGCCCAAGGGTGACGGTCCCGAGGCCATGAACACCAACGGCGCGTTCTACGAGTATGACCCGCTCTTCGACATCGTCGTCGTGATTCAGATGAAAGGTTCAACTCCGGGCATCCATGTGTATCACCCACAAACCAACTCGTGGGCGGCGCCGCTCCGCTTCCCTGCCGACGGTCCTAAGTTTCGCTTCGCGGCCAACACGATATTTGATCGGGAGTTGAACGCTTACTTCTGCCACCTCGCCGACGACAGCGCGGATAACGGCGTCGTGTGGGTCTACCGCCTCAAGAAGCGCAGCCAAGGCGACCGGCGGAAGGAGACGCGGGGATAGATCGGGAAGGTCGCGTAGTCTTCCTGGTACGGGACCGGACGAATTGAGCACGTTTGGAAAAGTGGCTGCTTCCTCCCGAATTTCACCAGCGAAGAGAAGTCCCCATGAAACACAGCATCGCACTTGTCGTCACTGGCCTCTTTGCGGCGTCGGTGCAGGCCGTCGAGCCCATCAGCATCGGTTCGCATCGTGAATTGTTTGTTGACCGAACGCTGGTAGGAGAACTCCGGAACGCAACGCTCAAGCTGCATGAACCGCGACTTGCGGAACCGCTCATCAAGGACGCTCGACCGCATGGTCATTACGCGACAGTCCTCAAAGCCGATGACAAGTTTCAGTTCTACTACCGAGGCGACAAAGATCCGCAGGTCACTTGGAAGACTCACGGCATCGAGGCGTATCACGACGGCGAAGTCACGCTCTATGCCGAGAGCAAAGATGGCCTCCACTGGTCGCTGCCGAAGCTCGGTTTGTTTGAGCATCCATCGTTTCCCGCCGGGAACATCGTGCTCATGAACGAGTTCCTGGTGAATCACAACTTCACGCCGTTCATCGACACGAAACCGGGCGTGCCGCCGGATCAGAAATACAAGGCGCTCGGCGGCATCGCGTTTCAGCCGCATCAATCGGCGACGCGCGACAAGCGCGGCCCCGGCGGACTGAAGGCGTTCGTCTCGCCTGACGGCATTCATTGGAAGAAACTGCGTGACGAGCCGGTCGTGCCCGAGGACTGGGGCAAGTATTTTGATTCGCAGAACTACGCCTTCTGGAGCGACAGCGAGCAATGCTACGTCTGCTTCTTCCGCCGATTTATCAAAGGGATGCGCGGCATTGCTCGGACGACGTCACAAGACTTCATCAACTGGACGCCGCTGGTCGAGATGCAGGCGAATCTCCCCAACGAGCACCTCTATACTCCCTGCACTCAGCCGTATTTCCGTGCGCCACAGATCTACATCGCGATGCCGACGCGGTTCATGGACAAACGCGGCGCGGCGACCGACGTGCTGCTGATGACGACTCGCGGCGGCAACGCCTACGACCGCGCGTTCACTCAAAGCTTCATCCGCCCCGGCCTGAGCAAAGACGGCTGGGCCAATCGCGCGAACTACGCTGCGATCGGCATCCATCAAACCAGCGACACCGAGATGTCGATGTTCCTCACCGGCGGCCGCCGTTACACGCTGCGACTTGATGGCTTCGCATCGGTGAATGCTCCGCTGGCCGGCGGCGAATTTGTCACCAAGCCGCTGACATTCTCAGGCAAGAAAATGGAGATCAACTATGCCACTAGCGCGGCCGGTCAGTTGCGTGTCGAACTGCAAGACGCCGACGGCAAATCAGTCCCCGGATTCTCGCTCGATGACTGCGAACCGATCTGGGGTGACCACATCGCACGCATCGTCAAATGGAAAAGCGGCGACGATGTCAGCATGCTGGCAGGAAAGCCGGTGCGTTTGCGATTTGAATTGAGCGACGCCGATCTGTTTGCGATCCAGTTTGTTGGACAAGGAACCCCGGCCCAAGAACGAACCAGACGAGAAAGGTCTGAGATGACTCGCTTTCTGATTGGTCTCCCGACGACAAGGAGTGGACCTTTGCAAATGTCATTACCGACGTGTTTCCGAAACATCGCGTTCAACCTGTGCCTGGCCCTGGTGGCCGTCCATGGCGAGACCAACGCGTTTGGCCAGCAGACGTTTGGCTCCCTCCAGGCCGACCGTATTCTGTTTCTGGGGAACAGCCTCACGCTGCACGGTCCGAAGGCGGAGATTGGCTGGGCTGGCAACTGGGGCATGGCGGCCAGCGCCCAGGAAAAAGACTACGTCCATCTGCTCACGGCGGCGATTGCTGCCCGGTCCGGCGGTCGGCTGGTTCTTGAGCCAACA
>SYJG01000226.1 GCA_005798445.1 Planctomyces sp.
GCGCCAGTCTGATCCGTCTCCCGCGTATCGTTGAACTGGTCTCTTTCCTCACCGAAAGACGACACGAAGAGCAGCCTGCTCGTGAATTCCGTCCCAACTCCCCTTCACCCATTTGACAAACCGCCACATAGCAGCGAGTGGAGTGAATCGCCGAGACATCAACCACTCGCTTGCGCGTCGTGCTGAAATTGAATCCCGCACTACGACTCGACCGCTGAGAGCATCCCGCACGCACCGTGGATGTCCTGCCCTCCGCTGTAGCGGCGCTGGACGGGCATTTGCAGTTCTTCACGCAACACATCGCGAAAGGCATCCGCCTCCTCACTTGAAGGACGGCGAAACTGCCCGGTCGGGTCGTTCACGTCGATCAGGTCCAGCAGGATCGGTAACCCTTCGGTCAGCTCAGCCAGCGCCCGTGCGTCTTCGCGGCTGGTGTTGATGCCGGCCAACACCGTCCATGCGAACGTGACTCGCTTGCGAGTCACCGCGTGATACTCGCGCACGGCGGCGAGCAGTTCCGGCAACGGATAAACCCGCTCGATGGGCAGCAAGCTCTGTCGTTGTTCCGACTTGGCCGACGTCAGCGACACAATCAACCGATACGGCTGCCGCTCGGCCGTGAAGCGGCGGATGCCCGGTACGACACCGACGGTCGAGATCGTGATCGCCTTGGCGTTGATCGCCATGCCGCACGGTTCCGAGAAGATTCGCGCCGCTTGAATCACACGATCGTAGTTGAGCATCGGCTCGCCCATGCCCATGAAGACGACGCCGCGCACGGGATGCTCGGAATCCATTTGAATCTGCGTGACTTGATCGACGATCTCCCAAGTCGCGAGGTTTCGTTGAAACCCCATGCGGCCGGTTGCACAGAACGCACATCCGAGCGCACAGCCCACCTGAGAACTCACGCAAACGACGTACTTCAGATCGTCAGGCCGGTGCAGCAACGGAATGCGGACCGCCTCGAAGCGTCCCTCGCCGGACCCTTCAAACAGATACTTCGCGAACCCATCTTGCGGCGAGACGATCTTGTCGAGCAATTTCAGATGCGGAATCGTGACTCGCTCGCGAACCTTCTGAAGCATCCGCGGCGAAACGGTCGGCAGCTCTAACGGAATTTCGGTCGCGCCGCGCCGCACCGCCGCCGCGTGCAATTGCCGGACAAGTCGCTCCGGCAGCGCGAGATCGGCCAACGATTTGGCAAGGTCCGTTGAAGTTTGATCTTTGAGGAGGATCATGGAGGCGACATGTAGGATGGCCGCCCTCGGCCGTCCTGCGGTTTGAAATTTCAGATTTGAATTCGCAAATCTCAAAAGACGGCCGAGGGCGGCCATCTTACGTTCACACAGCGTGTGCCAACTCGGCAACGTGGCTCGGCGAACCGAAACCGATGATGGCGGAACTCACCGCCGAATGCGACAGCGCGAAGCGCACCGCGAATTCCGTCATCGACTCGCCGTCGCCAAGTTTGGCTCGAAGCGTCTCCGCCCGCGCCGCGTCTCGCTGATACAGATCGAGCGGAAAGTACGGCGTTTTGAATGTGTGAGCACTCGGAGTTTGCCCAAGCAACGCGCCAGCCGCGAAGACGCGAATGGCGAACACGCCCATTCGCTGCTCCGCGCAATCGGCCAGGATGTTGCCGTAATCGAAGTCGCCGGTTTGGATCGGAAACGTCGCTCCCGCGCTGGGATTGAGCGCGTTGTACGGCGTCTGCACGGTATCGAATCGTCCGGAGCGGATCACTTCCTTCATGGCGGCAGGCAGGCCGGTGCCGGTCAGACCGGCATGCCGAATGAGTCCTTCCTCGCGCAGTCGGTCAAACGTATCAGCAACTCCGTCGCGCGAGAGAATGTCATCGGGAGTGATCGACGACGGTTCGTCGCCGCGCCCCGCCGTGATCCCATTGTGCAATTGCAGCAGCGTGACCGAACTGACTCGCAGTCGCTGCAAGCTCTCGTCCATTGAACGGCGGATGATGTCACTGATCGGCTCTGTCGAGTCCAACGGGATGCGCACCTTCGTCGCGATGTGAATCGGCTGAGGCGGCATGATCTCGGACAACGCACGACTGAGGTTAGCCTCCGAACTGCCCGCTCCGTAACCCGGTGCTGTATCGAACCAATTGATCCCCGCATCAATCGCGGCCGCGACGACCTCGTGTTGAGCGGTCTCGTCACTGCCGGTCATCAACCCGGAAACCGGCCCCGCTCCCAACGAGATCGCGGAAACCTTAATCCCGGTTCGGCCGAGTGTCCGGTACTGCATGGCGAGAATCCTTGAGTTGCTAATCCTACAGCGCACTTTCTCTCCGCCACCGAGCTTGGGGACTGTCATTTTACAGGAACTGCAAAAACGGATCAAAAAAACCGGGCCAGTGATTGTTGTGAGCGAGCTCGGTGGTGGTTGTTGGGGTCGTGAGTTTGACTTCGTGTTTTTTGGGCAGAGGAATTTCGAGACGTCGGAAGGCCATTAAGAGAGTTTGAGGCGTCAGGCGCGCGGACGGGCCGCGTCTCATGCCAGTTCGAGGGCCATCGCGGCCGCGAATTCGCGACGCCAGCGCAGGAACGCTCGCACCAGTTTTTGGAAGTTCAGGCTGAGGCACGACCAGCGCCATTCTTGTTCCACTTTTTCAAGCCACGGCGACGGAATTGTCGCAGCCCCCGCAACCGCGGGTACTCCGCTTCCCACTCGCTCCAATCCAACCTGCGGAGCGTCTCGTCCAAGAGCCGCACCTCATGATCGTCGGAGATCATCGAATCCAACGACGGAGCAAACAACACGATCTGCTCCCGAACCACCTTCGGCACCGCCCAATCATCCGCCGTCGCCATGCTCAACCGCCCTGAAGGACATCAACGGCGGAGTGTAGCGCCCCTGGCAATCGTGTTTGTAATTGAGTTCCTTATACCCAACGCGGCCTCGAATGAGATGTTTTTGGCGAGCGGCAGGGCGTCAGCCCACCGAGGCAGAGCAAATTGAATCACACGGAGGGCTGACGCCCAGCCGCACGCCAAAAACATCTCATTCGA
>SYJG01000227.1 GCA_005798445.1 Planctomyces sp.
CCGTGAACCACATGACCACCCCAAGATCAAAACCATCGACTACAAGCCAAAAAACAAGCACCGCAAACAGTGACTACCTTTGACTGACACTTTGTCACCACGCAACGCCGCGGGTGACTACCTTTGACTGACACTTGGCCATTGATGCGATGACTTCCTCCAACCATTGTGTGAACACTTCGCGCGAGTCCAGAGGGCGAAGCGGATACTCGCCTTCCCAGCCCAGCGGCAATTCTCCACGTTCAAAGATTGCTGTACTCAGGAATCTTTGGATGTCGTCCAACCACCGCTGACGATCCTGTGTGACCCAATCCAACCAATCCCACGGTCCGGCTTCCGGCGGAACTTCTCGCCATTGGAGCGGAGCGAAGCGGTAGCCGAGTTCCGATGCCAACCTGACTAGAAGATTGGCGACGCCTTCAATTCGCATCCTCAGTAGCAAGATGTCTGTCATCTGCAACGTCTCCCCGCCGCACTGCAACGTAGCCGCGAGGTTCTTGTTGGCGATGTGCCAGAGCATTAGGCAAGTCGTTGGTTGTCCCTTGCTGCCGTGATCCGCCTTGGTTGCTCGTTTCTTCGCCATGATGTCGGCCTCCTGATGCCGAGTCCTGATGAAAAACAACGCGGGAAGCCGTTCAGGATATCGGCTTTTCGGATGCCTCCTATCCCGCGTCGTGAGCCAGTGTAATCGCTCAACCACACGCTGCCGCCGTTGCTGTCGCGAGCGCATCCATCTTGGCCGAGTAGTGCCGACTCATTTCGGCGGTTGAATGGCCGAGAAGCGATTGCACATTCTCAATTCCGAGTTGCTCACGAACACGAGTTGCCGCCGTATGTCTCAACCAATGCGGGGACCAGCAGTGTTCCGCTCGCCATTCCGCAGCAAGCCGGCGGCGTTCGTCTCGTTCTGCGGTTGATACGTCTTTGGGAATCGTTCGCAGTTTGTCCGGCATCCCGTAGGCAAGTTCGCAGCCGCGTGTAATCGCTCGGCAGTAGGCGGTGCGAGTCATCCCAAACAACCGCTTGTCAGGATCGGCCGAGAGATACTTGGTGAGGATCAATTGCGCCCTCGGTCCAAAGTGCAGGGTTCGCGATTTCCCTTTGTGCTGACACTTGTGATCGGCGAGTTTTGATTTCCAGACTTCGCCCGTTCGGTCGATCATGCTGGTGGTCAACGCCAAGAGTTCACCGCTCCGCGCACCAGTCAGCAGTTGCACGTCGACCAGGTCGCGTACCAATGGCCGGACCTGCTTCTTCACAGCGTCAATGTTGTCTTGAGCAACAGCCGTTCGCGGTGGCAGGTCGTGCGCTTCGGTCCGTCCCGCCAGCAGCGGGGACACAGCTTCGAGTTTCGTGAGAACCTCGACAGGCACCATCTCGTTGGCGACAGCGAACCGAAACAGTCGGCGAATGCGCCCGACAGCGGCGTTGACCGAGTTCCGCGCCAGTCCTGAGTCCACCATGTTCGCCCTGACCGCCTTCAACGCCAGCGGTCCAAAATCCTTCGCGGGAGCCAGCGCGTACAACTCGCGGAGCGGCCGAACCGCAGAGCGGATGCAATGCTGCTCGCTGGTCGCCTTGCCGTTCTTGACGTAGTGCTGCTCGGCATGGCTCAGGAACGCAACAATCAACTCGGCGATGCTGGGGCCGGGATCGTCTGAGTCCGTTCCACGATTCGTTCCACGAATCGTTTGACCGGCGAGGGGATCAATCGGGACACCGGATGCGAACTTAGCGATGAGTTCGCCGTAACGGATTCGACTTTCCTCGCTCCCGTAGCGACCGAGAAGGAATTCCTTCCCGGCGATTCTGACGCGGGCTTGAGCTTCTCGCCCGCTGACTTTGTGCAACAAATAGCTGGGAATTGCGTTCTTTTGACGTGGCATCGTGCGGTTCCTTTTCGTTTCGTGGAACGGTTCCACGAATCAAACAGGCTTTTCACCGCACTGCCGAACGTCGGCAGGTAACGTAACTCGTTTCGGTAACTAACTTCAGGACAAAGTGGAGGATAGGGGACTTGAACCCCTGACCTCTTGCATGCCATGCGGGAATGCTGGGGTTCTAAGTGTTGAAAGTATACGAGTTGCGAAACGGCGTTCTCGCCGTGGCAGTTCTGGTGGCAGTCGTTCTCAGAAAATGAGAACTGGCAAAGTGGTCGATGGAGTGATTTCGAGCAAGCCGGAGTCGCTGCCGATCAAGGGGGATTCGTTCTCTTCCGCGCTGGCGATGATTGCTGCGCTGCCGCTGTCGGATGCTGAGAAGGCGGACGCGGTGCGGCGGTTGATGGCCGAGCGAGATGCCGTGCCCGCTGAATCGAAGTAGGCGATCTGCCTCGACGGATTCTTTTGCCGGATGCTGAGCCTGAGCCGGGGGGGAGGGTGGCGGCAATCTTTGTGTTCGGCTGGCTCGGCGGGAGCATTGGTCGGCGGAAGTCATGGCAATTTGGTTGATCTTTTTTTGAGGAGAGCACTATTGCGACAATCACGAACGCAATCGGCTGGCAAAAGTTCAATCTCTGGCTGCATCAATCAAAGTCTTCTCCGTGGTGGACGAGTTCGCGTAAAAATCAACTTGAGGGCGCGATCGTGGAGCTATTCCCTATTGGTTTAGGAAATCGCCTCGAAAAACGTCCGAAGCGGACGCGGGCCTCGCTGGTTGAGCAAAGCCTGAGAATCGACGCGGCTGACTTGCGGCGGTCTGCGGTGTTTCGGCATGGTGATAGTGGGAGGCTCATTTGGACGCTGGGGCCGACTGAAATCGCGACGGCACGCTACGCATTTACAAGCCAATCGGCCGGCGCGGACGAACTGGCTATCGAGTTGCAGCGCGGGAACGAACGACGACGGACACGACTTGTTTTGACAACCACATCTCCAAACTTCGGGGGCGTCCGGTTCTGGTTTTGTTGTCCGCGATGCAGTCGCCGAGCACGGACTTTGTTTGTCACGGAACAAGAACTTGCGCCAGCGTGTCGCAGTTGCCACGGCTTGCAATACCGCTCGGCTCAAAAGCACGATGCTCGTGTCGATGCCCTGCGGAAAGACGAAGCAAAGATGTATGGGATGCTCTTTGACAGTTCCGGGACACTTTTGGCTAGGCTTCGCCGGTTGCGTTTGATCATCAAGGCTCTCAGGGCTATCGAACGGGATCATGCGAAGAGAATGAGCGGACGGTTAAAAGAAACTTGCAACAACGGATGCTTGAGATAGCTCATTCAAACCGAGTTGGCTATTTGACGGCAGATTTCGCCAGTCGTTCGGACGTCTCCCTATCCAAATCTGCTTGATAAAAATTACCGGCTTTGAAATGTGCTGTCGCCCTCTTCGCGTAGGCTTCTGCCGTTGGTTTCGTTCGGATGGCCCGTGTTAATGCCTCGATTGAATCTGTTATGGCTTTCGGGACTTCCTTCGTCCGAGTTCCCTCAAGCAATTTCTCCGCCATTTCGCTGTCAGCTTTCGCCTCCGCGACATGCCCGGCTTTGAAGTGCGCGATGGCTCGGTCGGAGTAATTATCGGCTGAGGGCGACAATTCGATGGCCTTCGAGAAGGCTTCAATCGCTCGTGGGTAATTCTTGGCTTCAAGTTGCTCCAAGCCGCGCATCCTATGTGCTGCGGCATCTGCGACTTTTCGTTTGGCTTCGTCGTCAGCCTCCTTTCTCAACTCTACCTTGGCGGCGACATCATCGTCGCTTCTTTTCGAGAAAGCGGATTTTGGAGACGCCGCCTGTTTTGAGGAGTCCGATTTCGAGGCGGGCTTGGATGGTGGCTCATTGGAACGATTGGCGTCATCGAGTTGAGTTGTTTTGGGGAGCGTTATTGTCGGAAATGGCAAGCCTGTTTTGTTGGGAACAGGAGGTGACGGACCTACATCATTTTTTTTCGCAACCTCTCTCGCCGCCATTACGGCTTGTTTGAGTTCGTCTTCGGTGCAAACGAATTCAATCACTCGGCTTTCGCGTGATCCGCCAACGGTAGCTCCCCAAGCATTCTTCACCATCGTCGTTGAGCTAATGCGAGCGACTCCACGCAAGCCAACATCGCGAACTTGGGGACCAGTCGGAACGTCGCGACTCGACAGGCTTCCTTGAATCGCGGTGTGAATATCCTTGATGTCAAATACACGGACGCTTGGGCTTGGACGCGGCCCCAATTTGGCAATATCACGAGGGAGTTCGACAGTGCCACTCGGCAACGAACTCAGTCTCCACCCTACAACGACGAAGTTGTCATACGCATCCTCTTCTCGGCCAACTCGTGTCAGGCCATAGAATTTTGTCGGCGATTCTTCGTTCAAGACCATCATTGAGATGCTGACAACTCCAGAGTCGCCGACGTTTCCTCGAAGATTCAGGGACGGCAAAACAATGTTTCGATTGTTGGCAATGTCTTCTCTCGTCCGCTTGATGTCGGCGATCTCATTCCGAATGTATTCCCGCCAATGTACTTTCTTGCGTTTAGCCTTGTCCCTATATGACAACACCTCGCGCAAGATGTCTTTTGGAGTTGGTCCTTCGCGATTGGTCCGGTCGAGAATCATCTCACGCCTCGCAACTTGTGCGTCTAGCTGCCGGCATCTCTCAGCCTGAAAGGAAACCGCTCTTGCGATCGTTGCTTGATCTAGGCGAGGCGTCTGTTCGATGGCCGAGACAACTTGCGGCTCAGCGGACGTCGCTACGTTACCGCTTCCCGGCTCTTGTGCTGAACTGTCTGAATTGACTGAATCCTTTTGGACGCTGTTTTTGCCATGAACAACCGGCTCGGCGGATTTCTCAGTTTTATTACGCCCAAAGAATCCGAGGACGATGCCCGCCACAAAGGCCAATGCGACTACAGCAACCATCAACTTTTTCATGGCTCAACGAATCGCTTATCGAGTGAGAGTCGGGCTTGAGACGCTTGAGTATCAAACCGCTGGACGTGTTCAAGTTCAAGGTAAAAATCGTAACTCCGCATTTCATATTTCGCCCGATTGCAGCGCTGAATCAACGACCGGTCGCCCTCAACGCAGCTTCCCAGTAATCGACTTCCTTAGAACCAACTTCAGTCAGTATACTGAGGTTCTCAGGTAGATTGAAAACTTTTGAGAACTCGTCGTCCCCTGCCAGTTGCAGACTCTTTAACACCCATTGGTTTTCTGGAAACACAAAACGAACCGTGTAGGCTTGATCCAATGGTTTCCCGAAATCGAAATCGTTTTCGGCCGCGTCCTTCGATGGCTTTTGATTTTCGGATTGGAGTGTCGCGTTATCGAATGTAATCGTGCCGACAATTGGCGAAATCAATGAGTCGCTTTTTTGTACGGAAAACGAAATGTTTTTCGCCCTAAGTTTCTGTTTTGTCCACGATTTCGCTCGCTTAAGCTCCACTACTCTTTCCGGTGAATCATTCACATTTTGCGTGAATTGCTCGACAATTTGCTCAAACTTTTTAACGATGGCCATTCGCGAATTGGGGAGTGAATCTGCTTCAGACAATTGAGCGATCCTCTCCGGTTGAATCTCTGGTGCTTTTTTTTCCACATCCATTTTCTGGCCAGCAATGGGTGCGTCATTTCTATTCGGTGCTGTAGCACTCGATGTTTGCTGGCCGCCGACCACGCGGTAGATCAAATAGATGTTACTTGCAACAAGGCTTACTACCAAAATGGCCGCTATCCACAGAGCGTAGGCCGCCGATGAGAATTGAGTGACTCGGTTCAACGTCCAGAGCGTCGTTTGCTTTTGACCAATGGCTACGGGTTGAGTTTGCACCATGTTCGCCGCAAGTGATTCGGATACATGCCCCTCTAAGGTGGCGTCTTCCGGTTGGGAATCGCGTGGTTCCTGCGAATAAGCGGTTCGACCAACGGTGGTTCTCTCGGACGTTGTCGCAGCATCGTGCTCTGTAGCGTGTGTCGGCAATTTGAAAGTCGAGACGAACCCTTTGATTCGACCGGCTTCCTTCCATTCGCCGCTACGGTCGCGGCCAACGAGCGTTGATGGCGCGATCTTCCCTGCTGTCACCAACTGCTTGATTTCTGATGTCGAGAATGGTCCTCGCACCTTACCGTCGTCGTCCTTGTAATAAACAGTTTCTGACATGACACGACGCTCCTCATGATGAATGGAAACGTGCTTGCACGATCCCAAGCGGTCTAGGCTCACGCCATCATTTGGCCGAACTTTTCGTCCCCGAACACGACGCCTTGATAGTTGCCAGCGTATCGAAGCAACGTGACTCCGAACACTCTATTGACCTCCCGCGACTTGAACGGTCATCTGTTGGCGTTTGCTGACTAGATTTTTCCCCACGGGCGATAATTCAAGTGGCGGTGTGGCGTGGCGATACCCAATCAATTTGAAACATTGCGAGCTTTGGTTGATCGGCTGATTGAGGGAGAGACTCGGATTTTCGCGATTCGCAGGGATGAAGCCTTTGAAAGTGAACGCCAAGCAACGCCGGATGAAGTTGCCAAATACCACCGCGAACGTGAATTGGCTGAAAGGCAACTGGCGGCATCTTGCGCCGACTGTCTCGCCTTTGGTGCGAGTATTGGAATCGAGAGTGAAGCATTGGCGAACGGATTAAGCACTCTTCAGACCAATGTTGTGTCGCTCAATGAGTGGCAATCGACCCGATTCAGACCTGTTTGGTCTTATGCCGAGGACCGATCGCTGGGAGGGTGGTTGGACGCTGATGAGACGCTCAATAAGTCGATTCGCAAAGTGAAGGATGCGTTGACGCAACCGGTATTCCTGCGACTCATGGCACAAGTCCCTCATGCGTCGAGCTTTGACGGCTCGGAAGTTGAAACGGCTTCCGCTGGCGCGCTGTTGTCGGACGCCGCGAACAAGTTGAGTTTACAGGCCGCACCGAGCGCAGCGAGGGACGATGATGACGATGGATTTGTGTTCGACGTCGGGAGTGAAATCGTTGAGGTTCGGGGATTCAGCGAGACGGTTACATTGGAGCGATCAGAAGGAGTTGATCGGCTAATTGCGATCGTGACTGCGCCGACTCGGCGAGTTGGTGTGATGGAACTGGCGAAAATTGGCTCGGCTCAACAGGTGTTGGATCGTGACTCGATTGACCGGGACGCAGACGGACTCACCGAGCGAGAGTCGGTGTATGACGAGCAGTTTGAATCGGCTCTTGGCGACGATGCTCCGCAAATCGTGCGAGATAAAGTCGGCGAACTGATTGCGCAAAAGGAGGCGGCCAACAAACGCGGTGATGTGGCAGCAGCCAAATCATTGAAGCAACAGATTGATGCCATCTTGGCCCCGCTCAAGACAGAGTTACAAAAGGCGGCAAAGACGGTTCGGAACTCATTGAATCGAACCTACGAACGACTCCGTAAAGATGGCAAAGGCACAAAGCTGGCAGCGCACTTCGAGAAGTGTGTCGAACGTCCGCATAAGTCGGCGGAGTTTGTGTACGAATTAGACGAGCGCGAAAGAAAAATCATCTGGTCAGTGAAATAGTACGCGACACATACCGAGCGTACGCGCAGCGTACCCCGGTGTCTGCTGAGTGGCAGTGATGGGCAGGCAGTCGCGGTGACTGCCGCATCGGGCTGCCGCTCGCCAGAGACCGACTTATGAAGAATCAGAATCCCGCCGTGGGAGCGGTGTCACCCGCTCCCGATCTACTTGACCTGCGCGCCGTGTCGCGCATGACAACCATCTCCACGCGGCATCTCCGGCGCATGGCAGACGCCCACATGATGCCGCGTCCAGTCCGCATCGGCCGCCTTCTCAGGTTCAGACGCTCGACCGGCGATCCGATGACGGGCATCGCCGATTGGATTGCAGCCGGCTGCCCCCGCGTCCGCCAAGTCGGGAGGGCCGTGTAATGACGCCAAAAGAAGGCCGAGCGAAGGGTGAGCGGCGGGCTGAGCGAGGGATTCAGCGTGCGGCTCTCGATCACGAGACCGATATCGAACGGGACACAGAGAAGTTTCTCGACGCGATCCTGTCGAGTCCCGATGGACTAGCGACGATGGATGACGCGGCGGACAAGCTGACTGTGAATTATCGCGCTGGCGGACGGTGGCGAGCAGCCGTGCCGATGGGGTTGAAGCGGGAAGCGATTATCGCCGCCGATAGCGTGGGGAAGTCTTCGCGGCCGGCGCGTCATGCCGGACTCCAGACGGTGTGGCGTCTCACGGATCGCAACGCAGCAGAACGTCGCCTGGCTGAGACGCGGGAGTTCTTGCGGTCGAATCCGAATCGACCGCCCGGAAACGACGCTGGCTCAACGGAGACCGCCGAGCCGTGCATCGACTTTCAAATTTAATCGCCTTCATTCGCCGGGGGGACGCGCCAACGTCTGCTCGGCATCTTCTCACGAACTCTCAGTAGGAGATGCGATCATGGTAGTCAACGACGACTTTGCGGTCGATGTGTTGTCGGCTGCGTTGAAGTATCACACGCTCGGTTGGTCGATCATTCCCATCGTCCGGCCGACCTCGACCGACGACGAAAAATCCCCCGCGCTCAAGCGTTGGAAGCAATTTCAATCGAAGAGTGCCGACGAACAGCAACTCCGCGACTGGTTCGACCGCCGGGAAGATTTGGGGCTGGCCGTCGTGCTCGGCAAAGTCTCCGGTGGCCTGACTTGTCGAGACTACGATCAGGAGGTGGCCTATCACGCTTGGGCGGCTCAGAACCCCGAACTTGCAAAGACGCTGCCGATCGCAAAGACCGGACGCGGGTATCACGTCTATTTTCTCTCCGACTTCGACCACACGGAGAAATACGGCGACGGCGAACTGCGAGGCGAAGGGGCCTACGTTGTGCTGCCGCCGAGCATTCATCTGTCGGGTGCTCAATACAGTTGGATCATTCCGCCGACGTCGAACATTCCGCGACTCGATTTTCGGCCATTTCAAGGCCAGAAACCTACAGAGACACAGAAGCCATTGGTGTCTGTGTCTCTGTCTCTCCGTGACTCTGTGTCTCCGGGTCTCTGTCTCTCTGTAGGTAGTGACTCTTGGGAGGCGATCATCAGTCGGTGTCTGCCCATGAAGGAACGCCAACGCAACGAGAAGGTGTTTGAGTTGGCTCAATGGTTAAAGGCCGATCCGAGGTTGAAAGACGCTGGCTTGGCGACTCTTGAGTCAATCGTGCGGCAGTGGCACAAACGAGCTTTGCCAGTCATCAGGACGAAAGCATTCTCCGAGACGATGGCCGATTTTGAACACGCTTGGGACAGCGTGAAGTTCCCGAAGGGCGTCGATGTCGTCCAAGAGGTTTGGCAAAAAGTGAAAGCCGGAACATGGCCAACCGAGGCCGAGCAGTATGACAGCCTAGACATGCGCCATTTGTTGGCTCTGTGTCTGGAACTGCAACGAACCGTTGGACAGGGGCGGAACTTCTTTTTGGCCTGTCGATCCGCTGCGAAGGCCCTCGACCGTGACCATACCGACGTTGCTAAGTGGCTCAAGAAACTGGTTCGCGATGGTCTGCTCGCCGCGTTTCCACAAGCGGGCTACCGAGAGGCTCACCGTTACCGCTACTTGGGACCAAGCTGGAAAGACAAACCGGAGTGACTTCCAACAAAACTACGATTCTGGAATAATTGAGCCACCATGCCTAAGCCGAAAAAGAAACAGCAACCGCCAACAATGTCCGACGTGCTCCGCGAAACCATCTTGGCGGCAGATATCCCGCTGCTGACGTTGGAACAAGAAACCGGAGTCGCACGGGCGAGCCTGAGATTCTTTCTGCGCGGAGAGCGTTCGTTGCATCTCGACGTTGCCGACAAGCTGGCGACGTACTTCAAGCTGACACTGGTGAAGCAAGAGGATTGAACGATGGGAACGGTATTTAAGAGAACCTCAACGAAGCCAATTCCGGCCGGGGCCGCGTTCTTTTCTCGTAAAGCCCAACGCTTCGCTCGTTGGACAACGCCGAAAGGGAAGACTCGGACGGCTGCGGTCGTTGTCCCCGCCGATGGAAAGTTCGTGGGACAGGAACGCATCGTTGTCAAAACTCCGACGTACTATGCGGACTATCGGGACGGAAGCGGGCTTCTCCGGCGAGTCGCTACCGGCTGTCGGGATGAAGACGCGGCGCGGGCCGTCTTGGCGGACTTGGAACGCCGGGCCGAATTGGTCAAGGCGGGCGTGTTGACCTCGACCGAAGATGCCATCGCCGACCATCAGGCGATGACGTTGGCCGAACACTTCGATGCCTACGACGCTTCGCTGCGGGCCAATGGCGTGGGAGGCACTTATCGAGACAACACGCTGCGATATCTGCGACGTCTAGCCGACGAGTGTGGGTTCACGAAGCTGGCGGACTTGCAGCGTGAGGCGTTGGAACGCTGGTTGACTCGGCAAGCCACGGCACTGCCGGACAAACCGAGCATGTCGGCTCGCAGCCGCAACGCTCACCGCGATGCCTTGGTCACATTCTGCAACTGGAGTGTCGAGAATCGACGGCTGGCCGTGAACCCGTTGCAACGTGTTCCGAAGGCCAATGAGAAGGCCGATCCGCGCCGGCAACGTCGGGCGTTGACCGAGGCGGAATTGTCGCGATTGCTGATCGTCGCTCGCTTGCGACCGCTGGCTGAGTTCGGACGTCAAACGGTCAAAACTTCGGACAAAGACACCGCGACGCGGCAGAAACGCAGCCGTGCAACGTGGAAACTCAAATCGCTCAAGTTCGACGAACTTTTTTCCGCTGTCGAACGCGCACGGGAACGCCTGAAAGACAACCCGACGTTTCTGGCTCGGCAAGAGCGGCTCGGCATCGAACGAGCATTGGCCTACAAAGTCGCCGTGACGACCGGGCTGCGACGCGGGGAACTTGCTTCGCTGACAGTCGGACAACTCAACCTCGACAGCAATTTTCCGCACGTTACGCTCAACGCGGCCGACGAAAAGAACCGGCAAGGGAATTCGATCCCGCTTCGCCGTGACGTGGCCGACGAATTGAGGGAGTGGGTGGCGAGTCTGTCCGGTTGTGGGGCCGGCTCGGCGGACGTGCTTGCCTTGCGTCATAATGCTGTCGCCGTGGAACTACCCGCCTCAACGCGGCTGCTCAAAATCCCGAAAGCGTTGTGCAAGATTCTCGACCGCGACTTGAAGGTGGCAGGCATCGCCAAGCGTGACGACCGAGGCCGCACGATCGACGTTCACGCCTTGCGGCACACGTTCGGCACAATGCTGAGCAAAGCGGGAGTTGCGCCAAGAGTCGCTCAAGCCGCGATGCGGCATTCGAGCCTCGACCTGACGATGAACGTCTACACGGACCCGCGTTTGCTTGACGTCCAAGGGGCCGTTGAATCACTGCCGGAATTCTCAGTCACCAACGATCCCGCCGAGAACCGGCAACGTATCGCCGCTGGGGCGGAGAACTTCCAGCCTTCTATGGTGGCAGTTCCGGTGGCAGTTCCCCCTGACTTTTCGAGGGATTTGCTGTCTTCTCCTGTCACTTTGACGGGATTTTCGGCAGACATGTCGAACACAAGTTTGATCGACGCGGCCGGCTCTAATTCATTGATTCCCAATGAAAAACGCTCGCCGTCAGCAAGTAACGGCGAGCGTCTTCAAATGGAGGATAGGGGACTTGAACCCCTGACCTCTTGCATGCCATGCAAGCGCTCTCCCAACTGAGCTAATCCCCCGGGGAGTTGCTGGGCCAACGGAATCGTCTGATCAAAATCAGCGTGAGAATCCGTTGCCGGTCGTGACGGTTGGCCTGCATGTCTTCGGCAAGACGATCTGCAAAACCTGACTCAAGTTGCCAGCAATTCCGGCTGCCTGAGGCGGGCGGAACATTAGCGGTCGGTTCGGAAAGGTGTCAAGGAGTTGTCCGTGGCTGTCACTGGGGCCCAAATGCCTTGAGCGCCAAATCCTTCACTGCTTTGAGGTCGAGTTTCCCCGTGCCGAGCAGTGGTATGGATTCCACTTCCAGAAAGCTGTCAGCGGATGGAATCCAAAGATTCGGCAGACCTCGAGTCCCCAATTCTTTCAGAACTTCAGCAACCGCATTCGACAGCTTCTTGTGGAGGACGATCAGACGCTCGCCTTTTTTCTCGTCGGGGACGGCGGTCACGGTGAGCTTGATGTCGATGTCGTCGCTGCCTGGAATCTCAACGATTTTCAGCAGTTCCTCTTCGATGCGAATGTGCGGGACCATCTCTCCGCCGATCTTCGAGAAGCGGCTGAGACGCCCTGTGATTCTGATAAAACCATCGTCGTCGATCTCGGCGATGTCGCCGGTGTTGTACCAGTAGTCGTTGTGAATGACGCTGGCGGTCTTCTCCGGGTGATTGAGGTAGCCCTGCATGACATTTGGGCCGCCGATCAGCAGCAGGCCGGGCTTGTTGTTGCCCAGCTCGGCGAACGTGTCGGCATCGACGACCTTCGCGCAGACATTGGGGACAGCTCGTCCGACGGTGCCGAGTTTTGTGCCGATTTGAGTCACTTCGCGAGAGCGATGATCAGGGACATTCGCGGCCGCCAGCGGCGAGAGTTCGGTACAGCCGTAGCCTTCGGTCGGAGTCACGCCGAACTTGGCGTGAAATTCTTCGGCGAGTTGCTCCGGGAGTTTCTCGGCTCCAACGATTGCCAGATCGAGCGTTGCGAATTGCTCTTTGTCGCAGCGTTTGAGGTACGACTTCAGGAACGTGGGCGTGGCAGCGACGATCGTCCCTTTGTACTTCTGGGCCAGTTCGCCGACCGTTCGGGCGTCGAGCGGATTGAAGTGGTAGACTGCGGCGCAATCGACATTCATCGGCAGCCACATCATCAGCGTGTGGCCGAAGCTGTGAAAGAACGGCAGCACGCCGATGATCACGTCCGTCCGCTTGATCTGAAAGAGTTGGTCGGCCGAGCTGATGTTCGAGCCGATATTGTGGTGTGAGAGCATCACGCCCTTTGGCTGCCCCGTGGAACCCGACGAGAAAATGATGGTCATCAAGTCCGTCGGCTTGAGACGTGTCAGTCCCAGCCAGCGTTCGAGGATCCAAATCGGCAGCGCATGAGCGGCGATCGCGCTCAGAGCTTTGTCCGCTCCAGTGAGTTTCTCTTTCACATCTTCGAGAAAGATGACTTGCGTTGCGGGATCAAACTCGACCGGTTTCTTTTCGAGAAACTTGCGGCTGGTGATGACATGCCGGATGCCGGACTCCGCGATGCAGTAGCGGATGTCGGTGTCCATGAGCGTGTAGTTCAAGTTGACGGAGACTCGGCCTGACACGGTGATCGCCATGTTGGCCAGCAGGCCGCCGTTTGACGGCGGCAATAAAATGCCAACCGTCTGTTCGTTCGGTTGCAGCCAGAGGCGTTCGAGGGCGCGCTTGATGCAGAGTGTGCCGATCAGTGTTCTGCTGCCCGTCAGTTCTTGGCCGGTGGAATCTGCGACCTTCAGGCGTGAGTGCGCAGTCCGGCATTTTCGCAAGAACATCCGAGCGGGAATGAGTTCGTGATCGCGTCGCCGAATCGAGGCTTCGACGCCGAGCTTCTCGACCGCCATCCGCACCTCGTTAACGTTGTCTGGATTCTTGAGGTGCGGGCCGAAGACAATCGTCACGGGATACGGCCAACAGCGGGGTCGTTTCCACAAGAATCGACCGTCCCGATGGCTGAAGATGCTCCCCCATAGCTCGTCGAGATAAGTCGGAATCACCGGTGCGTTGGTGCCATCGATGATCCGCATCAAACCGCGCTGGAACGGCTGCAATTGGCCGGTGCGTGTGATGCTCCCTTCCGCGAAGATGCAAACCAGCTCACCGTTTTGAATCGCCTCGCGAGCGGTGTTCAACGCGGTGACGATGGCTCGCGGGCCTTCGGTCGATTTGATGGGGATCACACCAAACATTCGGGTCAGCCAACCGATGAAGGGGCCGGTCACGTAGTCGGCCCAGGCGATCATGCGGATCGGGCGTTCGGAATTGAGGATCAACAGAAAACCGTCCAACCAGGAGACATGATTGGCGACAATCAGTCCGCCACCGGTCGACGGAATGTGCTCGCTGCCGAAGACACGCACCTTGTACATCAGTCGGAACAGCAACCAGACCAAACAGCGAATCGTTTCTTTGGGGATCAGGCGAAACACGATGACCGTGATCGGAACAGTGACGGCACCGCAACCCAAGAAGACTTGCGTGGGGCTGAGGCCAACGACCTCCCGCAGCGCGTAGTACAGCCCTGACGACGCGAGAATGAATGAGAAGACGATGAAGTTGCTGGCAGCGATGTTCACGCCGACCATCTTCGGATCGCTGCGATGTTGCAGGAACGCTTCGAGCGGGATGTTGAACAATCCGGCGCTCAATCCGAGCACCAGCAGGCAGGCTCCCGCCCACGGGATCGCTCGTTTGGCAGACTCCGTTCGAAATTCCGGATAGACCGAGAGCGAGATTTGCCCCTTGGCTTTGGCTTTCTCCTGTTCCGCCGCGTGTTTCTTGCGAACCGAGTCCTTTGCCGCGTCGCCGTTGGCTTTTGCGAGTCGTTGATCGAGCCGGCGAATGGCGGTTTGCTCAATCGCTTCAGGCTTCGGCGGCTCAATCGGAGCACCGACCACGAACATCAGCAATGCGCTGATCGCCATTCCCGCCGCACCGACGGTGACGATTCCCAGCTCGATTTTTCCCGCCGACCAAAGCCCTGCCAGAATGCTGCCCGCCGCGACGCCGAGCACCAGCATCGCTTGCAGCGGAGTGACCTCGGTCTTGTCCAACAGTTGCAGTTCATTCATTCCGAATTCGAGCACACCGTTCTGAGCCAAACTTCCTAACAGCCAGAAGTAACCCATCCCCAGCGCGACGAGAAACAACGGCCGATTGCGGTACAACTGGCTGAGATTGTGCCAAGTCTCGGCAACCGGATTTGCCGCCAGCTTGCGATGCGGGTCCGCTGGCGGCAGAGGCGCAATCAACAGCGTGCAGAACCAGCCGATAATTGCCAAGGTCACCAGAAAGATCGCCTCGGAACTGACTTGCCCGATGGTCACGGCATCGGACAAATTGATCTTCGATTTGTCATCGAGAATTCCGGCGATCACCAATCCCAGCGCGGTGCCGATCACGGTGGCGAACCCCATGACTCCGTTGCCGGCCGACAACTTGTCAGGCCGCAGGATTTCTGGCAGCGCTCCAAATTTGGCTGGACCGAACAGCGCGCATTGGCATCCTGTCAGCGCGACGACGAAGAACAAAAACGGAACGTTTCTCATCATGATGCCGGCGATTCCCAGCAGCATGAGCGGCAGTTCCAAAAATTTCAGATAAACGATGACCTTCTGCTTGCTGAAGCGGTCGCCGAGATAACCGGCCATCGTCACGAAGATCAGATACGGCAGCGTGAAGCAGAACAGTCCCAGCGACAGGGCTTGAGCTTCGTTGTCCCAAGTTCGTCCGCCGACGAACACGATGAACCACCGGAAGACGTTGTCGTTGATCGTCCCCAGAAACTGAGCCAGCAGTACTCCAAGAAAACTGCGAGAAAGCAGCCCTCCCTGAAACGGAGTCAATTGAACGTCGTGTGGCGAAGCGGATGCAGTATGGCTCATAGCGAAAAGAGATCACGGATGCGGACGGTCAGCGTGCGAGGTTGCTGTCCCACCGGGGATATTCAGAAAACAATAGCGAGGAGCCACAACTCGGAACGGCCCTCGCCACGAAGGCGGGGATAATATCGGCAGAGACGGGGGATGCCGAGCAAGTCGGGAAAGCCTTTTGCCAGCAGTTCTTGAAACGCAGCGGACTTACCACAGCGCAGCCGCGATCAAACCGGGGAACCGAGTCATCGAAAATGAGGATTGACGAAGGGGCGACGTCACGACTCAACGCCATCCCATCCCTTATTCTCGGTTTCTCATTCTCCGGTCCCCGGTGACCCGGTTCATCTCGCTCACTCGCGGAAGGTTGACGACTCCCCCAGAATCTGACACAAGCCAACCTCGAGCCGATCGCCGAATTCACCGGAAAACGAATCATGTCCCCGTCTGAAATTGCTCAGCGTCTGGAATTCGCACTCGCCGTGTCGCGCGAGGCGGCGAAGTTGATCCTGTCGTACTATTTGACCCCGGAATTGGTCGTCGATCTCAAGCGGGACCGCTCACCCGTCACCGCCGCCGATCGCGGAGCCGAGGAATTGATTCGCGAGCGCATCGCGAAACGCTTTCCCGACGACGGCGTCTTCGGCGAGGAGTTCGGCGAAAATCCCGGCCGCAACGGAGTCCGCTGGTTGCTCGATCCCGTGGATGGGACGAAGGCTTTCATTCACGGCGTCCCGTTGTTCGGAACGCTAATCGGACTCGAAGCGGACGGCGAATTGTTGGCCGGAGTCTGCCGCTTGCCGGCATTGAACGAAGTGATTTTCGGGGGCAAGCAACTCGGCGCGTGGTGGCAAATTGGTGAAGCGGCACCACGTCGCGCGCGCGTCTCGTCGATAACTCGGCTGGAGGACGCGATGGTTTGCACGACATCATTCAACAACTGGTTTGTCGCCGGAAAACAAGCAGCCTTTGATCGAATCAACTCAGTCGCGCGCGAAACTCGCGGCTGGAGTGATTGCTACGGCCACGCCCTCGTCATCACCGGCCGAGCCGATGTGATGATCGACCCGTTGCTCAATCCTTGGGACGCCGCCGCGATGGTGCCAATCCTCCGCGAAGCTGGCGGCCAATTCTTTGATTGGACCGGCACCAACACGATTCACGGCGGCAACGGAATCTCCGTCAATGGACAACTGAAAACGGCGGTACTCGCCGCGTTTCGGCCAGCACACTCAGTCTGAGTCTGATGATGATTGAACGCGGTCAGCAGCGATTGGACGAAGGCATTCGAGCGGACGAGGAAAAGCAGCAGAAAAAGTGTTTTGAAGACAGGGGACGCAACATTTCGATTGACTGATCGTCGTCCGGAAATCAGCGTCAATCCATCAAAAATTTGCGCCACCGTTCTTCCTTCTCGGCTAGCCCGCGTGCGAGAACATGGTCGATCCTCGCGCCGGCTGGCGATAGATTGTGACTTTTTCGGTCAGGCTTTCCAGCCTGACCCGAATGGCCAATCAAGGTCGATCGCTTGTCGAGTCAGCCTGGAAAGGCCGACCCACTTCGGACGCTCGCCAATGCCATCACGACAACTCACGATCATCGAGCAATGTGCCGTGATGGCGGTGGTGAGTCTCATGATCGGAGTCGCGAACACCGAGGAGCCTGCAATCACGACATCCGCAACGATCGACTTCCGCCGCGATGTGTTTCCAATTCTGTCTCGGCGTTGTTGGGAATGTCATCTCGGAGGCGATGCGTCGTCCGGAATTCGGCTGGATGTTCGCGACGAGTGGCTCGGCGAAACGTCGGGCCGGCCGCTGGTCGTCATCGGCAAGAGCGGGAAGAGTCGCGTGATCGAGGTGCTCGAAGGCCGCGATCCGAAAGTCGTGATGCCAGCGGAAGGTGATCGGCTCAAGTCGGCAGAGATCACGCTCCTGCGAAAATGGATCGACGACGGATTGGTTTGGGACGATGAGTTGCTGCCGACTCCCAGAGTGAAATCGAATCATTGGGCGTTTCAGCCGGTTGGAGTTCCGCCAGTTGGAGTTCCGCCGGTTGGAGTTCCGCCAGTTGGAGTTCCGCCAGTTGGAGTTCCGCCAGTTGGAGTTCCGCCAGTTGGAGTTCCGCCAGTTGGAGTTCCGCCAGTTGGAGTTCCGCCAGTTGGAGTTCCGCCAGTTGGAGTTCCGCCTTCA
>SYJG01000228.1 GCA_005798445.1 Planctomyces sp.
CGAGCGAGTGGTCAGAACGTCGAAAAACAACCACTCGCTCGCGCGTCGTGCTGGTTTCGAAACTGTTTCTTGTCACTTTTGATCCCTCGAAGGAGCGAGCCATGAAAACTGCCGTCATCGTCGATGCCATTCGGACTCCGATTGCGAAAGCCTCCGCGGACAGCGGTTACTTCCGCGATGTGCGGGCTGATGAACTCTCGGCGTCGCTTATTAAATCGCTTGTCGAGCGAACTGGCATTGATCCGCACCTGATCGATGACGTCCGTTGGGGCTGCGTCCAACAGCAAGGAGAGCAGGGCTACGACATCGCACGCATCGCCGCGCTGATGGCCGATCTACCGATCGAGGTGGGTGGCGTGACAATCAACCGCAACTGCGCATCGAGCCTGCAAGCGATCAACGACTCGGCGATGGCGATCATGGCCGGCGTTGAGGACATCCAGATTGCCGGCGGTGTCGAGCACATGGATCACATCCCGGCCAACAAGGACTACAACCCCGCCCCCGGTCTGTTTCGCAAACACAGCGAAGCGATCATGAACATGGGCCTGACCGCCGAATTCCTCGCGATGAAGTACGGCATCAGTCGCCAGCGACAGGATGAGTTCGCCGCGCGCAGCCAGCAGTCGGCCTGTGAGGCGACTCGATCCGGCGCGTTCGCCGCCGAGATCGTGCCGACCTGGGGCCGCAATGAGATCGGCTTGAGGTCGCTGATCGCAACCGATCAGGGACTCCGTCAAGACACGACGGTTGATGGACTCAGCAAACTTCCGCCCGCATTCAATCCCGCCGGAGGCAGCGTGACCGCCGGCAATGCGTCACAAGTCAGCGTCGGCGCGGCGGCGGTGTTGATGATGTCGGAGGACAAGGCACGCGAACTTGGCTTCAAACCACTGGTGAAAGTTCGATCGATGGCTGTCGCCGGTGTTGCTCCCGAAGAAATGGGAATTGGCCCGGTTCCGGCCGTTCACAAAGCTCTGCAACGCGCCGGCCTCAAGCTATCTGACATCGACTGCATCGAAATCAACGAAGCGTTCGCAGTGCAGGTGTTGTCGGTGTTGAAACTGTTGGGCATCGACGAAACGAAGGTCAACACGCGCGGCGGAGCGATCGCGCTCGGCCATCCGCTGGGAGCCAGCGGAGCACGCATCGCGACCACGTTGTTGCACCGCATGAAAGACACCGGCGCGAAGCTGGGCTTGGCCACGCTGTGCGTCGGACAAGGACAAGGGGTCGCGACGGTGTTCGAGGCGTGTTGACTGATACGTGTAGGATGGGCACTCTTGCCCGTCCCAAACGCATCGGACGGGCAAGAGTGCCCATCCTACATCTTGAGACTCGCGCAGATGCGGCTTACGCTGAATGTTGGAGGTGTGTCATGGTCGTTCGTTTGTTCGTCGGCGTGTTTGTGGTTGCGGCGTTGCTCTTTAGCGGTGACTCCGCCAAGTCAGAATCCCCTACGGTCGCCTATATCTTCCCCGCCGGTGGTCAGCGCGGTGCGACGGTCCCGGTTCGGATCGGTGGCCATTTTCTGCACGGCAAGGCCGACTTCATGATCGGCGGAGCCGGCGTCACCGGTCGTTCCCCCATCGAGCGAATGCCGACGACTTGGTTTGAGGGACCGTTGATCCTGCAACCCGCGTCGCAAGCGAAAGAAGATTATCCGAAGGACTATGCCGGTGAACTGAAGATCGCGGCCGATGCTCCGCTGGGAGTTCGTTACTGGAACTGTTCGACCTCGCAGGGAATCACTCCTGGAATGCGATTCGTCGTGGGCAACTTGCCGGAATTCCTCGAAGAGGAAGTCGATGGTCTTACGACGGCGAAGCCGGTCACGTTGCCGGTCACGATCAACGGCCGCATCTTTCCGCGCGAAGATGTCGATGACTGGTCGTTCGTGGCGAAGGCCAACGAGACCATCAGTTGCGAGGTAAATGCCGCGCGGCTCGGTTCTGGATTGGATTCACGGCTCGAAGTCCTCAACCCGAGCGGCGAAGTGATCGCCGAGAACTCGGACACCTTCGGAGCCGACTCGTTCGTCCGTTTCACGGCACCGGAAGACGGAACCTACACCGTCCGCATTCACGACATCCGTTTCGAGGGGCTGCAACATTTCGTGTATCGCCTGACGATCTCCTCCGGCCCGTGGCTGGATCGCGTCTATCCGCTCGGCGGACAGCGCGGCAAATCGGTCGAACTGCAATTGGCCGGAGCGAACTTGGCTCAGAAGACTCAACCGTTTGCCGTGCCCGCGACCGACACAACTCAGGGACTCTCGGTTTTCCAATTCCCGGCCGAACATCATCCATTTTCGGTCCTCTTCGAGACCGATGAGTTCGCAGAGCATCTCGAAGCGGAACCGAACGACGACGCGGCTCTGGCGAAGGCCGGCGAGTTGCCGTGCATTTTCAACGGCCGCATCGACCGCGCGGGCGATGTGGACCTCTGGAAGTTCAATGGCAAGAAGGGCGAAGCGTGGTCGTTCGATTTGCGAGCCAGCCGGCTCGGTTCACCGCTGGATGGAGTGCTGACGCTGCTTGACGAAAAAGGACAGAAACTCGCGACCGCCGATGACCTCAGCAACGGACAAACCGACGCGGTACTCACCGCGACATTGCCGGCCGACGGGGTCTTCACGCTGAAAGTCGAAGAACGCATCAGCTCGCGCGGCGGGCCGGAGTTCGCCTATCGCGTGCACGCTGTGAAGCCGACTGAATCCTCACTGCGACTCACCACGACGCTGGATGTCCTTACGCTAAATCGCGGCGGCGAGGCAAAACTGAAAGTCCTCGCCGAACGACCCGCCGGCTTTGCTGACGAGATCCCACTGGAACTCGAAGGCTTGCCCGAAGGAGTAACCGTCACCGGCAAGCTCGGTAAAGGACAGAATCAAGTCGATCTCGTCTTGAAAGCGGCCGACACGACGAAGATCGCGACCAGCAAACTGCGGATCGTCGGCAAATGGAAAGTCGGCGACGCGGAACGCTCGACCGTTGCCGTGATTCAACGACCGCTCGGCGAACCGGAAGCGAATGAACTGCTGCTGCGAGTCAGCGTACCGACCCCGTTCAAACTGAAGGGAGTCTTCGCGACGAAGTACGCGCCGCGCGGCAGCGTGTTCACACGCGAGTTCCATGTCGATCGCAACGGCTTCACCGGCCCGCTGTGGGTCGAGATCGCCGACCGCCAAGCTCGGCATCTGCAAGGGGTCGTCGGTCCGCGAATGGACCTGACCGCCGAACAATCGGACTTCGAGTACCCCTTCACGCTGCCCCCCAACATGGAGATCGGCCGCACCAGTCGCACCTGCGTCGCCGTCTTAGGCGAGGTCGTGGACGCCGACGGAACCAAACACATCGTCAGCCACACGTCGCAAGAGCAAAACGAACAAGCGATCGTCATCGTCGATCCCGGTCGGCTGAGCATCGAGTCTTCAATACGCAGCGTCCGTCGCGTTCCAAACAGCGAAATCCGCATCCCGTTCCGGATCAGTCGGGGCGTCGGCCTGCGTGGCGCGGTCCGAATCGAATTGGTCTCGCCGAAATCGGTGCGAGGATTGATCTGCGATGCGGTCGAAGTCCCCGCAGATGCCGGTGCTGGCGTCCTGACACTGCGTTTCTCCGCCGAGGCGGTCGCCGACAAAGCGGCGGGGCCGGAATGCTCACTCAAATTGCGAGCGACTATGAACGACGAACGCGGCTGGCCGGTGACCGACGAATCCGAAGTCCGTTTGGTCGTCGCCGATTAATGGCATTCGCGGTTGCTCCAAATCGAATGGCTGCCTTCGACACACCGGCTCGAATGGAGACATCACCTACGATGTTTTCAATTCGGCCCGTTCGGAGAGTCTTCGGTGAGCGAGTTGCTCACGAATGCCGGAATGGTCTGGCCGGTATCTCCGATGAAACGCAAGGTGTCGTTGGCGGAGTCCGGCGGAGCGTCGAGGTTTCGTGACAGGATCTCCATGCGGACGATAACCGGTTCGTCCGTCATGTCTTTGGGAAAGTCGATTAAGAGCGGCCGGAACTCCCAGCGCCCCGGCACAGGATCGGTGATGAGCACAACGGCGTAAGAACCGGAGTTGGCTTCGGACGAAGCGGCAAATGCGGTTACTGCCGAGGTTCGTACGAACTGTGGATTTGCCGTTGTCTCGCTCGGCAAAACGGTGTCTCGCGGCGTGGGGGAACTGCCGCGCTCCCAAGAGGCATGATTCGGCCGACGAAATTCGATCGCGACTTCGGCACGTGCGCCTCCCGCAAAGTGACAGACAACGATCAACGGCCGACGCGGCGCGCGGGGACGGTTCGCAGGGTCTGCCGTCACGGCAATGATCAACATCAACACCGCTGCACCGAGCGAGCAGCAGATCAAGTCCAGAAAAGACAGCGCACCAAAGAGCGCTCCGCGCCGGCTCATGGCTCAGTCCTCCCCGAATCGGGCCAAAGCAACAGTTTCCCATTCGTGGCACCCAGTTTTTCAGCCGTGCCTTCGGCTGAGTACAACCACTTCCCACGCGTGAAAACTTGCACGTGCAGCAACGTGTCTGGTTTGAGGGCCGATAGCACAATGCGTGTTTCCAGCGAGGGGGCTTCCTCTCCATAAACAACGGCATAGCTTGCGCCGGACTCCGTTCGTAGTTCGGCCTGAGGCTCGCCAAGGATGTCCCATGCGTTGGCCTCTGAGTCCCAGATGCCAGTCTCACTTGGCGTTGTGGCCAGGATCAGAAACGGCGAGGCATCCACGGCCCCAGAGACTGTTCCACCGCGCGCCGTCCGAGCGGCAGACACCACGAATTCCTTTCGCAACGTCATCAGGATGAAAAACAACAACAGCACCGCGCCGAGTCCGCAGGTCAGCACGTCGAGAAACGACATCGAGAACACGTCCGCCGATTTCTTCATGTCAATCTCGTGGCCAGCGGAAGAGTATGCCCAGACGCCTCGATAAAGATTTGGACCAGAACGATCTCGGCCTGTTGGAGGAATCGCCGTTCGTAGAGGCGAACCGCCGCCAGCCAAATGCCGGTCACGATGCCAGCCAGCAGCGCCACCAGTGTCGTGTCGAACGCGAAGCCGAGTTGCTGAGTAATGTCCGCGACGGCATGTTGCGGATTGGCAGAACTGAAGAGTCCGTCGGCTGCGAGCAGAGCGCTCCCCATCCCCATGATCGTGCCGATGAATCCGAGCGCGGGCAGCACACCCAACAGAAAGTGCAGCGTTCCGTAGATTTCCTCCTCAATCGATTCGCGCAGAACACGCAGTTCGCGGTCTAAGGTTTCACGAATCTCAGCCGCGTCACGCCCCGACTCTTTCATCGTCCGCAGACGGCCGGATAACGCTGCGAGTTCATGTTTCTGCGGCGACGCGGGCGGTTGTACTTCCTCGGAAGGTGATGCCGCCAGTTCGCCGGTCAGATGCGGCAGCCAAGTGCGATCAAGAGTCCGAGCCAACCAACCGCGTTGCAGCCCCAGCCAAGTGATGAGCCACGCCACAAGGACCGTTGCCCATTGGACCGAACCATTCCAGCGGCGAACTTCACGAATCGGCTCGGCCATCTCGACGGACATTGCGGCGATGTATCGTTCCAAGAATTTTCGCTTGAGATCACCGAGCCTATCCGAGTCCTTCGCCAACATCTTGCTGAAGCCGCTCGTTGTCCCGCCCGACAGTGCTTCGTAGATCGCTTGCGGTGGCGGAGCCGTGACCGAAACTCCGCAAGCTCCCCACAGCCACTCGGTGCGCGAGCCAGTCAGCAAACGATGTAGTGTCTCTTGGCGGCGGCTGCGTTCCTGGTTCTGCACGATGCCGACATGATCAAACACGTCGAGCAATTGCTCCGACGAAAGTCGCTGTGCCGGATTGACGACCAAGGCTTGTTCGAGCCAACCGCGCAGCCGCTGATCCGCCCAACCCAATTCGATGCACCGTGCCGTGGCGCTCTTAGCATCTGGGCAATCTCGCAACACAGGTAATCGCAGCGAGAGATACTGCCGCTCGACCGCCGCGCTGAGAAACATATTCCCGACCAGGAATAACCCCATCGTCAATGTCACAGCGGGCAGCGCGGCTCGGATCACCGCACTTCCCAAGCTGCGGAAGAAAGGCAAACGCAGCGTTGGCAGCAATAGACGCAGGGCCAATTGTCCGTAGGCTGCGGGACGATTCCATTCAAACTCGGCGATGAACCGGGAGACGGGATCAACGGCTGCGGTCATCGGCTTTCGGTCCTTCCCGGTTCATTCGTTGATGTGGGCGATGACGGTTGATTCATTCGGACTAACCCCAACAAGAGTCCGGGCGGTGACGCTCCCCACGAGTCCCGCTCGCGATGCTTTCGCCAATCCGTAACCATGACACGAGCGATCTCCGCGGAAGAAAGTTGCTGGCGACTACTTCGGCTTTGCCACGCGCGCGGCAGCAAACGCCGGGTGTCGCTGTCCCAAGCCAGATATACCTCATGCGGCACGATGCTGAATTCGTTACCTGACGCAGCACGCCGTATCAACAACAGCGAGTCGGCCGTTTCGGCAAAAAGTCCGTCCGGACCAATCCACATCTGTTTGACGTGAGTCGGGCAGTTCCACAGTCCTGGCAACGCGCGAATCGCCAGGGGCCGCCACCAAGCCGCATCGTTCTCCGGGGCTTCGTCCGCGAAGATCGTCGTCAACGTCTCGTGATTATCGCCGCCGATGTCCATACGGATGACGAACTCCGTGCGAGATCGAGATTCCATTGCGGCGAGGCGGCGCGGGTTCAAAGTGTCGTCCGTGCCGACAACCAAAGTCCCTGGCGGCGGATCGATCGATGCCAACAAACGGAGGACCGGCTCGGTCCACGACTCACGCGGAAACCAATCGCGAGCCAATCGAGCCTCACGTGTCTGATCAGCTTTCGACCACAGAAAAATTCCTTGTGTTTCCGTTGTGATCAGCAATCCGTCGGCCAGCACGGCAACCGGTTCAAGAGCTTCCTCGTGATACGCGAGATTCGCCAAGTGGTCGACCGCGTCCCATGAGCGCGTCCACGCCACGCGAACCTGCGGGTCATCCCGGCGTTCGGGAAAGAGCGATTCCAGCGCTGCCAGACTCGCGGTCGGATCGATGAGTTGAAACGACGTGCCATCCAAAGTCCGCACAAAACGAATCGACTTCCGTTTGTGGTCCACGACCACCAGAGTTCGTTTGGGACTGACATCGCTGTAAACCAACAAGCGAAACGATCGGTCGCTCGCGGCTGCCGGCCCCAATTTTGTCAGCGGCACGCGCCAGATCACCCGCCGATCGGACTGCCGCGTTAAAACGAGTTCGTCCCGTTCGGTCGTCACTTTCAGTCTGTCCACCGCGCGTTGCGGTTGTGGAAGCGGCGAGCCGGGAGTGCGTTCTCCGGCACTGCCCACGCTCTCCGGCGATTCCTCGGCGAGCAATTTCAAAGGGCGGTCTACATAGGGCGCGAGTGGTGACTCTCCGGCGGGCGGAATGACCTTCGGCGGCGGCGCGGGCAGAGCCGACAACAAGCGAACCTCGGACTCCGTCGGAGTCCGCGCTTTGTGGACCTCGTGGCGCTCCGTTTGTTCCAGCGACTTGGCAAAGTGAGAACTGTCACTCAAGCCGCCGAGATACGGTGTTTCGTAATTCACCGAGATCGTGCCGCTCGGCGTTTCGAAGATGAGTTGGCAATCGAATCCCCGCTCGTGATGCAACGTCAGCAGCAAGCTGGCATCGCCCCACGGAGTTCGTGTGCCGGCCATGCGTGCTTGCAGATCGTACTTCTTCAAGCTGGCGTCGGTGTGGCCGTGAAAGCGAGCCAACTCCGCACGCGGAAACCAAGCTTGAAACATCGGCGGCAATTCGAGGGCGGCCGTCCCCTCCGCATCCACCTGCGCCGGTTGAGTCTTCCACCGATACAGGAATTGACCGTCAAACTGCACGCCGCCAATCCACGTGTCACCGGTCAGCGCCAACCCGCGAGCAGCATCCAACACCAGATCGCCGTTCAATCGCGGCAAGCCCCGAACCGTTTGAGAACCGGATCGGAGTTGTGCCTGCAAGCGTTCTTGGTGGATGAGCCAATCGACTCGCGCATCTGCCACAGACATGTGATCGAGCAACGTGACGCCGGCATCTGCGTGCAATAACGGATCGTTCAACCGCCCGCCGAAATTGCCTTCCAGATAGATCACGTGCAGCCACAGATTGTCCCACCGAATCCGATTCGGCAGCGGCAGCAAGTCCGGGTCCAATCCGTAAGCGCGGACCATCATACCGTGCTGCTCTGACGAGAGTTGCTCCAGATCGAGACCGTCCGCTTCTGGAAAGATGAGCTGCAAGGGAATCATCGGCGGCGTGATTTTTCCGCCGACATGCACTTCCCAATCTGCCAGCGCATTCATCTCACCCGCCAAAACTCGCTCGGCCGAACCGGGACTTGGACGCAATGTGATCGACGGGTCTGACAGCGAACAAAACGGCGCGGCCGGAGCACCAATTGGCACGGTCATCATCAGTGTGACGCGAGCCTCCGATGGCCAATGAAATCCCGTTCGATCCAATGTCACGCCGCTCGCCGAGACACGCAACGGCAGCCACGGCAATTTCACGCGACCGCGAAGTGCGACCATCGGTGGCGACAATCGAAACCATTTTTGATTGCCGAATCGACTTCGATCCGCCTCCAAGCGCAAATCGATGTTTGCCGTTTTGTCGAGGAAATCATTCAGCGTCGTTTCCACGGATTGAGCACGCTCATCCAACCATTCGATGATTTGGGATTCGGCCTGCTCGCGCCAGCCACCGTTCTCAACCCACACCGGATGTGACCAACTGAGTTGTTCGCCAATCGTCGGCAGATCGGGGGCGACCTTCAATCCGAGCTTCCCTTGCACGGCATCCCACGTCTCGAATTTGACGGTCAACATCCCAAACCGAGGATGGGTCAGGCGACTGGTCCAGTCGCGCGATAACGCCGCCGAGATCGATTCGGGACTGAGCATGCGATTCACTAACTCGGCCACTTGTTCGCGTGACTGAATGAGCTTCGGCCCCAGTTCGATCTCCGGCCAATCGCCAAATTGCAGGCTCAACTTCAGCCCGACTCCTGCCGGTGACGCGACCGTCTGTGGTCGCACCAATCCGGCTAGGATCGCATAGGAAGATCGTAAGTGCTCGCGAACCAGCGTCTCGACATCAGTCTTGTTGGTTGTCACGGCCGGTGCCGAAGCCAGCATCGGCTCCGCATGTTTCACGAATGCCTGGACTTCCTCCGGCCGCACATGCAACGTGATCTTGCCTGCGGACGTCAGTGACCAACTCAGCGCCGGCACTTTGCGATCGGTTGAATCGTCGAGAGCCAGTTCGACTGTGCCGTCGATCGTGGCTGGATTTCCCACTGGAGCTGCGCGCGAAACCGACAGCAATCCGGCCACCGGCTTCAACAACGGCTCGCGGTTCGTCAGCAATTCCACGACGCTCTGACGCTGAGCGGCGGTGGGCAGATGCCCCCAAGCCAACCGGCCGTCGTCGCCCAAAGAGACTGGAAGATCCAATCCGTCTTTCAAGTTCTTGGGTTTGAAACGGACTCGAAGTGCGGATTCGCTTTCGGAGGACGCAGGCCCGTGCGAAGCCACTTCGACCGGGAAGTCCCGATACTTCGACTGCTTCCGAAACGCCGCACGCAGTTCTGGCAGCGTCTGGAATTGAATCACTTCACCAAGTCGCTCCGCACGGTCAGGCTGAGTCGCAAAACTCAGCGAGTGTTTCCCGGAATACACCGGCACATCACGATGTCGCAGCGTGAACTTGACCTCCAACCCCGATAGTAATCGCGGCGGCGACACGGATCGGACCGACGACTTTTCAGTCGTTGATTTCTCACCGACCCGACTCGCCTCCGCCTGATGGACGGTCAATTCGTCGGACAGTCCGGTTGTTCTCAGAAAGTTTTGAAACAGAGTTAGGTCCACCGCGACAGACCCCGATTCAGAATTCAAACGCGGTGGCTGTGCGGCTTCCGACTCATTGCTCGGCATGTGTCCGTTGGAAGTAACGACTTCCACTCCAAACAAACGCAGCCCGGTGTCAATGGTGAGTCGCGCATCATTCGAACCCGATTGACCGATGGCTGATTGGTCCGTCCGCTCCGCGCCGACAAGTTCCTTCACGCGGATCAGGACACGAAAGTCACAGGTCGTTCGCCGATGCTCCCAATCCAGTGCTGCCGTGCCGGGCAATGGTTGCCAAACTACCGCTGATGCCGCGTCCGCATGATCGGCCAACTCGGTTGACCTCAGCCACCGCGTTGTCCAAATCGCCGTTGGTCGCACTTGTTGTTCCGCGCCGCGCAAGAACTCAGACATCCAAACGCTTCGCCCATCCGCGACTGCTCCCGTCCAGCGACAAGCCAATTTTCTCCAGCGACTTGGCGGTTCCGGCCAAGCCGGGCATTCAAGCTTCGTGAGCAATTGCGCCGTGTGCCGCTCGCGCAGCAGACGGTCAATTGCTTCCAACCGCCGTGACTGCACCGCCTGCTCAACAAGCTGATGTACTCGTTCGACACGAACCTCGCGCGACATCCGCCGCAGTGAATTCAAATCGGATTCCTCGGATTGCTCCGACGTCAACAATTGCACGGTTGCGTTGAGCGAACCGAACGCATCACGTTCCGTACGGCAGAGGCCCAAGAAAGTCGTGACGCTCGTGTTCTCCGGCAATGCAATCGCGTCCGACAAAACTTCGACGATCTCAGGAGAGGCCGATCGCGGCCGCCAATTTTGAATGATATGAAATTGGGACGATAACTCCATCACGGCCGCGCGATCCGCAGCCTGTTCGATTCGCTGAAACGGAAATTCAAACCGCTCCACACGCCCCACAATCAAACTTGCGATCAGCACCGCGATCGCAACCGACGCAACAACGGCCAAGCATCGTCGAAATAATCGAACCCGAGTCCGAACGCGCGGCGACGGAAGCTTCCACATGAACCGCTTCTCCAATTCCGATGTCCTGGGGCAACGTGTATTCGACAGTTCAGACTATCGCGTTCGACTCGCTTCCTCAAACCCGTGCCCCTGACGATCGACGTGACGGCAATCCCGCCGGATTTGAAATGCCGGCCATTCGGTGCGGCTCTTGTTGAAGGTCGCGTCCGCTCTCAGATTCAACTCGGCCGCAGGATTTCCACCGCACAGAGTTCATTGCCGCACAGGTCGAGCAGGCCACGTTCGGCGATCAGGATCGCGAACGTCGCGTGGACTCGGCGGCAGGCGCGGGCGAGTTCTTGTTGCAGCGCGAGCAATCGGGCGGAGTAGTCGGCGATCGTTTTCTCGACGACTTGCAGGTTGGCCTCTTCATCGGTTTCCAGATCGACGAGTTTGCGTCCGCCGAGTGTCGTGGGGCGGGCTTCCCAGGCGTTGAGCACTTGCAGGATCCAGAGCACGCTGGCGTCTCCGGCCAGGCGGCGCAACAGCAAGTCGGGGTCGTGCGGGAAGAGAAAGTCGCTGATGACGACTCGCACGGTTTGCCGTTTGAGCGGGATTGCGTGGGCGTCGAGCGCCTCGCAAAGCGTGCGGGAACCGTCGAACGGCAGAGTGTTCAAACCGTCGAGCGACTCGAACGGCAGCGGTTCCAGCGGTGTGTGATCGGTGATCGGAATCAGCGCAGGGCGTCCGCCGAGATTGCCTCCGAGCAGCGCGAACAAGCCAGCCAGTTGCCGAGCGGCGGCTGCTTTCATCGACTCGGATTCTGGCAGCGATCCGGTCGGATCGACCGAGGTCATTGAGCGGCTGGCGTCCAGCAGGATTTCCATGCGCGGGCTGATCTCTTCGCGATACAGCCGCACCATCAGCGCGTCAGAGCGAGCATACGCAGCCCAGTCGAGATGCCGGATGTCGTCACCCGGTTGGTATTGGCGGTACTCCTGAAATTCGAGCGAGCTGCCTGTGCCGCGCCCCAACAATTCTCCCGACCGGCCGGACACCGGCATGCGCGGTAGTCCGAGCTGGTATCTCGCGGCGGCTTGTTGCACTTCGGGGGCGAATCGCATGAGGTGCTCGGCCGTTACGAGTCAGGAGTCTGAGCGGATCTCGGAGCGTGCGTCACCGTCGGCACGAGCGGTTGTCGGAGCACTTCCATGACGCCGACCAACATCGGTCGCACGTTGAGCAGCAGGCCCAAACCGGCGGCCGACCATAGCGTGATGATTTCGTGAGTTGCGATGTTCCCGTTCGAGATGCTGCCGTGCATCAGTCGCAGAATCTCGATCGGGTTGGTGACTCGCAACCAGCGAGACAGCCACTCGTACTCTCTGGGGCCGAACAACAACGGCAAGGAGGGGACGATCAGGCCCATCGCCAGCAGAATGAAGATGATGACTCGGACGTGCATCGGCCGCACTTCGGACGAGACACGCCGCAACGCTCGGCCGAATGCCGAGCCTAAGCCCACGTAAATCACCACGTACAACAGAAACGTGATCGTCCACCAGCCTTCCCAGCGGCTGCCCGTAAACGTCCCCACGAACAACGACTCCACGAACACTGGAATCAACGCCAGATGCAGGAGCAGAAACAGAAAACCGCGATGCCCTCCGGGGAGATACGGAGCGGCCAGCAATCGCAAGAGAGTTGTTTTGGGAATGCCGCGCCGTACACGCCGTGAGACAAAGTCCGGTTCGGTGGCTGCGAAGAAGCCGCTCACGGCCACATACAGCACGCTCCATGTCACGATGGAGTCGATGTCCCCACTGTAGGTGGCTCGGCCCAACAGAAGCTGCGAGACGACAAAGACCAACCAATACAAGAAGAACTGCATTGAGCACGCGACACGAATCCCCGTGCTGCGATTATCCGCGTCAAACGTCAAATGCGCGGTTGCGATCTGCGTGAACAGAAAGAAGAACGACAACCCCGCGACCAAGAAGCTGCCGGTCCCGACCCAAAACTCGGTCTCATCGAACGAAATCGTTTCCATCAGCAGCCACGGAACCGTGCTGAAGATGATCAAAATCCCAACCAGCAATCCCAAAAAAATCACGCCAGCCATCAACCCTTGCAACTGTCTGTTCTGAGGAATCGCCGCGAGCATCAG
>SYJG01000229.1 GCA_005798445.1 Planctomyces sp.
AACTTAATCTGCGCACACATCGCTGGGACTCCATTCCCAAAGGGCCTTTCCAAAACACACCCAATGAGAACGTCCCAGCGATCTTTTCCTCTACTTCTGCTTTGTTCAGAACCGTTGCGTTTGAGATGAGCGAGCGCCCCCGTATTCGACGCCAGTAATCGTGTAGTGTCCGGTCTCGTCTTCCGGCGTGTTGGGGTCGTCCGTCTGAGTCACCGCAGACGGCTCGCCGACATCGAATTCACTGTTGTTGTTGGTGTCGAGATAAATCGTCCAACCGGCCAATGGCGGTTCATTCGGTTCGCGAGATTGATTCCCATCCAGGTCGTGCCACTTCACACCGCTGACGAAGCCATCGACCGGAATGAAGTTCGCGAAATCGATCGTCGACTGGCTGCCGTTGTAAACAAAGACCGTGCGCGGATCGCCGTAATACGGTGTCGAACGCCACCCAGCCTGAGCGACTTCCGCCACTCGGTGATTACCCGCCAGCAGTTCGCTGAAGGAATAGGAGCCCGTCTCGTCCACATCCGCCGTGTTGGGGTCATCGGTCGCGGTGATGGTGCTGACTTCACCCGCATCCAACTCGCCGTCGTTGTCGAGATCTAAGAAGATCGTCCAACCGGCCAGCGCTTCATCGCCTTCGGCACGAGACCCATCTCCATTGTGGTCGTGGTACTTGATCCCCTTGATTCCCGACGTCGGGTCAGGCTGGTAATTGCCGAAGTCCTGACTTCCCTGTGTGTAGTTCTCGTAGATGTAGACATTGCGATCGCCGCGTGAAGCCACCCATCCCGCTTGAGCCTCTTCTCGTAGCCAGAGCGTGCTGCCAGCGGGAATGTTGCCGATGATGTATGTGCCGGTCTCGTTGATGTTTTCCGTCGCGGGATCATCCTCGGCCGTGACCGCGAAGGGTTCGCCCGCATCACGATCATTGTCGTTGTTTAAGTCGACGTAGATCGTCCAGCCTGGCAACCCCGGTTCGGTATAAGAGTAGTAATAACCGTCGCCATTCAGATCGTTCCACTTGGTGCCGGTGATGGTCCCTGGAACAAGATGTCGGTTGCCAAAGTTCTTGGTCACCGTGTCGCCAACAGGAATATTGAGTCCCGTGTCGCCGGACGTCGCTTGCCAACCAAGCTGCGGCACTTCGCGCACAACGGCATAGCCCGATGGCACATCCAAAAACGCATAGGTTCCATCCTCGCCCGTCACCCGCGACGGCTCTTCCGTGTCGAACACTCCGTCAAAATCCAAGTCGAGATAAATCGTCCAGCCGGCAGCGGTCGGTTCCGTAGGTTCGCCCGTGTTGGGATCGATGTCGCGAACGCCATCACCGTCCAAGTCTTCCCACTTGAGCCCCGCCAGATTTCCGCGTGCTTGGTAATTCGCAAAGTCTTGGCCAGTGATTGTGACTCCGTCGAGGTACAGATACACGCCGTAAAAATAGGGAGCCACCGTTGCGGTCCAACCTGTCTGAGCAACCTCTCGCAGATAGGCGTAACCTTCATATCCCGCCGGGAAACCAGACAACGTGTAATTCCCGTCCGCATCCGTGACGTCCTGGGGTTCATTGACGTTCAAAACTCCGTTGGCGTTGAGGTCGGCATAGATCGTCCAGCCTGCGAGTCCTTCTTCGCCGGGATCGCGATCGTAGTTTGCGTTGAGGTCATTCCACTTCGTTCCCGAAATCGTGGTCTCGACAGCGGGAAAGAAGTTCCCGAAATCGATCTCTTCGACATCCTGGCCATTGAAAACAAACAAAAAGTGCGTGCCGCCGTTGCCGAAGTAATAAGAATCGGGGTAGGTCACTGTCCAACCGGCTTGGGAGACTTCTCGAATCCTTTGATCCCCGTATTGCACGCCATTGATGGTGTAGGTACCGAGTTCATTTTCCGGCGTTTCGGGATCGTCGGACGCAGTCACTGCAGAAGGTTCTCCTGGATTGAACTGGCCGTCATTATTCTCATCGACATAGATCGTCCATCCGGCGAGCAACGGTTCGTTGGAATCGCGATCGCCGTCGGCATTGAGGTCACTCCACTTTAAGCCGCTGACCGTACCATCGACGGGCAAGAAGTTTCCAAAATTAATGTCGTCTAACTGACCGCCGTTGTAGAGAAAGACGGAATCATCTCCGGCGGATTGAACCCAACCCGCCTGCGGTACTTCGCGCATGGACTGTTCGCCGTATCCGACGACCTGAATGGTGTATCGTCCGGTCTCATCAACATCCGGAGTATCGAGATCGTCTTCCCGAGTGACTGCCCGCAATTCGTCCGGATCCAACATTCCGTCCTCGTCGGCATCGATGTAGATCGTCCATCCCGCAAGCCCTTCTTCTTCCACATCGCGGATGTAGTTGCTGTTGCGGTCGTGCCATTTCAGCCCGCTGATCGTGCCCGGTTCCAGGTGAACGTTGGCGAAATCCGCGACTCGTTGCTGACCGTTGAGCAAATTGACGACTTGATGGTCCCCAGAGAAGAACAGTGACGGAACCCAACCCTCCTGAGCGACTTCTCGAACATGGGTCGTTCCGGCGAGCAAACCCGTGATCGCGTACTCGCCATTCGAGTCAGTCACCGCTGATGGTTCGCCCGCATCGAACAGCCCATCGTTGTCCTGATCCACATAGATCGTCCAGCCGGCCAGCGCCTCGTCGTCGTACACGGTCGCATTGAGGTCGTTGTCGAAATGAGATTGGCGATCCCCATCGCCATTGTGGTCGTTCCATTTGATTCCGTGAATTCCGGTCGCCGGGTCGGGGATGTAGTTCGCAAAATCGACGTTGTTCTGAAGGCCGCCTTCCACAACAAAAAGGATGTTTTGGTCTCGCGAAGCCGCCCAGCCTGCTTGAGGCTCCTCGCGAACGAAGACGCTGACCCCCGCCGGGACATTGGGAATCAGATACCGGCCCGTTTCATTCACGTTTGGCGTGTTGGAGTCGTCTGAAGCCGTGACGGCAAATGGCTCGCCTTCGTCGCGGAGATGGTTGTCATTCAGATCGACGTAAATCGTCCAGCCAGCGAGCGCCTCATCGTCGTAGACAACGAGCGAATCCAGAGGAATCGAAGTGATTTGCAGTTCGTAGATCCCGGTATCTCCGGAGGAGCCACTTCCCTCAGTATTCGGGTTGTAGGAACGGTTTCCGTATCCACTGACTCCGATGTAATAGGTGCCTGTTGTCGGAATCGTATAAGTGATCCTCGAATCCACGCTGAAGGCAGAATCGTCATCAAATCGGAGTTCATTGCCTGCCGCATCAAAGAGCCTCAGCCAGGAGTCGAGCGATGATCCCCCTGCAAGAGCTTGAGCAAAGACGGTTGCTGTGATGACGTCGTTGGCGTCAGCCACGAATTTGTACAAGTCAACGTCTTTTCCCGCGCTGACCAAGTTGGGGTTATTACCAACAGATCCCGCGAATCGCACAATTGCCGGGTTCGCGCTGAGGTCCGCTACGATGGCATCGGTCAGCGAGTCCGAGCCTTCGCCCGCAGTGAGCGTTTCACTGGGAGTCAATGTCACTTGCACTTGATGGGAGGCACGCAACCCATCGCCGTTGTGGTCGTTCCACTTCGACCCGCCGATCGAGCCAGGGACGAGTTCGCGATTTCCGAAATTGACCGTCAGCGTGCCGTTGGCGGCCACGAACGAGAACGTATCTCCGGTGGTTTGCCCCCAACCCAACTGCCGAACCTCGGTCACGAAATGACGCCCGCTAGGGACGTTGGCGATCGAATACGAGCCGTCTCCACTGGTGACCGCCGAGGGTTCGCCCGCATCGAGAACGCCATCATCGTCCAAATCCACGAAGATCGTCCAACCCGATAGTCCTGGTTCCAGTTCTGGACTCGTGTCTCGGGTTCCGTCGTTATCGAGATCATTCCACTTCACGCCGGAGACCGTGCCGAAGCCATCCACGAAGTTGCCGAAATTCGCAAAGGACGTTTGACCCGAAACGAGGAACACTTCGTGACTGTCAAACGAAGCTTTCCAACCCGTTTGAGCAACCTCGCGGACGAACCATACCACGGGGGGAAGATTGCTGATTTGATACTGTCCGTTGGCGTCGGTTACAGCAGACGGTTCATCGATGTCGAGATCGCCGTCCTCATTCATATCCACATAGATCGTCCAGCCTTGAAGGCCAGCCTCTGCGCCCGACGTCAATCCGTCGATTTCGCCTTCCGACACGAAAATCGACCCATCGTCGAGAGCCGGAGCATCACCCTCAAAATCGAAGGTCGAAAGACTCACAAACAAGGTTCCACTGCCCCGCGTCGCGATGAGCAATTCGTTGTAGATTGTGGGATCAGCGCCGCCAGGCACTCCCGTCAGTTGAATCACCACGTTGGCAAACGAATCCAAGTCACCGTTCACCGGAAAAGTAAAAACATCGACGGACTCCAATATCCCTGTCACCACGGCAACGCCGTCATTGAAGATCGTGAAGGCGTTGTTGGTGACTCCAGATTCCGGTCGAAATCGCTGAACCGCTAACCCCGTTGTGGAGCCGTTGTCAAAACTCTCTAAAACCAGCGCGGGAGTTCCGGTATACGGTGCCACGGATTGCCCAAAGGCAAACGTCACGTCATTGTCCGCGAGCACCACTGCGTCCGAAGCGGGTAGCCCCTCAATGTCCGTCACGACACCACCACCGCCATTCACCACGGTGTATGGGAACGACAGCCCGCCATTGATATTGGGAAACAGCGGACGTGTTTCATCCAAAGCACTGGCGACGCTGGTCCAATCCATTTCCACGTTCGCATGATCTCGGAAGCCGTTTCCATTCGCATCGTTGAACTTCGCCCCCTCCACAGTGGCACCGAATGAAGCCTCGAACGCTCCGATGTCAATTCGGGTGCCATTGATCCGTGCGAAGTTGAATCCGCGCTGGTCGAACGGAGAGGTTTCGGTGGTATTGCTGTCGCCGTCCAAATCGAATGTGTCGATGGGCAGCAAAAAACCGCTTCCCGCGTCGATCGCCGGACTGTCCGACACCAAGGCGTGCGTCAACGTCGGCCCGCCGTTCGCCTGGAGCAGCGGGTTGAGCACCGTGGCGAAGCTGACTCCCACGATGTTTCCATCCGCGCCGTTCGTCAAACCGGCCGACGTGGCGGCATCGCCAATCAGGTTATGGCGCGTGGTGGAGGTCAAGAAATTGAACGACTCACCCGGCAGCACCGCGAGGTCGCTCGGTGAACTGGCGTCGGAGTTACCAGCCACAATCGTACTCGCAAACTCCTTTGTTCCAGCGGACGTTGAGTCGAGTGCGATGATCCCACCACCCAGACCCGTGGAGTCGGCATCGTCGTCGGCCTCATTCTTCACCACGGTCACGTTCCTGAGAACGGCGCTGCCACTGACGGCCAAGCCGCCACCGTGACGATTGGCCGTGTTGTCGCTGACCGTGCTGTTGGTCATGCTGATCGGGCCATACAAGCCGCCCCCATCGACTCCCGCGTGATTGTCGTGGATCGTGCTGCCGAAGATCGCCAAGGATCCGGCATTGAAGATGCCACCGCCGGAACCGTCTGCGGAATTGTCGCTCACCGTGCTCTCGATCAAGGCCGCAGCGGACGAGCCCGTGTCGTCAATCGCCAGTCCGCCGCCACCGACGGCGGTGTTGTCGTTGATCGACACATGGATCAGCATCACGGATCCGCCCTGGAGCAGCAGGCCACCGCCATCATCGCTGCCATCGGTTGCCGAGTTGCCGGGATTCCCGTGGCGAATCGTGAGGTCTGACAAACTCAATGAACTCAACGAATGCGCATGAATGACGCGGTCAATGCCTGCGGCCGCGGAAGATCCTGCTTGTACGACTGTCGTGGATTGGTTGGCTCCTTCAATCATCAGATCGTCGGTGATGTCCAGGTCGCCAGTAAAGCTCGCATCTTCATCCTGCCCCGCGATCGTCAATGTGTAGTGGCCTGCGGGCAGGTGAATCATGTCGGGTCCGCTGGTCGCGTTGGCGGCAAGAATTGCCTCGCGCAGAGAGACGAACCCATCGCTGCCCGGCGAGGCAGCCAGATCAACGACCGAAGTGACTGCGCCATCGACCACATCGTCGGTCGTCGTCACGGTGATCGCGGACAATAGCCGCCGAACTTCCAAAACTTCCGTGTTTCGCCCCAAGCGACCCGAAGAACCGAGCTCCCCGTTTCGTTGGGCGCGTCGTGGCCGACGAACCCGATTCCACCAAGTCGAAACATCCCGACGAACTCCACCAACTCCGGTCAACCAGTGGGCCAGTAGCATAGCGGCATTCCTTTTGCTAATTGTCGAAGAACTGAAATTCGAAGAGGGTCCGCGCCAAAGAGACGGCTCAGAAGAAGTTTGGCCGGATTATCAAATCAAGAACATCTAGAATCAAGAACGTTGGCGGTTTTCAAACTGAATCGCAATTTGTTTGCAGGAGTTTGTCGAGGAAGACTTCGGCTGGTGTGAGGAATCCGAGGCAACGTCGTGGCCGATGGTTCATAAGAGTCTCGACCTGTTGAACGTCGTACGGGGTGACGGTGCGGAAGTCGATGCCTTTGGGAAGTGCTTGTCGAAGAAGACCGTTGGTGTTTTCGTTCGTACGACGCTGGATGACTCGGACATCGCCACCAGCACGCTCAAGCGGTACGAGACGTATCCCGACTCGGTGGGTAGCTCCGACCGAGTGGCGTTCATGTACAACCGGCAGCGGCAAGTCACGTCGCTGACCGACCAGAACGGCATGGTCCACAACTTCGACTTCGACAAGGTGGGCCGAGCGACTCAGGACCGGATCACGACGTTGGGGAGCGGTGTGGATGGCGCGGTGCGGCGGCTGGCGACCCGCTACGAAGTTCGCGGGATGCGTTTCAAGCTGAGCAGCTACGACTACGCCACGGTCGGCAGCGGCAGTCTCGTGAATGAAGTGCAGTTTGCGTACAACGACTTCGGCCAACTCATCGCCGAATACCAGTCTCACAGCGGCGCAGTGAACACGGGCAGCACTCCCAAGGTGCAATACGGCTATGCCAACGGCAGCGCCAACACGATCCGCCCGCCAAGCCTGACGACCTCGACTCCCTGTTCTTGTAGCAGCGCGATCGTGAACCAGCCGCCGTAGTCGCGATCTGCGACGATCACGTCGTTGGGTTTCAGCAGCCCGAAGAGTTGTCGCAACAGCGCGGTCTCTCCCGTCTCTTTGCCGGAGTAACGTCCCAGCGCGAAGCCGCTGACCATCGCCGTGGCCAGCGACAACAAGGCCACGCAGCGCAGAATTGGGAACCCCAAACCGGCGGCTTGCGTTTTGGCCTGCGGATATTCCGCTTGGTTCTCCGGCGTGTCGGGCGGCGAAAACGTCGAGCCGTCCACCAGGAACGTGCGGTGTCCCCGCCAACACCACTCGTCGGGCAGCCGCTCCTCGCAGTCGCCAGTGATGTCCAGCGCGAACCGCCGTGGCACCGCTTCCGAAATCCGACACCGTGCGCGGCAATACGCGCCGGTGTTGGTGTCGCTGACGACTCGTCCGGAGAACGCCTCGACCGCCGCCACGCGCGCCACCGCCGCCGAACAGGAACGCTGCTCACCCGCGAACAGCATCTGCGACAAGTGCGCCCACAACGTTACCGCCGGTGTGTAGATCACATCGGGGTCGTCACCGGAGACGTCCAATCCCTCGCCTCGAAGACGTCCGCCAGACGCTCCGCCGTGAACACGTCGGAGAACGGCAAATCGGCCGCCTGAAGCAAAGAACGACGGACACGCTCAAATGCTCTTCCGGATTTCCCACGCGATGAGCGAAAAGACATGAGACCTTCCTTGGTCCAGCATCCACGCCCACCACCAAGAAAGGTCTCACCGAGGGCGAACCATAGGCCACGAAGACCTCACCACCAAGACCATTTGGTCTCACCGGCCTCGGAACTCAACGCCGATGACCCGCAGACATTACGCCCCTCGCGCGTGCGTCCCACCGCTGCGCGCCGATATCATGTCCCAAGAGTTCGGCAGTGCCATTCCACACGGACAACTTTTCCACCCCCAAGAAACCCAGCTGATTCGCTGGCTGGTAACAACGGTGGGTTGCTATAGTTCCACCCCTTGTGATTGCCGGAGGTTCCAATCGCGATGTGCGAATTGGACGGCGACGCGACTCCTCGAACGAACTGTGGTGGAGCTGGCTGAGTCGGCATCGGCCGCCGGTCGCTCAAACGACAGGATTGGTAGCAGCAGACAATGGTTGATCGCTTTTTGATTCGTGAATTCAACGTGGACGACGCCGAGCTGGACTCGGCGTTTGACATTTCTAGCCTTGAAGAATCGGAGTTCGCAGTTCCCGACGAACTGGAGCGAATTTACGGTTCGGTCGGACATGCCTTCGATGTCAATCAGATCATCGAAGGAACCGTCATCCGCGTAGATGGCGACGAAGTGCTGGTCGATATCGGCTACAAGAGTGAAGGTGTTGTGACGCTCGACGAATGGGAGCGAGACGACCCGAAGCCGCAGCCCGGTGACAAGATCAGCGTGCTTCTAGAAGAGGTCGAGGACGACTTCGGCCTGATCATGCTTTCGAAGCGCAAGGCCGACCGCGTTCGCGAATGGGAACGGGTCATCAAGAATCACGCCGAAGGGGACGTCGTCAAAGGGGCGGTCCTTCGCAAGATCAAGGGTGGATTGCTGGTCAACATCGGCGTCAACGTGTTCCTGCCGGCCAGCCAAGTCGATATCCGCCGGCCGCAAGACATCGGCACCTACATCGGCCGCGACATCGAGTGCGTGATCCTGAAGATCGACGAAGCTCGGCGGAACATCGTTGTGTCGCGCCGTAAACTGATCGAAGACCGTCGCACAGAACTCAAGCAAAAGCTGCTCACCGATCTCAAGGATGGTGAGGTCCGCAAGGGCATCGTCAAGAACATCGCCGACTTCGGTGCGTTCGTCGATCTGGGTGGCATCGACGGCCTGTTGCACATCACCGACATGAGCTGGGGCCGCATCGGGCATCCAACCGAAGTGGTCAAAATCGATCAAGAGATCGAAGTCATGGTGTTGCACGTTGATCGCGAGAAAGAAAAGATCGCGCTGGGCCTCAAGCAGCGCTTCCCCAGCCCGTGGGACGCCGTCGGGGACAAGTACCCGGTCGGAGCGAAGATCAACGGCGAAGTCGTCAACGTCATGAGCTACGGCGCGTTCGTGAAGCTCGAAGACGGCATCGAAGGATTGGTTCACATCAGTGAGATGTCATGGACCAAGCGCATCAATCACCCGACCGAAATCGTCCAAATCGGCGACAAAGTCGATGTGGTCGTGCTAGGCATCAACAAAGAGAAGCAGGAAATCTCACTGGGCATGAAACAGACGCTGCCCAATCCGTGGGATGACGTCGCCGCCAAGTACCCGGCCGGAGCGAATGTCAAAGGAGTGGTCCGCAATCTCACGAACTACGGCGCGTTCATCGAACTCGAAGAGGGTGTCGATGCTCTGCTGCACGTCAGCGACATGAGTTGGACTCGCAAGATTTCACACGCCAGCGAAATGCTCAAGAAGGGGCAAGAGCTGGAGTGCCAAGTTTTGACAGTCGATCAAGAACGGAAGCGCATCGCGCTGGGACTCAAGCAGCTCGCCAGCGATCCGTGGGCGACCGACATTCCGTCCAAGTTCCAACCGGGCGAAGTGGTCAAAGGCAAGGTCACGAAAATCACCAACTTCGGAGTCTTCATTGAGCTGGCTCCGGAACTCGAAGGGCTGCTGCACATCTCCGAACTGGCGGACGCGAAAGTCGAAAATCCGGAAGAGTTGGTCAAAGTCGGCGACGAGTTGGAAGTCCGCGTCCTACGAGTGGACACCGAAGATCGCAAAATTGGCCTGAGCCGCAAGTTGACCGGCGAAATCAAGCTCGACGAACCGACTCCGGGTGCCGTCGCCGTGCCTCGCGAACAACTCAAAGGTGGCATGGGCGAAGGGGGAGCTGGCCCGTTGTTTTCTCTCGGCGGAGGCGACAACTAGTCAAGACTTGTGTTAATCATCCGCCCCATCGCGTTCGGATTTCCAGCGCGATGGGGCGTTTTCATGCGCCGGGCCGAAAGCCGTGAGCCGATGGCCGAAAGCCGTGATACCGTTTTCCAAAACGTCATGAACCCATCATGTCCGACGCTGGCCTAACCCCTGGAGCGATGCGAGCACTCGACGGTGCCGGCCGATTCGCTTGGGCCACCGGCGCGAGCACGGCCGAACCGCTGCACCTGTTGTGGGCCTTGTCGATCGATGAAACACGAGCCAGCGAATTGCTCGGTCAGTTTGGGATCAACGCCGAGGCGATTGGAATCGGCTTCTCATGCATGCCGACGATTGACGATTTGCTCGAACCGCCGCCAGTGCCGATTCCGCTCAGCCCGCAATTGACGGACGTTGTTCGCGAGGCTCGCGAACTGGCGATGCAATTCGGTCTCGACGACAGCGCGGGGACCGAGCACTTGCTGACCGCGCTGGCGGTCGTCGATGCGACCGTCGCCGAGTTCTTCAACCGCTTCGGACTCAATGTTCCCGGACTTCAAGACCGACTGAAACAACAAGCCGGCATCCTCGTGGAGCCGATCGTCCCGGAGTTCGACCTGCATTGGGCGGAGCCGACGGAATCGGATTTGACCGACACTCTGCGAACGCTCGACGCGGCGGCGAATCGTGCTCGCGAAGGACTGCGAGTTGTCGAAGACTTCGTGCGTTTCTCGCTCGACGACTCACACCTGTCGCGGCTGCTCAAAGAACTGCGGCACGAATTGACCGAGCGGCTGTCGGATCTCGACCGATTGGGACTGGTCGCCGCGCGCGACACGCAGGGTGACGTGGGCACGAGCATCAAAACGCAGCGCGAGCAGACTCGGCTGCTGCCCAGCGACGTCGTCGTCGCCAACTGCCGCCGAGTCGAAGAAGCGCTCCGCACGCTCGGAGAGTTTTCCAAATTGCTGCTGGGTCACTCGGTCGCTGGCTCGTCCGGCGAGGAGTCCACCAACTCGCCGCAGTCTCGGCCACGGCTCGCCGATCCACGGCTGCCGGCACACCTCGAACAGCTCCGCTACCGGCTGTACACGATCGAGAAGGGACTGACCACAACACTGGTCGCTCGCGAGCGATTGACCGGCTGCGACTTGTATTTGCTCGTCACCGAAGCGTTGTGCCATCACGGCAGCGGCCCGGCGATTCGACAAGCTCTCGAAGCCGGCGTGCGGATCGTGCAACTTCGCGAGAAAGAATTGTCCGACCGCCAACTGCTTGAAGCCGCTCGTCGCGTACGTGTTTGGACACGCGAGGCGGATGCGTTTTTCATCATGAATGACCGCCCCGATCTCGCCGTGCTGGCCGAGGCTGACGGAGTCCATGTCGGCCAAGACGAACTCTCTGTCCGCGAAGCTCGCCGCATCGTTGGCCCGCATCGCCTGGTCGGAGTCTCGACGCACACCATCGAGCAAGCTCGGCAAGCCGTGCTGGACGGTGCCGATTATCTCGGCGTCGGTCCCTGCTTCACCACCAGCACAAAGTCGTTTGATCAGCTCGCCGGCCTCGACTTCGTCCGGCAAGTTGCTGCTGAGATCAAGCTTCCCTGGTTCGCGATCGGCGGCATTGCGCCAGCGAACATCACCGCCGTACGCTCCGCCGGCGCGAGTCGAATTGCAGTGAGCAGTGCCATCTGTTCGTCGCCGATTCCAGGACGAACAGCGTCGGAGTTGATCGACTTGTTGTGGCAACCGATCAACGAATGACGGGCAATCGTCGTCTGGTTAGTTTTCTCGCAGAGCACTGATGATCGGCATGCGAACTGCGCGAATTGCCGGAAACAGGCCGCCCAGCAGACCCATGATCAGCGCCATGGCAACGCCTTGCAGCAGGACGACGGGACCAAACCGGAAATCAAATGTGATTTCGCTAAACGTCGCCCAATTGGCAGTTCCGGTCGAGAGGCCGTGAAGCGGCAATGTCGCCAAGCAGCCCAAAACTCCGCCGAGCAGACACAGCAGAACCGACTCGAAGAGAAACGAGAGCAAGATACTGCGACGGCTGAAGCCAATCGCGCGAAGCGCTCCGATTTCGCGGCTGCGTCCGGCGACGGCGGCGTACATCGTGTTTGCGGCGGCAAACATCGCTCCGATCGCCAGGAATCCGGCGATCATGTAGCCGACATATTCGATGCCACCTGCCATCTCGATCTGCCGCTGGAAGTAGGCCGGCTCGTCCAGTGCCGCCAGCTTGAATTGTTCGTCGTCTTCGAGGCGCTTCATGAGTGCGGTCTTGGCACCGGTGTCGCGGCAGCGCAGGTTCACGATCGACAGCGCTTCTGGAGTGCGGCGCGCGCCGGTCAGGTCGCGCAAGTCAGTCCAAACTTCGGATTCCGCGGAGCTTTCGCCTGCTTCGAAATACCCCACGACCTCAAAGAACACCTTGTTGATTTCGAGTTTCTCGCCAATGGCCAGATTCTGAAAACGCTCTGCCATGCGTTGGCTGGTGATGATTTCGTTGACGCCAGGCCGGAGGTCACGGCCGCGCACGATCTTGAAGCCGGGACGCAAGGCTCGTCCTCCGTCTTGCAGTCCGCGCACAATCAAGTTGACGGTGCCGCCGTTGTTGCGGCGGGGTTTCGTCAGGATCGTGACGAACTCGGAGGAACACATCGGTTGCCCCGTGCTGTCCGTCGCGATGCCTTCCAAGTTGGCGATCTCCTTGGCGACCTTTTGATCGATGTTGCTGGAGGTCTCTTCGGTCGTCCCTTTTCGCAACACGATCAGGTCCAGCGGATCGCCACCAATCGTCATCGCGTGCCTCAGTCCGTCGGTCATTCCAAAGGTGAGCACGCTGGCAAAGACGACCAGCCCTGTCCCACCAACGGTCATGAGCGTCGTGACCCAGCGAACTCGCAAGTTGCGGACGTTGTATTTGGCGGGAATCATCGGAGAGTCTCACTTTGCAGGATGATGTTTGCAAATTCCCTTTGGTCCCTTTTGTACTTTCAACGAGACGAAAAGGGTTAAAGGGACGCAATGGAATGGAGCGACGATCACACAACGCGCCGCAGCCCGTCGATCACGGACAATTGTGCCGCGCGAATAGCCGGGACGATGCCGCTGATCAGGCCGATCCCGGCGGCGGTTGCTAGCAAATACACCAGCCACGGTCCAAAAAACTCGGCCACCGAAAACGGAAACATTTGCGCCATGACTTTGTGCAGCAGTTCCAGGAACGAGCAGCCGATGAAGATGCCCAGCAGCCCTCCCAGCAGGGTCAGCGAAGTCGCTTCACCCAGGACCGTAACCAAGACTCGACGGCGCGAAAAACCGATCGCTTTGAGCAGCGCAATCTCGGTCGTGCGCTCGCGCATCGACATGGCCATCGCGCTGGCAGCCACGAGCGTCAACGAGACCACCACCGCGACCCCAATCCAAAAGATAAAATTCTGCACGTTGCCGGCCATGTCCACGAACATCTGAAAGAAAGCGCGTTCCGTCTGCGTGAGTGTTGGATTCTCGGAACTGGCGAACCGGTCATCGATGGATTGCGCGACTCGTGCCAGCGCATCACTGCTCGACACGCGAAGAAAGATCGTCCCCGCATTACCTGATCCCGGAAAATTCTTCGCCCGCAAGCCCTCGTCCAGATAATGCCAATGGAACCACAACGACCCGGTGTCTGAAGGACAATCCCAGGTGCCGACGAGCACAAGGTCTAAGACGATTGGATAGAACGTGCCCTGCAACGGAATCCGTTCGCCAATTTTCCATCCGTACCGCTCGGCCAACCGGCGATCGATGACGCAGCCGTTGCGAGTCTTGCGCCACTCCTCCAATTGTTGGGGAGCAATCTTGAACTCGTCGTATACGCTGAAGACGGTCTTGGGATCGACACCGAATTGCGCGAACTGCGCCTGTTCCTCTTTGTAATTGCCTCCGAACCAAGCATACGGCGTCGCGGCCACGATGGCTTCCGTGCCGGCAATACGATCCACATGCGCGATCGGCACTTTTCCCGAAAAGCCTTGGGTGCTCAAAACGACAAGACGATGCGATTTTTCGGCGTCCTTCTGCCACACAGTTTGCATCGCCGTGTAGCCGTGCAGCACCGTCATCAATGCGAGGCTGAAGCCGAACGACAGAATCGTCAGCATTGAACGCAGCTTGTTCCGTTTCAGGTTTCGCCAGATGTAAAAGAGGATGTGCATGGTTTACTCCTGCCCCGCATGCGTCTGCTCGACCAGCACGCCTTTTTGCAGATGCAGCGTTTGCTTGGCGCGAGCCGCTGCGTCGGGGTCGTGAGTGACCATGATGATCGTCTTGTGAAACTCGCGATTCAGCCGTTCCATGAGGTCCAGGATTTCTCCGGCGGACTTGGCGTCGAGATCGCCGGTCGGTTCGTCGGCCACCAGCAAGGTCGGGTCGGTGGAGATGGCGCGAGCGATCGCGACTCGTTGTTCTTGACCGCCCGACAACTGCCGCGGGTAGTGGTGCGCGCGATCGGCCAGTCCGACGACTTGCAGGGCCGCTTCGACGTGCTCGCGCCGCTCGCGCCGCGAGAGGGACGTCAGTGTCAGCGGCAGTTCGACATTCTCAAACGCCGTCAGCACGGGGATGAGGTTGTAGAGCTGGAAGATGAAGCCAATGTGCCGCGATCGCCACCGTGCGAGCGCGCTTTCCGAAGTCTTCTCCAGGCTTTGGCCGCAGACCGTGACGGTGCCCGATGTCGGGCGATCCAATCCCGCGACGAGATTCAACAGCGTCGACTTGCCGGAACCCGACGGTCCCATGAGCGCCAAGTAGTCGCCGTGTTTGAGTTGCAGATTGATGCCCGACAGGACCGGAATCGTGATGGCATCGCGATGAAATTCTTTGCAGACATCATGCACGGCGACGATCGGCTCGCCGTTTTGCGGGTGCGGTTCAGACAAAGTGTGGCTCCTCAGTTCTGTGGCAGGGCAGGGGGGCTTCAGCGCGTGATTTTCACGAGCTGGCCTGATTCCAATCCGGGCGGCGCGACGACGACTCGTTCGCCTCCGGAGAGTCCGATGGTGATCTCAGTGCGTTTGTCACGTTCGCTGCCGGTGGTCACATCTTGCCGACGAATTCGGTCTTGATCGTCAGCGATCCACACAAAGCGGCTCGCATCATCGGCGCGAATGGCGTCGGTGTCGCAGAAGACTCGGCGAGTTGTGGCCTCCGGCGTCTCAGTCGTCTCGGCGGGAAGAAAGTAGACCGTGGCGCTCATGTTCGGGAACAGCCGGGAATCGACGTTGGTGATTTCGACCTTCACTTTGATCGTGGCCCGAGCGCGATCGCCCATCGGGATGATCTTGCGGACTCGGCCCTGATAGCGGAATTTCGGAACCGCATCGACGGCGACCTCGGCGGTTTGACCGGGGGTCACTCGGCTGATGTAGTCTTCCTTCACGTCGCATTCGACTTCCAAGTGTTCCAGATCGGCGACCGTCACCGCCGAGCCCCGTCCCGACGCCTCCCCCATTCCTCCGGGCAGAATCGATTCGCCGACCTCGGCATCTTTGGAGATTACGGTGCCGTTGAACGGAGCCTTGATGAACATGTTCTCCTTCATCTGTTCCGCTTCGCGGACGCGCGCTTCGGCCAGAGCAATTTCGGCAGCCTGCGAAGCGCGGCGTGCGACGTTCCCGTCGTGCTTGAATTTCTTCTCGTCATACTCGGAATCGGAGATCGTCTTGGATTTCCATTGCCGTTCCGCACGTTCCAGGTCACGCAGACTCTGAGCGATCATGATTTCTTGTTCTGCCGCCGAAGTTTTTGCTCGCAACAAGGATGCCGTGACGGCCGCGAGCGAGGCTTCCAAGTCCGCGTGTTCGAGCACCGCGAGCACCTGACCTGTCTCGACGCGACTCCCTTCTTCGACATTCACCAATTCGATCCGACCGGGAGCGCGAGCACCAATTCTTGCTTGACGACGAGATTCCAAGTAGCCGGTCGCAACTACCAGCGCCTCGGCGGATCGTCCGGTTTCCACGGTCACCGAACCGAGGCGCACCTCCGGTCGAGACTGGATCATCTCCGGAACGGTCAGCCAGTTTTTGCCGACGGAACCCCATCCATTCTTGGACGCCAACGCAAATCCGCCCAGACCGATTGCCAACAAAACGACAATTCCAAACAGCCATTTCGGCCACGAGCGTCGCGGTGGCGGTGCGGAACGGGAGATTCGCAGTTTTGATAGGGCGTCCGGCGATGAACTCACTGGCGGAGAAGACACGGACATGAAAAGTTTCTCAACGGGCTAGGTCAGTCACTGAATCGGGCAAATCTCGGCTTACGAACGAGCCGAATGTCCCTACTTTTCGGATCAATTCGCTGCAAATTCCGAACGCCAGACTAATCACCTGGAATCGGGATCGTCAATTGGCTCAGGTTTCAGCATGCCCGTTGAATTACGGTTTCGGTTTTGCACCCCACTCGCCGAGCGTCACATCGATCTTCATGCCGATCCGCTCGCGGAGCTTCTCAAGGTACTCTTTCGAGGCAGCAGATTCGGGCTGCCCCTTGAGCTGGCCCAGAAAGATCATTTCGTCATTGTCGGCACCGCGCAACACTTCGAGTTTGATAACGTCTCCTGGCTGTTTCGTGCCGATGAGCTTCACCAAATCCGGGAATGAGTTGACCGGCTTGTCGTCGAATCCGATGACGATGTCTCCCGCCATGAGCTTCGCTCGGTGAGCGGGCGTGTCATCCGGTACCTCGTGGATGTGGCAGATGGGAACGTTGGGCAGCGTCTTCACGCCGAGAAACGCCGGTCCGCGATAGTCCACAGCAAGAGCCGGCAACGTGCGGCGCAGATCGTCAATCGAATCTTGAGTGACGCCGGGGGTAACGATCTTTCCAGTGGCTTGATCCTGGAGCAGGTACAGTTGGGTGAGGCCGCTGACACGCCGCAGAAATTTGAGACCCTCATCGCCACCGCGCCAACTTCGCCCCAGGATCACCAAATAGGACCGTGTTTCGTCGGGACCGGCGACTCGCAGGCGTCCCATCACGGTTGAGACTTCGATAGTTCCGCCAAGTTGTTTGATCTGAGCAATTGCTCGATCTTGCCGAATAGTGGTCGCGTATTGATCCAGTACCGAAACCGCTCGGCTGGCCATGTGTCGATTCTTGGATTCGACAAGTTGCTCGAACGCCACTTCGGCTGGCTCGATGAGTTCGTCCTTGCCCGACGTGTACCAAGCTCGCAAGATCGTGGTGATGCGGCAGGTCGTTTCAAGACTGCTCGTCGGCACCGCCTTCACCAGCAATTCCGCAGCATCGGCACCGGCAGCAATCAAGTTTCGAGTCGCCGTTTCCCGTCGCGAAAACTCGGGAGCATTCAGATCGTGAATCCACTGCTCGATTGCGTCAGGCGACGACTTGGGAGCGACGGCCGGTTGCCGAACGGCCGGCAGGTCGTCGGCGACCGTGGCGTTCACCTCGAGGCCAATTGCGCACATCAGACACAGAAAATGGATTCGTCGCATCATTCACCCCACTTCAGGTTACGGCATCAGTTGGTCCGCGCCGAGAGTGGGCTTCGACAACGCGATCCGGATTGGAGCTGAGGCTTCGAATCGGTCACCGTGGTGGGACTGGAATCGGACGCGAAGTTCGAGGTCACGGGTGGTTGGCATCGACTGCCACGGCAATTCGAAACGGTAGCCGAAACTACCGAGCGTCTTCCGCCAGGCGGATCTGGTTTTCACGGCGTCAAATGTCCAGAGACCAAGCCGTTGCTGCTCCGCAGGCCGCGAGGGATCGAGCAACTCACACTCCACCTGGCCGGGCAATTGAACCGGCTGATTGCGCTGGTCGATCGCAGTGAAGACCAGCGTGATTTGGTCGTCCCCCGGCCTTCCGTCGCGGTCAAAGCCACCAGTCAACAATGGATTGATCTTCAAGCCGGTCACTTGGAAGTGCTGTTCACGGAGATCAAACGTCGCCTCGTGACTGGCCGGCTGCACGACTTTTTGCTTGAGTGATTCGTTCAGACGGCGAGCCGCTGTCAGTTCGGAATTGGTCCTGTCGACCTGCGCGTGCAGGGAACGGAGTTGGTCCTCCTGTTCCCGCAACCGGGCTTCGAGCAGATCAACATTGCCTCGGCTCGCGCAGCCGGTTGTTGCGATAACAGCGAACGCCAACAGTCGAGAAGCGAGCCTCATCCGTGATGGCTCCTTTGGAGTGCAGAGTGTCAGCACAGCACTCCCCAAATGGCTACGTCGTCTCGCCGGTCTTCACCGGCAACTTCGCGAGTACATGGTCGATGAGGCCGTAGTCCTTGGCCTCGTCGGCGGTCATAAAGTTGTCGCGGTCCGTATCATCTTGCAGTTGATCAAGAGTCTTGCCGGTGTGTCTCATCAGGATTTCATTCATGCGCCGTTTAACGCGAATCACTTCCTTGGCATGGATTTCGAGTTCAGTCGCTGTGCCCTGCATTCCGGCCAGAGGCTGATGAATCATGATGCGCGCGTTCGGCAGAGCGAATCGCTTGCCCGCACAACCGGCGGTCAGCAGAACGGCACCCATGCTGCTGGCTTGGCCGATGCAGTAAGTGGCCACGTCGCAGTTGATGTATTGCATGGTGTCATAGATCGCCATCCCTGCCGTGATCGAGCCGCCCGGCGAGTTGATGTAAAAATGGATGTCGGCCTTGCTGTCCTCGAATTGCAGAAACAGAAGCTGTGCGACGATGGCGTTGGCGACATCGTCGTTGACTTGGCTGCCCATAATCACGATCCGGTCTTTGAGCAGCCGGCTGTAGATGTCCATGACCCGCTCTTCGCGGCCACTCTTTTCGACGACCCAGGGAACAAGCACCGACATGGAAGACTCGCTTTCGGAGATGTTTTTCAAATTGCTGTTGTGGCTCGGTTCGGAGGCCAGCCAAAGCACATGGCGGGTTACACAATGGCCGGCTTGCTTTCCGGTGGAGCTTTGCTGAGCACTTCATCGACCAGCCCGTAGGACTTCGACTCGGTCGCCGTCAAGAACCGATCACGAGCGGTGTCGCGGGCGATCACATCAATCGGCTGACCGGTATGGGAAGCGAGGATTTGATTGAGCACCTCCCGAGTGTCAATTATGTCCTTGGCTTGAATCTCGATGTCCGAGACTTGGCCCCCAACCTCGCCGTACGGCTGATGAATCATCATTTTGGCGTGAGGCAAGATGTGGCGTTTACCCTTCGAGCCTCCAGCGACCACGATCGCTCCACCACTGGCGGCCAGCCCCACACAATAGGTCGCGACTTTGCAGTCGATGAACTGCATCGTGTCGTAAATTGCCATCGTCGCCGTGACCGACCCCCCCGGCGAGTTCACATACAAGTGAATATCTTGGTTTCGGCTTTCTGATTGCAGGAAAAGCAGCTTCATCACAATCAGGTTGGCGACACCGTCGTTGATGACCCCTTCCAAAAAAACGATGCGATTCTCCAGCAAGAGGTCGCCAATACCCATCTGCCGCTGCCGCGCGTATTCGCGACGGGAGTTCTCCCACTGTCCGGTTCTGACCATCCACTGATCCAACATGTTGACTCCTCAAGGCTCGGTCCGACGTGTGCGACGATCAATTCATTCGCGCGGCCGTGACCGGGGCGGGTGGGATACCGGATGCCAACAACGACCGTCAAGAGACCTTCGACATCCGGGATGCGGCTTATTCTGGAACCAACTCGCGATTCGTCAATCGGCGTTTTCCGATGCGGGGGGAACCGCATTCGTGCGGCGGTGCATCGCCACGATCATCAGAAATGCCAGATAGTCATGGACGGCGTGAATCACAATGGGCGTCAGCAGATTCTGCGGCTCGGTGACAGTCATGGTCCAACTGAGATAGCTGCCAATCACGAATGCCAGCAACGCATACAACGGCGTGATCCAATGCACCACTCCGAAGAGGACGTTGCACCACAGTTCGCCGATCCACGGCTGCAACACGCCCCGAAACAGCAACTCCTCTGCTACGCCCGCCAGGAGCGACATCAGAATTAAGTCGTACCAACGCAGGATGGACAGTGATGGGGCCAACTCTTGCGAGAGGAAATCGCGGATCTTTCGCAGTTCACCGATGGGGAAGCGATACGTCAGGTAGAAGACCAAGAACGTTGGCACCGCGCCAAGTAATCCCCAACCGACGGCCTGCCAGCTCCACAAAACATTTTCGAACGGATTGATCTCGAGCAGCCTGCCTACTCCCACGGCTGCCAAAGCCAGGCCGCCCTCGAACAGACCGGCGAAGTTCAAAAATTGGCTGCGATTCCGAGGGTCGAACATGACTTTCACTGACCGCACGACGCTGCAACTTGGCGGTGGCATCGTCTTTAAAGTCCGCGCACTCGAAAAACGAAATTCGCAGATGATCTCGATCCAGAACGCCAGAACGCCAAAATGACATTTGCAGCGGAACTTAAACTCTATCTATTGAAAACCTTAACGGCTATTTCGCGAACTTTCCAGAATAGATGTGGACACTCAGGCTTTGCCATTCGACGTCTCGCCAACCCATCAGCAAGTTTGCGCAAAGTGCGTCTCACTCTCTGTTGCCGGATATGAGATCCAACCAGAGATTGACTCCCGGCGGAGATTTGGTCCAACATCGCGGCTCACATTTGGGCAAAAGGAGCTGGATTCATGAGCAAAAGGAGCGGGATTCAGGGAGTCACATCCAGCGAGGTTCTGGAATCATCGTCTGCTCTGCCTTCTTACAGCCCAGTTGTACGCCCAAAAACTCATGGAGGAGTTTTTGTCATGAAGAATTGCGCTCGCTCTCACCTGAATTTTACTTTCTATATCATCCTGGCGTCTTTAGTTCTGCTCTGCCTGTTCGCTGCGTCAGCACAGAGCTTGAGTACGCAACTGTCCAAAATCTATATGCTGAGCGTAGCCGGTTACTTCGGCGGTAGTTTGTTCATCGTCAATTTACTGCTGTTTCCGTCTCGCTGGTGTGCGATGAGTCGCTGGCTCGCCCCTCTAGTGGCTTGGATGTGGCTGAATTATCTGGTGATTGATTACGCCACGTTCCGCCTTTACGGCTTTCATGTCAACTGGCTGGTGGTGGAGATGATGGTCACGAATCCCAATGGTGTAGGCGTCCCCACATTTCTTCTAATCGCAGCCGGATTGGTCGCCATGGGCTTGGGTGCATTAGTCATCTATCTGAATCGACTTTCGAGTTACACTCCAAAGAAGCTCCGTTTTGTGATTTCGGGGCTATTGATCATGTTGATCCCCGCCATTGCGGCCAACACCGTTATACACATCTGGGCCAAGCATTATGACCGGGAAGAGATCACCAGCATCGATTCACTGTTCCCGCTCTACTATCCTGTAAGTAGCCACAGAAACGGGCCGCGAATCAGCGCGATGTGGCCAACAGTATTCCCTGCGACAAGTGGGGAAAGGTTGGATGTCGATAGAACCAAGAGTGGCAGCGTGCAGTACCCTCTTGAACCCCTCGTTTGCGTGAGCCAGAAGTCACCGCCATCGATTCTGATTTTGGTGCTCGAAAGCTGGCAAGCAGACAGTCTTCGCCCCGACATCATGCCGAATCTCTGTCATTTTGCCGCGACTGCGACACGCTTCGATCAGCACTTATCAGGGGGGTCGACCACGGTGCCCGGTTTGTTCAGCCTGTTGTTCGGACTGCATTCAAGCTACTACGACAGATTCAAGGGGACTCCGAAAAGCAATCCGAGCCTATTTACAGAGACGTTGCACGATCAGGGCTACCGGTCTCGCGTTTTCACGTCGAGCTACCTAGAGCGTTTTTCTTTGCGTTCGCTGTTCTTTTCTCGAGTTGCACCTGTTGATTATTTCTATAGCAAGGGTGACCGGTTAGTCGTCGATAAATACATTGCAAGCATGTCATCAACTGACAGCAGCCAGTCGCCTCGATTTGACTTCCTGTTTCTAACGTCCTCCCATTCCCCATACCTGTATCCACCGGCGTATTCCCGGTTTTCCCCTTTGCCCATGGTTGAAGGCGGATACGCACTGAAAAAGACCGCAGATTCCACGCCCTACAAGAACGACTATCACAACAGCCTGTATTATTCCGACGCACTGCTGAAGTTGGTGTTTGATACGCTGAAGAGCCAAGGACGATTTGAGAATACTTGGATCATTGTCACCGGTGATCATGCCGAGGAATTCAATGAGAATGGACTCGGATACTGGGGGCACGGCAGTAATTTCACCCGCTGGCAAATACAGACCCCGCTGGTGGTCAAGTCGCCGGGACAAACCGTTGGCGCAGTCGAATCTCGGCTGTCTCTGCATCAAGACGTGGTACCCACATTGATGGCGGACGCACTAGGTTGCAGTTCACCTGCGGAGCACTACTCCAATGGGGCGAATCTGTTTCGACTCCCGGAGGGCAGGGGGACAGTACTGTCGTCTTATTTCACAAAAGCTTACTGGATCGATGGCGTGATTATCGAAAGCTTGTCCGGAAGGAAATATGCATGGGACGACATGAAAGAGAAGAAGTCGCTGGGTGACGTAAAAGGTATCAAACAGGTCATGGCACAGGAATCGCGTTTCCTGCACTGACATACGCCACACCGTAGCGCGTCACCTACTACCAAAGAGTCAATTAGGCAGCATTCCGCAGCAGCGACTCAGCTGTCGTTGTTCTCTTAGCGAGTGCTCGGTGGCGATGGCCAGAGAACTGCGCGCGAACGGCGTGCGCAATCAGTACAACGAGGGAAGACAGAAAATAGGCTGGATCAACGACGTAATCCCAAATGTTGATCGACTCGAATAGTCCAATCTGCCAAGCCGCTGCAGCAAGAAGTAGTATGTATCCGAAGGCGCTGCTTTTCCAAAGAAACACACTTGTCACGAGTATTAGTAATATGCTGAGCCCGCCAGAACTCCAACCTAAGGCGTATGGATCAAATAGTCCGAGCCCAATTGCCATTGGATAGAGCGAAATGCCAAACACGGTTCCAGCCGCATACATGGTCATTCGAGTGGAATTGGAAAGAAGTGGCTGTCCCGAGTGAGCCTTCCAAAGAACGTCCATCAGTAAGACGAACGATGGAATACTGAACCCGGAAGTTATCCCATGTAGAAATCGTCCGAATGGCATTCCCTGGATGGGGATTAGCGTCACTGCGACGCCGATCAGGGGCAACCATCGTGGTCCTTTATCAGCGACACACAATTGGGCGAGCTTGACCAGCAGGCCTGCGACCAATCCCCAGAAGATCATTGGATAGCACCATGCGATCATGACCTTGCCTCTAATTCCCGCTCTTGAAGCCAAGCCTCATTGAACGCCAAGTAGCGAATCCGCTCTCGCTTCCATGTGTAAACCAAGTGAATGAAGCCATCGCGACCTCGGATCATTGATGGATAACAGAACTCCATTCCTGTTTGATTCTCAAGGACGATAATTCGCTGCCAATCGGTCGTGCCATCTTTCGAAAGTACCAGAGTGAGATCGTGACGATTCTGCGAATTGTCGTTCAATGCCAACAAGACCGACCCGTTGGAAAGACGAAGACCGGCGACGCTCGAATCTGAATTCGGCAGACCGGTCATCGCGATAGGACTCCAGGTTTTGCCGGCATCGAGCGTTTCCTGCCATGGAGTACCGCGGCGTTGATGATCTCGGTGATAGGACACGGCCCTTCGCTCGTCGAGCGGAACGATCGTGGGCTGTAATAACGACGGTCCGCCAGTCATGCGTGTCTTTCCCCAAACAACTTTGTCCTGCTTCCAGTCCAGCCAAAGGAGTTCAGAAAATTTCACGATCGACTCGTGATAAATCGGGATCGCGATTCGTCCAGACTTCATCAGAACGGGATTCGCACGAACCAACTCGCTCAAATTTGCCAGAGGACTGAGAATCAATCGCTCGCTATTGCTCCAAGTTTCTCCGCCATTAAGCGAACATTTCACATTGAGCGAACTTCCCGACCAACCGCCGACCGCAATGCTCACATAAATCAACCAGGTTCGGTCCCGGTGATCCGTGAAGATGATTGGATTCCCGACTTTCTTGACGTAACGAGACAGCTCAGCCGAAGCCGATTGACGGTCGACCAGAGCACGGGGGGGCTCCCAGTCAATATTCGTGTCTGAGGGTTTCTTCGGGTTGTCAGAACGAGACAACCAAATGGAGACATCCTTCGCTCCTTCTCTTGATCCCGCATACCAAACCGTCGCTAACCTCCCGTCGGAAAGCTGGCAAATGGAGGGGCAGTGAGCGACGCCCAGCGTTCCCGCATGGCCGATGAACGCACTGATGAACTGCGGAGCCTCCTGGCGAGCTGCCGGGGGCTCAATGAGAAAAGAATCCTCACCGCCTGTTTGTGCGTTTCGATCCGGACGCGGCCATCCCCAGAGAATTCCGGCCGACGCCATCAAGAGAGCCCGGCGCGATATCGAATCCATAACGCCTCTGTCTCCGTGCGAAGCCGACGGGTTCCATGGCGCATGATCAATTCAGTACCGCCTAACCCGACTGCGTGAAATCGTTGTCCAGCCTGCAACGACACCGATTGTTGCTTTGCTTTCCAGCGTACATGTGCTTTTAGGCCAGACGAGTTTTTTTTGTCAACGGCGCTATTCTTGAGTGGCCAGCGCGAATCCGAAGGAGGGACGAGGTTGGTGACGGGCAAAATCGAGCGGATGCTACCGTCGGGTGTCGGCTTCATCTTCCGGTTGCCAGCCGGTAGCCTTGAAGTCACTCAAACCTCGACGGATTCCGCCGCATGAAACGGGTCGCTGTTCTCGGATCGACTGGATCGATTGGCACCAACTGCTTGCAAGTGCTCGACGCGCTGCCAGAGCGGCTGTCGCTTTCGGGGATCACAGCGCATCGTCGCTGGCGGGAATTGGCCGAACAGACGCAGTCAAATCATCCTCGCTGGGCGGTCGTTACCGACGAGTCGTTAAGACATGGTGTCGATCGTGGGGCATTTTCGACGAAGACGGAACTCCTTTTTGGCGAGAGCGGCATCGAGCGGCTGTGCTCTGCGCCGGAGGTGGATGTCGTCGTCAGCGCGATTGTCGGAGCGGCCGGGCTGCGAGGGACATGGATTGCGCTGGAATGCGGTAAGGCGGTGGCCATCGCGAACAAAGAGACGCTTGTCGTCGCTGGGCCGCTCGTCATGGAGTTGGCCAAACGGACGAACGCCACGTTGGTTCCGGTCGATTCCGAGCACTCCGCGATTTTTCAAGCGTTGCAAGCCGGGCGATCAAACGAGGTCAAACGAGTCGTGCTGACGTCGAGCGGCGGTCCGTTTCGTGGCCGAACGCTGGCGCGGCTTCGGGACGTCACGCCGGCCGAGGCACTCGCGCATCCGACTTGGAACATGGGGCCAAAGATCACGATCGACTCGGCGACGATGATGAACAAGGCTCTCGAAGTGATCGAAGCCAAGTGGTTGTTCGGCCTGCGCGACGATCAGATCGACGTGGTCGTGCATCCGCAGTCGATCGTGCATTCGTTCGTTGAGTTCACGGATGGCAGTGTCATCGCTCAGCTTTCGCCTCCGGACATGCGGTTGCCAATCCAGTACGCTCTGACGTATCCCGAGCGCTGTGAGTCCATCGCCAGCAAACTCGATTGGACGAAGTCGTTCGATCTGCACTTCGAGCCTCCGGACCTCGATGCGTTTCCCGCATTGCGGCTGGGATTTGAGGTTGCGTCGCGCGGCGGCACCTGCGGAGCGGTGCTCAACGCGGCGAACGAAGTCGCTGTCGAAAGATTCCTGGCGGGAAGCCTCCGTTTCTGTGACATCCCGCGTGCTTGTCGAGCGGTGCTCGAACAACATGACTTCGATGCCTCGCCGTCTTTGTCGGAATTGCTCCGTCTGGATCAAGAGGCTCGCCAGGAGATTGCTCGGTGGGCTTGAAAGGCTGTCTCCCAAACAGGCCTTGGAGGCGGGATACCAGCGGCCATAAGAGTGAACCGAAATGAACTCCACGTCTGCCAGTCTGTTGCTGCGCGTCCGGCGAATCGAAGACCGAGAAGCCTGGGATCGGCTGGTGGAGCTGTATACGCCGTTGCTCTACTTTTGGGCGCGGCGGCTGGGTCCTGTGCCGGTCGATGCGGCGGACCTGGTCCAGGAAGTCTTCGTGACCTTGGTTCAGAAGTTGCCGCAGTTCGAGTACGACGAGACGCAAAGTTTTCGCGGTTGGCTCTGGACCGTGCTCCTCAACAAGTGGCGGGAGTTCCGGTGCCGCAGACCGCTGATGGCGATGCCACCCGACAGCCAATTGCCAGACGACGACACCGTCACGGTCATGGCTGAGAACGAATATCGGCAGTACCTGGTGGGCCGCGCCATGGAATTGATGCGTGAAGTATTCCAGCCGAAGATTTGGAAAGCCTGCTGGGAGCATGTGGTGCTCGGAAAGTCTGCGGCGGAGGTGGGCCCGTGTTTGGACATGACGGAGAATGCGGTGTACTTGGCCAGTTCCCGCGTTCTGAGACGTCTGCGTCAGGAGCTTCAAGAATTGTTGGTGTGATCCGTAGAGCGTTCAGAAAGTGACAACATGCAGCCGGTGTGTCCGTCCGTTGGCGAATGGCAAAACTTAGTCAGCGGGGAGATCTCGGACCTCGATGCCGGCGCTTTGGAAGCACATCTGACCGTCTGCGATGCTTGCCGAGCCTTGTTGCCGGGACTTCAGTCGGAAGATCCCCTCTGGCAAGGCCTGCAAAGAAAATCGCCACTTCTCCCGGCGGAAGAAGAACTCGTTGAGGGTTTGATTCACCGGGTGAAACAACTCCTGCAATCGAGTGCCGCAACGCCAGCGTCCTCGGACCAGCAGTGCGACGATTTCGGACGGTTCAGCGAATTTTTGAGTGCTGGAAAGGACTGTCGGCTGGGCCAGTATCGCTTGGTCCGCCTGTTGGGAAGCGGCGGAATGGGGCTGGTCTTCGAGGCCGTTGACGAAGCGCTCAAACGCCGTGTGGCCTTGAAGATTATGGCACCAAAACTCGCGGCCAGCTCGGCGGCGCGTCAGCGATTCCTGCGTGAAGCTCGGGCCGTCGCCGCACTCAAGCATCCGAACATCGTCCACATTCACCAAGTCGGGGACGACGAGGGTGCTCCCTTTTTTGTCATGGAATTTCTCGAAGGGGAAACCTTGGCCGAACGTCTGAGGAAGACTCCGCGGCCGACTCCTCAGGAGAGCGCCGCCATCGGATGGCAGATCGCCGAGGGCTTGGCCGCCGCCCATGCGCAAGGCTTGATCCATCGCGACATCAAGCCGGCGACCATTGTTCTGGAGAAAGACGACGCTGGAAACCGGCAGGGTCAGCAAGTCCCGGCGGCCTTGAACCTCAATCAACCTTCCGAGTTGCGCGTGAAAATCCTCGACTTTGGTCTGGTGCGTCAGGCCGATGAAGACACCCGCTTGACGCGCGTCGGCGACGTGCTGGGGACTCCCGCTTAAATGAGCCCGGAACAAGCGCGCGGCGAGCACATTGACCTGCGCGCCGACCTGTTCAGCCTCGGCTGTCTCTTGTACGAGTTAGGGACAGGATTCACTCCCTTTCAGGCGATCAATTCCACTGCTCTGTTGCTGCCGACGGTTGTGGAATGGCCGAAACCTCCGAACGAATTGAATCCTGATCTTCCGAAGCCGCTGTGCCAATTAATCGTGCATTTGTTGTCCAAAGAGCCGGAGCATCGTCCGGATTCGGCACAACAAGTGGCGGTCATTTTGTGCGCACTGGCACAAGGAATCGAGAGTCCGACCGCTGCGTTGCCGGGTCTTCGGCCGGTCATTGTTCCAATCACCGATCCAGGAAAGAAATGGCGTTTCTGGCGAAAGACTCTGACGGCGGCATTCCTCGTGATTTTGGTCGGCGGCGTTTCTTGGTGGTTCATCCACGGCTCTTTTTTCACCGCACCCGGACTTTCTGGTTCTTGGAGCCAAGCACCGCCCCTGGCTCAACCCCGCACCCACTCGATGGCGGTGGAAATGGACGGGAAGCTGTACCTGGTGGGTGGAGTGACCCCGGAAAAGCACTTGGACACTCTGGAGGTGCTGCAACCCGAAACTGGCATCTGGAAAGCCTTGGCTCCGCTGCCCCAGACGGATGAAGGGGACAACGGCCGCTCGGCCGCATCCGCCGGTGTCATCGACGGCAAGATTTACTTGGCCGGGGGCTGGCGACACAGCGAAGGGCTGCCAACCATTACGTTGCTGATCTACGATCCGAGTCTCAACTCGTGGGACGTTGGCCCACCAATCCTGACCCTCAGTGGCGATTCCGTCGCCGGCGTGATCGGGCGGAAATTTTATGTGCTCAGCGGCACCAACGGGTACGACGGCATCCGGCATCTCTTTCATGTTTACGATCCCGAAAAAAATGCTTGGCGGGAACTCCAGCCGGCACCGCGTCCCCACTCTAAAGGTGCCGGTGGCGTGATCGGTGAAAAACTCTATGTGGCGGGAGGCGACAACGGCCAGGGACCGACCGCAGGACTTGACGTTTATGATCCCGCTGCCGAAGTCTGGACCCTTCGTTCGCCGATGTCGACGCCGCGCACTGCTCCGGCGGCGGCGGTGATCAACGGCCAACTCGTCGTCTTGGGCGGAACCCAAGGCCAGCCTCCCTCGCTCGTCAGCGTGGAAGCCTATGACCCGCGAACAGATCGTTGGATCCAATTACCCGACCTCCCTGACGCCCGTCACGGTGCGACTGCCGCGACCGTTGGCTCGAAGGTCTACGTTTTGGGCGGGGACCGCCTGGGGTCGAATCTTGACTCGGTGGATGTTTTCACTTTGTCGAAAAAATCTCACTGATTGTCTGACAGGTTTTCGCGTCTGGCGCATAACTCTGTCTTAGGCAGCCGGTCTGAAATGTTCTACCGGTTATTGCGGGCGGATTGTCAGGCTCCATTTGGGCAAGGTGTCGGAGCGTTGGATGTGAGGAGCGTATTTTTGGAGGGCGGTCTTGGTGAGTGTCACGCCGCGTTCGT
>SYJG01000230.1 GCA_005798445.1 Planctomyces sp.
CGGCAGGGCGTCAGCCCTCCGAGTACTACGATTTGGCCGCGAACCCATTAATCGGAGGGCTGACGCCCTGCCGCTCGCCGACTCAGCTTCCATTGCGTGGCCTCGTTGACCTGACCCGATCGTGTGAAACCGCGCCAATTCCAGTGCGAGTCAGCCTGGAAAGGCTGACCTACAGCACCCCGTCCAACTCTTCCCGCAGCCGCCGTAGTACACGGAACTTCGCCTGCCGCACGGCGTTTTCGGTCAACCCCAACTCCGATGCCACGTCCTGAATCGAACGCTCTTGCAGCGTGATTTGAGCGAACGCCTGCCATGTCGTCTCGTGGAAGTCGGCTTTCACCAGTTCCAGCGCCCGTTGCAACACCTGCCGCCGAGTCTGTTCCGCATCCGGTTCGTCTTCGTCGAGGATCGGAGTCGAATCAGGATGCTCCGCGAACCGAATCTGCGCGTCCGTCCCGCCGATTGCGGGCGTCACGTTGCTACCCCGCCGAAAAAATAGCCGCACCTGATTCCGAGTGATTGTCCACAGCCATCCGCGAAACGAACTCCCGTTCTGGCTATTGTCCGCCCCGCGAAATTCGGCGATCCCCCTGAAGACCGAGCGAAACACTTCCTGAACCGCATCGGCCGAATCGTTGTCCTGCAAACCCGCACGCCGGCACCAGCCATACACGACCGGACCGTAGAGCGCGCTCAACCGCTCCCAAGCCAGCGCGTCAAAACACCGCACCCGCTTCAGCAGGCTGAGCGACGTGATCTCAGGCTCGACAGGCAAATCCATGAATCGGATTCCAACCGTCGGACGGACAAATGGGAAGTGAGTTTGGAGCCAATCGGCCTTTGAAATTGACAATGACCGGCGCTCGCAACCGTTTCATCCGGATCCCAACTGAAAACCGCGCCTTTGTTCGGGAGGGCGAGGCTCCCGCCGAGCCGGTGCGAGAATCACGCGTTCTCTCCGACCCGGCTCGGCAGGAGCCTCGCCCTCCCCAGCAATCAGCGCAGCTTCTTATTGGAATCCGGATCAGGAAGGAGTTCCAACGACTATTTGGCTGCCGGTAGCTCGATCAGCGTTTGCGTTTTCACGACAGCACAGTTTTCCGGAAACGTGTGAAACGCATGGACCAGCAGACTGCGCGGGAACAGGTCCAATTGCAGGTAGCTCACGGCGGCGGGAGCCAACCGATTGGGCGGGTCAAATATCCGGCCGAGCGTCGCCTTGCGGCAGTCGATCGAAAATTCCTCGTGAAGATGGAGGTAAATCTCCGGATCGAGTCGCTCGACCTGAAAGCTGACTTGGTAGCCGATGCCACCCGGCAGCCAGAGCGACTCATCGCGACTGCCTCGCAACTTTTTGTCGAAGAAACGGTCACGGTGCGGCAGCGATTGGCCTTTGGGGGCGACGATCTCGCACAGCGTTTGATGTGGCGTTCGCAGCTCGAGCAGATGGCCCGCTTCACAGATGGCAAGCTGCATCTGGAAGCCGTCTCGAATCACAGAGGTTCGCTCGTAAATCGCAAACAATTCCGGATGCACGGAGCGGCCTAGAATCGAGAGATTCAACTCCGAGACATCTGGTCTGACAATGCCGACATTCATGACCACACTTTCGTTGAACCCGAAATTGACGAGAGCGCGACGACGGCGATTCTAGTAGCCTCTTTCGACGGCGCGGAAGCGGACGAGCGGACGATTTCACGAAGGTGATGAACTTCGTCGCGATCTGCGTTTCGACTATTGACAGCGAGCGGTCGCGGCACCGCATCAACTCTTGGCCCGCGTTTTTACAGCGCAGAACAATTCGCGATTTTGCAATCTCCTCATGCCGCATTGCGGACGAGCGTTGCCTCCTCCACATCGACCCGCCCAATGCGGCCGGCTGCCCAGTCATCGACGCGAGCAGACAGTCGATCCATCGCTTCTTGAACTCGCTGCTTGTTGCGGTCGATCTCCTCGCGGGTCAAATCGGGAGGGACGTGGATCGGCTCGCCGAGAAGGCCGTAGGTTGTCGTGAAAGGGAGGGGGAGCAACATGTCGGTCCAGGTGCTTTGAAATCGGATACCACGACGGCAACTGAAGGCGGCGGGAACGATCGGCAAGCCGGTACGTGACGCCAGAAAGACGAGTCCGTCTTTCAGTTCGTGTCGTGGCCCGCGTGGGCCGTCGGGTGTGAGCGTGACGTGCCGTTGCTCGGCGGCTTCGAGCAGTTGTCTTACGGCTTGCGCTCCGCCGCGAGCAGAGGAGCCTCGGTACGGTTCGATCTTCAGCAGCAGCAGGATCTCCGCGACATACGCACCGTCTTGATGCCGGCTGGTCAACGCCGACATATTCTGCGGTTTCGCCACGAGCAACGGGAAGAACAGCACATCGTGCCAGACCGAGAAGAGAAACCGATTGGGACAATCCGCGTCCCAGCCATTTGTGCCGGGATATATGATGAACTGCTTGCGACACGTCGCGAACAGCAGCTTCAGCACTGCGACAACGGACCACGCCACCAATTTCGTGAGCCACACGTTGCGAATTTTCACGGCCGACCATCCTTGGAATCTCTGAGTCACCAAAAGCGGGCGATTTATAGCCCAGCCTAAAATGGAGTCCAAGACGATTTTGTCCTCACGAATAGTTCGTCTGCCGACAGGGCGATTCTGAGGGAAAGAGTACGACGAATTGAAGGAGACGACGAATTGAAGGAGACGACGAATTGAAGGAGACGACGAATTTGTTGGGCGAACACATTCTTCGTCTCCTGCAATTCGTCGTACCCTTAATTATCAGTCGTCCGTCCGTAATGAGTTGGACTGGATCATTTGTCGTACCCTTTGAATTGCGATTTTCTTGGAGCGCTCGCCCTCGCTGACGCTGCGGGTTATTTTGACGGATCGAAATGGATTGGGAGGATGGTCGTGATCGCCGTTGAAAAGAAACTGTTGCTGGAGTGCCGCGCGATCGGCAAGAGCTTTGGCGGTGTCGCCGCTTTGGAGGGTGTGGACTTCGATCTTCGGCCGAGTGAGGTGCATGGCCTCGTCGGTTGCAACGGAGCGGGCAAGAGCACGCTGATGAAGATCCTGGCGGGTGCGCATCCGGACCACGATGGATCAGTGTTGATCGACGGCCGCGAGGTGCCATTGTCATCACCGCGTGAAGCTCAGGCGTGCGGGATTGCGATGGTCTATCAGGAGTTGTCGGGGATCGGAGCGTTATCGGTCGCGGAGAATTTGTTTCTCGGCCGGCAGCCGACGCGGGCAGGACGGATCGACTGGAGCACGATGCACCGGCAGGCTCAGGAGTTTCTGAGCGAGATGCAGATCGACATTGATGTGCGCCGCCGTCTGGATCGGTTTCCGTTGGTGATCCGGCAGATGGTCGAGATCGCTCGCGGTCTGCATAGCGGGGCATGGGTGCTGATCCTCGATGAGCCGACCAGCGCGCTCAGCCCGCCGGAGACGCGTCGGTTGTTCGAGTTGATCCGCCAGCTCAAGCGAAACGGCGTGTCGGTGATTTTCATCAGCCATTTTTTGGAGGACGTGCTGGAAATCTGCGACCGAGTGACGGTGCTGAAGGACGGACGCAAAGTTTCGACGTCGCTTTCGAGTGAGCTGACAAAGCCGGAGGTCATCTCGCGAATGCTTGGCCGCAACGCGGGGCACGTTTCCAACCTGCCCCACGGGGACGAAGCCGTCACCTTGCCACAGCGATCCAAATCATCAGCCCTGTTTCAGATCGCCGGGTTGTCGCGTGAGGGAGAGTTCGCCAACGTGAGTTTCGACGTCGCGCCCGGCGAGTGTGTCGGGCTGTACGGTTTCGTCGGCGCAGGACATCAGGCGTTGGCTCACGCGGTCTCCGGAGCGGCCTCTGCCGATGCGGGATCGGTGCAACTGGACCGATTGCCGTTGCCAAACGGCGATGTTTCGACGGCGGTACGGCGCGGAGTCGTCATGGTCGCGGCCGATCGTGCCAAGACCCTGGTGCGGCGGAGTTCGATCGCTCGCAACACGACGCTCGCGCACCTGCGACGCTCGATGGGTGAGTGGTTGCATCGTCGTCGCGAGCACGCCGTTGTACAGCCAATGCTGGACAAGGTCGGTTGCCGGCCCGCTCGGCCAGAGTTGCTGACAGGGAATTTGTCGGGCGGAAATCAGCAAAAAGTCGTACTGGCGAAGTGGCTGCTCGGCCCGGTGCGTGTGCTCGTCTTGGAAGAGCCGACTCGCGGCATGGATGTCGACGCGAAAGACGAAGTCATGCGTCTGGTCGCGGGTCTGAAGAAGTTGGGCGCGGCGGTCGTGCTTGCTTCGACGGAGCCGGAATTGGTGCTCGCTCACGCCGATCGGATTCTGGTCTTCCAGCGAGGACGCATTGCTCACGAGTTCGTGGGCGAGGACGTGAACAAGGCGGACTTGCTGCGCTGGGCGTGAGGGCTTTGAGGGAGCGAACGTAGCCGCCTCGTTCCACGAGGCGGAGCAACTTTGAGCAATCGCGTTTTTGCGAACGACTTCGTGAGTCGATGGCGACAGCTTCGCCTCGTGGAACGAGGCGACTACGTTTGCCAGATCGCGATTACGCCGCGGCCGATCCATCTTGTGGAAACAAGTGCGACTCACCGCGGATGACTTCCGGAGTCAGGACGTACTTTTTGCCCGGCTCTTGGTCGGGCAGTTCGTAGAGGATGTCGAACATCGCGTTCTCGATGACGCTGCGGAGTCCGCGAGCGCCGGTGTCCTTCTGGATTGCGATCTTGGCGATCTCGCGAATCGCGTCGGTCGTGACTTCGAGGCTCGACTCTTCCATCTCGAAGTACTTTTGGAACTGTCGGACGAGTGCGTTCTTCGGCTCGGTCAGCACGCGGACGAGGTCCGATTCGCTGAGCTTGCTGAGCGTCGTGAGGACTGGCAATCGGCCGACCAACTCAGGGATCAGTCCGAATTCGAGAATGTCCTCAACGGTTGCTTCGTGGATCATTTCGTAGCGGCGCAGCTTGTCCTCGTGGGACGTGTTGTCGTGGCCGAAGCCGATCATTTTGCGGCCCATGCGACGGCCGACGATGTCTTCCAGGCCGACGAATGTCCCGCCGCAGATGAACAGGATATTGGTCGTGTCGAGCTGAATGTATTGCTGCTCAGGGTGTTTGCGGCCCCCTTGCGGCGGGACGTTGGCGACCGTGCCTTCGAGCATTTTGAGCAACGCCTGCTGGACGCCCTCGC